>JAYYWX010000171.1:0-16959 GCA_036341255.1 Actinomycetota bacterium | reverse complement strand
CCGGGCAGGTCGACGGCGACGACGGGGCCGCGCCGGGACAGCGGAGCGATGACGTCGATCCAGTTCGCGGCGCTCCCGCCCAGGCCGTGGACGAGCAGCTGTGGCTGTGCCCCCGGCCCCGTGCCGGCCCCCGCCGCGTCGGCACGCAGCACCCGGACCGGGCGGCCGTCGACGTCGATCACCTCCTGACGCACGCCGGCCCAGGCCGGGTCGGTGGCCAGCCAGGAGTCGTCGGGCGTGGCCGCGGGGTGGACGGAGCCGGGGGAGGGAGCCATGCCTGCACTGTGGCAGCACTCGCCGCCGTGCGCACCCACCTGCCGATGACCTACTCTCCGGCCGTGACTGCTCAAGCGCCCTCGGCCGTGATCCTCATCCGCGCGACGCGCTTCCTCCCCAACCCCGCCACCGCCGCCGACAACGCCTTCCAGGCCGACGCGCCGGCCGGTGAGAGCGCCGCCCGCCTGTCCGAGCTCGCGCTCGCGGAGATGGACGCCGTCGCCGAGGCGCTGCGCGAGGTCGGCGTGCGGGTGCACGTGTTCGAGGACCACGACCACACGCGGCCCGACAGCGTCTTCCCCAACAACTGGGTCTCCACGCACGCCGGCGGCGTCGTGGGCGTCTTCCCGATGTACGCCTCCAACCGGCGCCACGAGCGGCGCGGCGACGTGCTGGAGATGCTGAAGTCGCACTACCGCGTGCAGACCATCATCGACTACTCCGGCCTCGAGCCCGACGGCATCTTCCTCGAGGGCACCGGCGCGATGGTCCTGGACCACCTCTCCCGCGTGGCCTACGTCGCCCGCAGCCACCGCGCCGACTCGCACGTGCTCGAGCGCTTCTGCACCGACTTCACCTACGAGCCGATGGTCTTCGACGCCGTCGACTCCGGCGGCGTGCCGGTCTACCACACCAACGTGATGGGGTGCGTGGGCACCGACGTGGCGCTGATGGCCCTGGAGATGATCCCCGACGAGCGCCGCCGCGAGCAGGTGCGTGAGCGACTGACGGTGCAGGGCCGGACGCTGGTGGAGATCACCGAGCAGCAGGTGCGGGAGTTCGCCGGCAACGCCGTGGAGCTGGCCGGCAGGCACGACGACGGCCGGGCCCGCCGGGTGATGGCGATGTCGGCACGGGCGCGCGCCAGCCTGCGCCCCGACCAGGTCGAGGTGATCGAGCGCTCCTGCGAGATCCTCGCCGTCGACATCCCGACCATCGAGCTGGCCGGAGGGTCGGTGCGCTGCATGATCGCGGGCATCCACCTCGACCCGCGTCCGGCGATCGAGGACGGGCCGACCGACGCGGTCGTGGCCATCAACGAGGACCACCCGGTCACCGCCGACGGCCGGTTCGTGCACGAGGGTCGCTAGCGGGACCGGACGAGAACGTGTTCTAGTTTTCCTGTGAACGCGTCCTCCGAGCCCTCGTCGGGTCCGTCCCCGAGCCACGCCGACCTGCCGCCGAGCACCCCGGTGCTGATCGGCGTCGGCGAGGTCTCCGAGACCCTCGACTCGCCCGACTACCGCGCCCGCTCGGAGGCGCAGCTGGCCGCCGACGCGCTGCTGGCTGCCGTCGCGGACACCGGTGCGACGGCGGAGCGGGTGCTCGCCGCGGTCGACGCGGCCGTGATGACGCGCTCCTTCGAGGCGATGGGGTTCGGGTCGCCACTCGGGACGCCGACCAGCTACCCCTGGGCGGTGCTGCGCCGGGTCGGTGCGTCGCCGGCGTACGTCGTGCACGACGCGCTGGGCGGGCAGACCCCGCAGAGCCTGGTCAACGAGCTGTGCCAGGGGATCGCGGACGGCCAGCACTCGCTGGCGGTCGTCTTCGGCGCCGACGTCACCTCGACCACGCGGCACTTCACCCGGGGTGCGGGGGCCGACGGGGAGCGCCCGGACTTCGCCGAGGACGTCACCGGGCCCGAGGTCGACCGGGGGCGGGGCACGCACCTGGTCAACACCCGGCACCAGGTGCTGCACGGGATGACGAACGCGCCGGTGCAGTACGCCCTGCTCGAGCACGCGCGGCGGCACCGGCTCGGCCTGGACCGGCGCACCTACGCCAAGCAGATGGCCTCGCTCCTCGCGCCGATGAGCGAGGTCGCCGCCGAGCGCGAGCACGCGGCAGCGCCCACCGTGCGCACCGCCGCGGAGATCGAGACGGTCAGCGCCGACAACCGGGTGGTCGCCGACCCCTACCGCCGGCTGATGGTGGCGCGCGACCAGGTCAACCAGGGCGCGGCGTGCGTCATCGCGTCCGTGGCCACCGCCCGGGCCCTCGGGGTGCCGGAGGACCGCTGGGTCTTCCTCCACGGGCACGCCTTCCTCTCCGAGCAGCCGATGCTCGCGCGACCCGACCTCTCCCGCAGCCCGGCCACCGTGGCCGCGGTCGAGCACGCGCTCGACGTGGCCGGCGCCTCGATGGCCGACATCGGTCCGATGGACCTCTACAGCTGCTTCCCGATCGCGATCACCACCGTCACCGACGCCTTCGACCTCGACACCGAGGACTCGCGCCTGCTCACGCTCACCGGCGGGCTGCCGTTCTTCGGCGGTGCGGGCAGCAACTACTCGTTGCACGCCGTGGCCGAGGTCGTGCGGCGGGTACGCCTCGAGCCCCGCGCCTCCGGCCCCCTCGGGTTGGTCGGTGCCAACGGCGGCCAGCTCTCCAAGTACGCCGTGGGCATCTACTCCGCCCGGCCCCGGCCGTGGGTCCCCGACGACTCGACCGCGCTCCAGACGGGTCTCGACGCGGCGCCCGGGGTGCCGTGGACCGAGGTCGCCGACGGCCCTGCGGTGGTCGAGACCTTCAGCGTCGAGCCGCGGCGCGACGGCTCCCGCACCGCGGCGCTGGTCTGCCGCGACCTGGCCGGCCGCCGGTTCCTGGCGACCGCCGCTGCGGACGAGGAACTGCTGGACCTGCTCGCCGACGAGGACGTCGAGCCGATCGGGCGCCGGGTGCACGTCCGCCACGTCGACCACCTCAACCGCGTGGCGCTGACCCGGGCCACGCTCGACCGGCTGCACCCGGTGCGGCCGCCACGCCTCGACGGCGAGCACACCCGGATCCGGGTCTCGGTCGACGGGCCGGTGGTCGAGGTGGCGCTGCTGCGCCCGCTGCTCGACCGCCGCGCGCACGCCGAGTGCGACGAGGTCGTGTCCGCCTGGCTGGCCGACCCCCACCTGCGCGTGCTGCTCCTGCACGCCGATGCCCCGGACTTCTGCCAAGGGCTCGACCCCGCCGAGATCGGGTGGGGCGGCACCCTCGTCACACCGCCGCACGGCGTGGCCGGGCTGACCGGCCGCCCCGTGGACCGACCCGTGGTCGCTGCCGTGTCCGGATCGGTCCGCGACGCCGGGGTCGAGCTGCTGCTGGCCTGCCACGTGGTCGTCGCCGACGAGACCGCGACCTTCGAGATGACCGCCACCCGGCGGGGCCTGGTCGCCGAGCACGGCGGACTGCGCCGGCTGCGCGAGGTGGTCGGCCGCCGGCTGGCCGACGACCTCGTTCTCACGGGGCGGCGCCTGGACGCCCACGAGGCGCTGGCGGCGGGCCTGGTCTCGCGGGTCGTCCCCGTCGGGGACCAGCTGGCCACGGCCCGCGCGCTCGCGGAGCAGGTCTGCCTCGGCGGTGGCACCGCCGTGCGGGCCACGCTCCGGATGGCCGACGCCGGGTCGGACGGAGCGTCGTGCGTGGGCCCTGTCGTGCAGACGCCGCGGGAGGTCGACGAGGTGGCGTTCTCCGACGACCTCATGGGCTGAGCCGACCGGCGCGGGACCTTGGTCCCACGCGAGCGTGCCGTCCGGCTCGTGCCTCGGCGCCGGCGGCCCGCCACGCTGGTCCCGGACCGGAGGGGAGCCGGTTCCGGAGAGGCGGTCATGGTCACGTTGGCAGCAGTCGAGGTCACCGGCAGGGCACCACAGCGCGGGCTCACCCGCAGCATCGTCGCGATGGCCATGCGGGCGCCCAGCCTGCACAACACCCAGCCGTGGCGGTGGCGGATCCGCTCCGATCACATGGTGGAGCTGTACGCCGACCACGACCGCCAGCTCCACGGCGTGGACCCCCGAGGACGGCTGATGACGCTGAGCCTCGGGGCAGCGCTGCACCACGCCGTGGTCGCGGCCCGCTCGGTCGACCGTGAGGTCCGTGTGGAGCGTCTCCCCGGTGACGGCGCCCCCGACCTTGTGGCCCGGCTGCACCTCGAGGGTCGCTCGCCGTCCCGACCGGAGGAGCGGATCGCCCTGGCCTCGTTGATGACCCGCCGCACCGACCGTCGACCGTTCAGCTCCTGGGAGGTGCCGACCGCGACGCTCGACCGGCTCGCGGAGGTCTCCGGCGACATGGGGGCGCCGACCGTGGTGCTCGACGTGCGGCAGCGGGTGGCCGTCGAGCACCTGGTCGCGACCGCGAGCGTGCTGCAGACCTCGCGCCGCATGGTGGAGCGAGAGCACGCCCGCTGGTGGGCCGTCGAGCCGCGCTCGTACGACGGGGTGCCGGCCGCCCTGGTGCCGGACCGGGTCGTCGACCCGCTCGGCCGTGGTCGAGATGGTGCCGGCGCGCTGGACGGGTCGCCCGCGGAGGGCGCCGAGGCGGTCGCCGAACGGGCGGCGGTCCTGGCGATCTGCCACGACGACGACACCCGCGCGGGCTGGCTCACCGCCGGTGAGGCGCTCAGCGCGGTGTGGCTCGGGGCGGTCTCGGAGGGACTCGGCGGGGTGCCGCTGTCCCTGCCGGTGGAGGAGCCGGAGGTGCGCGAGCAGCTGCGCTCGGGGGTGCTGGGCCTCGCCGTGCAGCCCCAGGTCCTGCTGAGGCTGGGCTGGCCACACACCTCGACCAGCCGCCTGCCGGCCTCGCCGCGTCGACCGATCGACGACGTGCTCGTGCCCTGAGCAGGTCCTGACCACCGCCCGGATCCCACCCGTGGGGGTGGCGTCTGGGATGCTTGCCCGTCGGTGTCCGGACAGCCGCACGGGGAGGGTCAGTGAGCGAGGGCTCCTACATCGCCTCCGAGCTCGCGCGCGTGAGCGCCGCGTTCGCCCGCCCGACCCTCACCCTGCTCCACCAGCGGCAGGCGCCGGTGGTCATCACGATCTTCCGGGCGGCCTTCGGGCGGGACAACAAGCCGATCCCGACGGCGCGGCTGCACACGCAGGTCGAGGAGCACCTCGCGGTGTTCCGGAAGGACCCCGACGCCGACGTCCCGACCGGGACGGGACGCGACCTGTGCCAGCGCTGGATGCGCGGGCAGTGGCTGGTGCGCTCGCTGGACGAGTCCGGCGAGGAGGTCTACGCGCTCACCTCGCACGCCCAGCAGGCCCTGGAGCTGGTCAAGAACCTCACCCGCGACCGCGCCACGCTCTCCGAGCACCGCATCGCCACCATCCTCACCACGGTGCGTCGCTTCAACTCCGAGGCCAACCCCGACCGCTCGAGCCGGGTGGGCATCCTCAACGCCGAGATCGCGCGGCTCACCGCCGAGCGCGACCGGCTCGTGGACGGCGCCGAGCTGGTGGGTGCCACCGAGGACTTCATGCTCGAGGGCTACACCGAGCTGATGTCGCTGGTCTCCGCGCTGCCCAGCGACTTCGCGCGGGTCGAGGAGCGCTTCGCGACCATCCGCTCGGAGATCCTGGCCGCCTTCCGTGCCGAGGACCGCCCCGCCGGCGAGGTCATCGACGACTACCTCGCGCGCGCCGACGCGCTGATGACCGCCACCCACGAGGGCAGGGCCTTCGAGGGTGCCTTCGCGCTGCTGCGTGACGACGCGACCGTGACCCAGCTGCGCGAGGACCTCGGGGACCTGCTCGACCACCCGCTCTCGGAGGGGCTGCTGGGCGAGGCCGACCGGGCCGAGCTGCGCGGCACCGTGCGCCTGGTGCGTGACGGGCTGGACCGCGTGCTCTCGCAGCGCTCGCGGGTGACTGCGACGCTGAAGGAGTACATCGTCTCCCACGACGTCGCCCGCGACCGCGAGCTGGAGCAGACCCTGCGCCAGGTCGAGTCCGAGCTGATGACGTGGATGGCGACCACCGGCCCGCGCGCCAGCATCGACCTGCCGCTGCTGCCGGCCCGGGTGACGGTGGAGCACCTGCGCGAGCGCTTCCACGACCCCGCCGACGACCGGCTGCCCGAGCCGATCGCAGCCCCCGACCCCGACGACGCGCCGCGCCTGACGCTCGAGGAGCTCAAGGCCCAGGGCGGCCCCCAGCTCTCGGTGCTCCGCGGACGCCTGGACGAGGCCCGCTCCCAGCTGGTGCCGGTCGGCTCCATGGGCTCGTTCTTCGGCGCCCTCGAGCCGTCGCTGCGCCGCCCCGTGGAGATCCTGGGCCTGCTCCACCTCGCCGCCGAGCTCGGCTGGCTGGAGCAGGAGCCCGGGTCCGAGGAGGGCGAGGCCTACGCCGCGGTCCGGCCCGACGGCACCCACCGCACCTTCGACGTCCCGCGCACCCCCGTGCCCGATCCCGACCTGCAGCCCGACCCGCCCGTGGAGGACCAGCCGTGACCACCGACCTGGACCCGACGCCCGACCTCGCGCCCGACCCTGCACCCGAGGACGCGACCTCGGTGTCGCTGTGGGAGGGCGACGAGGGCGGCCTCGAGCACGCCCAGCGGCTGGCGCTGGTCACCCTGCTGAAGTCGCGCTTCATCTCCGCGCGCACCCACCCGCGCGACTGGACCGTGCTGGTCGAGCACGAGCGGGTCATCCGCTCCCGCCTCAACGACCTGTTCCTGGAGCTGGCGATCGACCGCACCCGCGAGGTCGCCTGGAAGCGCCAGGCCGTCTCCGAGGCCGGCGCCCGGCTGCCCACGCTGCTCTACGACGCCGCCTGGTCGCGCGAGGAGACGCTGGTGCTGGTGCACCTGCGCGACCGGCTGCGCGCGGGTCACGCCGGCGGCGACGCCCGGGTCTACATCGACCGCGACGACGTGCTCGACCACGTCGCGACCTTCCGTCCGGCGCACGCGACCGACGAGGCCGGCGACGAGAAGCGCGCACGCAACGCCTTCACCAGCGTCGCCAAGGCCGGTCTGCTCATCCCGACGGCCTCCGAGGACCGGTTCGAGATCAGCGAGGCCGTCGAGCCGCTGCTGCCGCTGGAGCTGCTGCAGCAGCTGCTCGAGCAGCTGCGCCAGGCCAACGGGGGCGAGGCCAACGGGGGCGGAGTCGTCGCGGGCGGCGAGGACCAGCCCTCCGACGTACGGGCCGACGAGCCGGAGCCCGGCGCCGCCGACGACACCGACGGCATGCTGATCGAGGAGGACGCCGAGTGAGCGTCGAGGAGACCGAGCGCGAGGGCCTGTTCACCGAGCAGACCGTCTCGCTGCCCGCCGACGACACCATGCAGTGGCGCGCGGCGCTGATGCAGCTGGTCAACTGGGGCGGCTTCGGGGGCCTGACGACCGTCCCGCTGCGCGGCGAGGCCACGATGATCTCCGGCGCCTCCGGCGTCGGGAAGTCCACCATCCTCGACGCCTACACCGCGCTGATGATGCCCTCGGACACCAAGTTCAACGGCGCCTCCAACGACGCCGTCGCCGGTCGAGCGCGCGGCGTCGGCCAGCGCAACCTGCTGTCCTACCTGCGCGGTGCCGTCGACGTCGTCGACGACCCGCGCACCGGCCGGCCGATCGAGAAGCTGCTGCGCGGCAAGGGCGGTGACACCTGGGGCGCGGTCGCGATGACCTTCGTCAACGACCGGGGCGGGCGGTTCACCGCGCTGCGCACCTACTACGTCCCGCGTCGTGCGGCGCGCTCGGCCGACGTCCAGATGCAGCTGGTGACCCACGAGGGCGCGCTGTCCCTGCAGGTGCTGGAGGCGGCGGTCGCCGACCGCTTCCACGCCAACACGCTCAAGAAGCTCTTCCCGGGCGTCCGCGTCCACCGCACGTACGCCGAGTTCTCGGCCGTCCTGCACGCCCGGCTCGGCATCGGGGCCGGCGGCGACGGCGCCAAGGCGCTGCGGCTGCTGGCGCGGATCCAGGCCGGCAACCAGGTGCGCAGCGTCGACGAGCTCTACAAGGACATGGTGCTCGAGCGGCCCACCACCTACGCCGCCGCCGACCGGGCCATCGAGCACTTCGACGACCTCGACGCCGCCTACTCCGCGATGCGCACCGAGGAACGCAAGCTCGAGGTGCTCGGCCCCATCACCGACCTCCACGACCGGCAGGTCCGCGCCACCGCGCGGCTGGCCGAGCTCGACTCCTACGGGGTCGCCGCCAGCGGCGACACCCCGCTGCGGCAGTGGCTGCTGCGCACCCACCACCGACTGATCCGCGACGCCGTCGACACCAACCGCGCCGCGCGCGAGCGGGCCACGGCCGAGCTGGCGGCCTCCACGTCCGCGGAGCGCGACCTGGCCTCGGACCTGGAGGCCGCCAAGGCCGCGCACCGTGCCGCGGGCGGCTCGACCATCCAGGGGATCGGGCAGTCCATCGAGCAGGAGCAGGTCGTCCGCGAGGACCGTCTCGCGCGCCGCGAGCTGCTGCAGCAGCGGTTGCTGCCGGTCGTCGGAGTCACCGACGCCGAGGCCCCCGACCTGGGCGACGCGCTGATGTCGGTCGAGGCCTTCACGGTGCTGCAGCTGCACGCCCGCGAGTGGCTTTCGGGCTGGGAGCGCGAGCAGGAGCGGGTGCGCCGGGAGCGCGACGTGACCCGCGATCGTCGCTTCCCCCTGAGCCAGCGGCAGGCCGAGCTGCGTCGCGAGCGGGCCTCGCTGGAGAGCCGGGGCGGCCGGCTGCCGGCCCGCATGCACGAGCTGCGCGACGAGGTGTCGCGCGCCGGCGGCATCCCTGCCACCGAGCTGCCCTTCGTGGCCGAGCTGATCGACGTGGCGCCCGAGGAGGCGCGCTGGCGCACCGCCGTGGAGACGGTGCTGGGCGCGAGCGCCCGGATGCTGCTGGTCCCGCTGGATCGTCTCGAGCAGTTCTCCTCCGCGATCGACGGCCTGCGGCTGCGCGGCCGGCTGGTCTTCGAGGGTGTCGAGCTGCACCTGCCCGACCTCGGCCCGGCCGACCCCGAGCGGGTCGCCGGGAAGCTGCTCTTCCAGGACTCGCCGTTCTCCGGCTGGGTCCAGGCGCACGTGGGCGAGCCGTCGCGCAACGCGCTGTGCGTTGAGGACGCCGCCGGACTCGCGGGTGGCGGGTTCCGGGTGACCGAGGCCGGTCAGACCCGCCAGGGACGACGGGGCACCCACGGGCGGGGTGACACGCGCTCGATCATCGGGTTCTCCGGTGAGGAGGCGGTCGCCGAGATCGACGCCGAGCTGGCCGCGCTGGAGGAGCAGCTGGACGCGGTCGACGCGGAGGTCGCCGAGCTCGACCGGCGCAGTGCACTGCTGGAGCAGCAGCGGGCGTCGTACGACGCGATCGTGGCGGCGCGCTTCGACGACCTCGACGTCGACGGCAGCGACCGGCGCATCGCCGAGCTGGAGGCCCGTCGCCAGGAGATCCTCGGCGCCGACGACCAGCTGCACGCGCTGCAGCGCCAGATCGAGGAGCTCACCGGTCGTCTGGAGGAGGTGCGCCGTGAGCGGTTCGGCCTGGAGGCGCGCGCCCGCGAGCTGGGCGAGGAGCACGCCCGGCTGGTCGACGACGAGGACCTCGTCACGGACCGGCTCGAGGCGATGGAGCGCTCGGGGCGGGTCACGCTCACCGAGGAGCAGGACGCCGCGCTGGCCGCCGACTTCGCCGCCGCGGCCGCGCCCGGCGACCCCGACGACCTGGAGCGGTTCACCGAGACCTCCCAGCGTCTGGCCGAGCGGCTGCGCGAGGCCGTGGTCGACGCCGAGACCGAGCTGACGCGGGTCGAGGAGGAGCTGGCCGGGATCTTCCGGGTCTACAAGATGCAGTGGGACTCGCCCAACCTCGGGGCGACCGCTGCGTCCTACCCCGACTACGCCCGCATCCTCGAGGAGGTCCGCGGCACCGGCCTGGCCGAGCGTCGTGCCGAGTGGCGGCGCCGGCTCACCGAGTGGAGCGGTCAGGACCTCGTGCCGCTGGTCGGTGCGATGGCGGCCTCGGTCGAGGAGATCGAGGACCGGCTCGAGCCGATCAATGCGATCCTGCGGCGCCTGGAGTTCGGCGGCGTCGGTGACCGGCTCCGCATCCGGCTGCGCCGTCTGGCGCCCGCCCACGTGCAGGTCTTCATGAAGGACCTGCGCCGGCTGGCGGCCGGCACCACGGGCGAGCTGGGGGAGGACGACCTCGAGCGCCGGTTCACCGAGCTCAGCCGGTTCATGGACCAGCTGCGGGTGCCCACCCAGGTCGGCGACATGGCGTCGTCCTCGACCGACCGTGACCGGCTGCTCGACGTGCGCCGGCACGTGGAGATCAGCGCCGAGCGCTACGACTCACTGACCGGCGAGCTCAAGGCGACGTACCGGACGCTGGGGGAGAAGAGCGGTGGTGAGAGCCAGGAGCTGGTGGCCTTCATCGTCGGCTCCGCGCTGCGCTTCCGCCTCGGCGACGAGCTGCGCTCGCGGCCCCGCTTCGCGCCGGTCTTCCTCGACGAGGGCTTCGTGAAGGCCGACTCCGAGTTCGCCGGCCGTGCCGTGCGGGCGTGGAAGGGCTTGGGCTTCCAGCTCATCATCGGTGTCCCGCTGGACAAGGTGACAGGTCTCGAGCCGCACATGGACGAGCTGCTGGCCATCACCAAGAACAGCACCACCCACCAGTCCTGGATCACCCCGATCCGCGACGCGGCTACGCCGGGCTGACCGGCTCCTCCCAGCGCAGCAGTGCCGCGCACCAGTCGGCGCCCGGCAGGTCGGCGAGCAGCTCGGGCGTCACGCCCTCGATGGAGGCGTCGGTGAGGCAGGCCGCGGCGACGACGGCCAGGTCGCCGGGGAGCACGTCCTCGGCGGCGGGGTGGTCGGGCAGCCGGAGGCCCGGGTGGTCGTCCACCCTCACCTCCTCGTGCGGGTGCCTCCCGGACGCGATCAGGAGGGTCTCGACCCGCGACTCGGCCAGGGCGGCGAGGGTCTCGCGGACCCCGATGGCAGCGGCGTCGTGCGCACGGGCCCGCGCGACGCGCTCGACGAGCAGCTGCTCGTCGGCCACGCGCTCGGCGTCGAGGACGGCGCGCACCTCGGTCCACAGCGCCTCGGTGGAGGCACCCTCGGAACGGGCCCCGGACTCGAGCTGGTGCACGGCGGTGGGGGAGTCGACCGGGAGGGTCGCGGCGACCTGCTCGGCCACGTCGGCGCGCATGCCGGGCTCACCCGAGAGCAGCACGACACGCGGGCGGTGCGCCTTCACCAGGCCCACCACCTCCTCGGCGACCTCGCTCGCGTTCGCGTGCCAGGCGTCCTCGGTCGTCTGCTGGTAGCGCCGGTGCGACCAGCCGCCGCCCGGCACCTTGTGCAGGTGGTGGGTCTCGCCCTCGACGTCGCGCATCTCGGCCTCGCCGTGCCATCCGTGGTACGCCGAGACGTCGGCGCCCTCGCGGTCGATGACCGCCAGCACGAAGGGCAGCCGGTCGGAGGCCTCGGCCGCCCAGTCGGCCAGGTCGGGGAGGAGGCCGTGGGTGGCGACCGCGAGGTCCTCCTGGCGTGCGGGGCGCAGGTCGTCCATGAGCACCTCGCCCCCGCAGACGACGACGGTCCGCTCCCAGGACCCGACAGCGTGGGTGTCGGCGAGCAGCCGATCCCCGGCGGCCGCGACGTCCTCGGGCGGTGCACCCTCGGCGTCGAGCTCCTTGACGAGCGACTCCCAGCGGACCTCGATGTCGTGGGCGGAGTGCTCGGTGTGCCGCGAGACGTCGCATCGCACGGTGGTGAACGGACCCTCGGCGTCGAACACCGGGCGGACCTGGTCGAGCTTCATGGCAGTGCTCCTTCGGTCGGGGAGGTGTCTCCTCTCCCGGTGCCCGACCCGCCGGCGCCCCATGCGCACGAACGGGTGAGGCCGTTCACGGCAACCTGGCGGAAACGGGCGCGACACGCGGGGGGCCTAGCCTCGCGTCCACGGTCTCGGGGAAGGAAGGCGCCGCGCGCCACGGCTGAGGGAGCACCACCATGACGTCCAACCCGGCTCGCCTGCAGGCCATCGCCGCCGTCCAGGCATGCACGCCGCCGCCGTTCACCTTCGACCCCGGCGAGGAGCCGGGGGAGATCTTCGGCGAGAACGTCTTCAGCCTCACCGTGATGCAGAAGCGGCTGCCGAAGTCGGTCTACAAGTCGGTGCTGACCACGATCGAGAAGTCCGCGCCCCTGGACCCGGCCGTGGCCGACGCGGTCGCCTCGGCGATGAAGGACTGGGCGCTGGAGAAGGGCGCGACCCACTACGCGCACGTGTTCTACCCGCTGACCGGCCTGACTGCGGAGAAGCACGACAGCTTCCTGGACCCGGTCGGTGACGGCACCGCGCTGGCGTCGTTCTCCGGCAAGACGCTGGTCCAGGGCGAGCCCGACGCGAGCTCGTTCCCCAACGGCGGGCTGCGCAACACCTTCGAGGCGCGCGGCTACACCGGCTGGGACGTGATGAGTCCGGCGTACGTCCTGGAGAACCCCAACGGCAACACGCTGTGCATCCCGACGATCTTCATCTCCATGACCGGCGAGGCGTTGGACCACAAGACGCCGGTCCTGCGCAGCCAGCAGGCCATGTCGGCGCAGGCCAAGCGGGTGCTGTCCCTCTTCGGGCACGAGGAGCCGGAGAACGTCGTCGCCTTCTGTGGCCCCGAGCAGGAGTACTTCCTGGTCGACAGCCACTTCTTCCACGCCCGACCAGACCTGCTCAACGCCGGTCGCACGCTCTTCGGGGCCAAGCCGCCCAAGGGCCAGGAGTTCGACGACCACTACTTCGGGGCGATTCCCGAGCGGGTGCTCGGCTTCATGATGGACACCGAGCGGGAGCTGTTCAAGCTCGGCATCCCGGCCAAGACCCGGCACAACGAGGTCGCGCCCGGACAGTTCGAGGTGGCGCCGATGTTCGAGCGGGCCAACGAGGCCTCCGACCATCAGCAGCTGACCATGACGACCTTCCGCGCGGTCGCCAAGAAGCACGGGATGGAGTGCCTGTTCCACGAGAAGCCCTTCGCGGGCGTCAACGGCTCGGGCAAGCACGTGAACTTCTCGATCGGCAACAGCGAGCAGGGCAACCTGCTGCTGCCCGGGGACACCCCGCACGAGAACGCGCAGTTCCTCGTCTTCTGCGCCGCGGTCATCCGCGCGGTCCACCAGTACGGCGGTCTCCTGCGCGTGTCCGTGGCCTCGGCGTCCAACGACCACCGCCTCGGCGCCAACGAGGCCCCGCCCGCGATCATCTCGATCTTCCTCGGCGACCAGCTCGCCGACGTCTTCGACCAGATCGCGAAGGGCGGCGCCACCCGCTCGAAGGAGAAGGGGACGCTGATGATCGGCGTCGACACCCTCCCCGACCTGAGCAAGGACCCGGGCGACCGCAACCGCACCAGCCCGTTCGCCTTCACCGGCAACCGCTTCGAGTTCCGTGCGCCCGGCTCGCTGCAGACCGTCGCCGGCCCGATGGTCATCCTCAACACGATCATGGCCGAGGCGCTCGACCACTGCGCCACCGTGCTCGAGGCCGCCGTGGCCGACGGCACCGACTTCGACGAGGCCGTGCAGCAGCTGCTGACCTCGATCATCTCCGAGCACGGGGCCGTGATCTTCAACGGCAACGGCTACTCCGAGGAGTGGCAGGTCGAGGCCGAGCAGCGGGGCCTGAAGAACCTCCGCACGACCGTCGACGCGCTGCCCGAGCTCGTCACGCCCGAGGCGCTGGAGCTGTTCGAGAAGTACGGCGTCTTCAACGAGCGCGAGATGCACAGCCGCTACGAGGTCGGCATCGAGCAGTACGTGATGACCGTCGGGGTCGAGGCCAACCTGACCCTGGAGATCGGCTCGACGACGGTGCTGCCGGCGGCCATCCGCTACCAGACCGAGCTGGCCTCCAACGTCGCGGCGCTCAAGGCAGCCGGGGTCGAGGCCGACACCTCCACGCTGGAGGCCGTCACCAGGCCCCTCACCGCGCTCCGCGCCGGGCTCGCAGCGCTGTCGTCGGCTATCGAGGGCGCCCACGAGCACGAGGGCATCGAGGAGGCGGCGTACTGCCGCGACACGGTGCTGCCCGCCATGGCTGCGGTCCGCGAGGCCGCCGACGAGCTCGAGGGCCTGGTGGCCGACGACCTGTGGCCGCTGCCGACCTACCAGGAGATGCTCTACATCCTGTGAGGCGGCACCGACCGTCCGCCAGGAGGTGCCCGCCGGCGGCGCGGGCTCGTCACTAGGCTGCTCCCGTGGATCTGGGAGCGGTGCTCGGTCAGGCGTTCGCGGGCGGGGCCACCGGCCTGCCCGAGGACGCGACGGCGACGAAGATCCTCGATGCGGCGGTGGCCACGTGCGCCGCGCAGGGCATCGGCGAGCTGACCATCGACGCGGTGGCGCGACGTGCCGGCGTCAACCGGGTCACGGTCTACCGGCGTTTCGGTGACCGCGACGCGCTGCTGCACGCGATGACGTTGCGCGAGGGGGAGCGGATGGCGCGAGGGATCCTCGAGGCCATCGACGGGCTCGAGGACCCGGTGGAGCAGCTGGTCGAGGGCTTCGCCGCCGCGCTGCGGTTGGCCGAGGCGCACCCGGTCGTCCGACGTACCGCCGAGCACGAGCCGCAGGACCTGATCGCGGCGGGTCTGGCCGACGACGCCGCGCTGCTGAGGATGGGCAGCACGTTCGCGGCCACCGGCGTACGCCGCCTGCAGGACGCCGGACGCGCCACCCACCTGGATCCCGATGCAGTGGGGGAGACGATGGCCCGGCTGTTCGCCTCCTTCGTCCTGCTCCCGGCCCAGCACGCGATCGACGTGCGGACCCAGGCCGGTGCTCGGGACTACGCCCGCCGGACACTGGTGCCGCTGCTGCTGGGGTGAGCGAGGTCTCTTGACGGCATGCAACAGATGTATCAATCTGTGTTGCATGACGCGCACAGTCCTGCAGCCCCTCGACCACGGCATCTTCGGACCCGACTCCGTGACCTGGAAGGTCTACCGCTACCCGACGTCGATGACCGTCGGCTTCGCGCGCACCGCCCTGGTGGAGATGTTCGACCCGCTGGTCGTGGCCTCCGTGGCCGGCACCGGCTCACTGCGCCAGCGCGCCACCGACCGCTACGACCGCACCCTGGAGTACGCCGGTGCCCTGGTGCTCGGTGACAGCGCCACCGCCGCGCGGATGGCCGACTCGCTGGTGCGCATCCATGCCCGCGTCGGCGGCACCGACCCGGTGACGGGGCAGCGCTACGACCCGAACGACCCCGCCGGGCAGCTGTGGATCCACCTGACCCAGTGGCAGTCGGTGCTGCACGTCTACGAGCGGTTCGGTCCAGGTCCGCTCAGTGAGGCCGAGGAGCGGCAGTACTGGGCCGAGTGCCTGCTCGCGGCGGGGTTCCAGACCATCGACCCCGACGACGTGCCTCGCGACCGGGCGCAGATGCGCGCCTACTACGACCGGGTGCGACCCGCCCTGGTGGTGAGCGAGGTCGCCGTGGAGCACGCCCGGCTGGTCCTCGACGGCGCGCACCTCGCCAGCCGCCTGCCGGGCCGGTGGCGGGTCCTCGGGCCCGTGGTGCACACGCTGCTGCGGCGGGCGACGGTGGCGACGCTGCCCCGCTGGATGCGCGAGGCCATCGGCACCCGGCAGGGCCCCGTGGTCGACGCCCTGACCACCGCTGTGCTGCGTCCGGTGCTGGCCCTCGCCGCTCGGCGACCGCAGGTGCTCGCCCGGGTGCTCGAGGCGGCGGCTCCCCGGGCCTACCCCGTGCTGGCTCCTGCGGTGCTCGGTGTCAGGCCCGAGCGTGAGGAGACGGTGACCGTGGAGGAGGCCTTCGCCCGTCTCGGACGCCCGCTGCCGCGCGAGCAGCACCTCGCGCGAGAGCAGCAGCAGGCCTCCTGACCGACCGGCTCAGACGACGCGGGTCCTCGGAGCCGTCTGGGCCGTCATGCCCGGGTCGTCGATGACCGCGTCGCCGAGCACGTCGTCGATGGCCTTCATCAGGTCGGCGTCGAGCTTCTTGCCGGCGGCGGCGACGTTGTCCTCGACCTGCTCGGGGCGCGAGGCGCCGACCAGGGCGGAGGCGACGTTGGGGTTCTGCAGGACCCACGCCACGGCGAGCTGGGCCATGCTCAGGCCGGCCTCGTCGGCGAGCGGGCGGAGCCGCTGGACGCGGGTGAGCAGGTCGTCGTCCATCCAGCGCTTGATCATGTCGGCGCCGCCCTTGTCGTCGGTGGCGCGCGAGCCGGCCGGGGGAGCCTGACCGGGCTGGTACTTGCCGGTGAGGACGCCCTGGGCGATCGGGCTCCACACGATCTGGGAGACGCCGAGCTCCTCGCACGCGGGCACGACCTCGCCCTCGATGACCCGCCACAGCATGGAGTACTGCGGCTGGCTGCTGATCAGCTGGATGCCGAGGTCCTTCGCGAGCGCATGGCCCGCGCGGATCTGGTCGGCGGTCCACTCTGAGACACCGATGTAGAGCGCCTTGCCCTGCCGCACGACGTCGGCGAAGGCCTGCATCGTCTCCTCCAGCGGCGTCTCGGTGTCGTAGCGGTGCGCCTGGTAGAGGTCGACGTAGTCGGTCTGCAGTCGGGTCAGAGAGCCGTTGATCGACTCCATGATGTGCTTGCGGGAGAGGCCGGTGTCGTTCTTCCCGCCCGGGCCGGTCGGCCAGTAGACCTTGGTGAAGATCTCCAGCGACTCGCGCCGCTCGCCCTTCAGCGCCTCGCCGAGCACCGTCTCGGCCTTCGTGTTGGCGTAGACGTCGGCGGTGTCGAAGGTGCTGATGCCCGCGTCGAGCGCAGCGCGCACGCACGCGGTGGCCGCGTCGTTCTCGACCTGCGAGCCGTGGGTGAGCCAGTTGCCGTAGGTGATCTCCGAGATCTTCAGACCACTGTTGCCGAGGTAGCGGAACTCCATGCCCACAACCTAGGCCCCCGGTGGTGAG
>JAYYWX010000170.1:0-15269 GCA_036341255.1 Actinomycetota bacterium | reverse complement strand
GTGGAGGTGAGGGGACTCGAACCCCTGACCCTCTGCATGCCATGCAGATGCGCTACCAGCTGCGCCACACCCCCAGGTGGTGTGCCGGTCCGGGCTAGAGCCCGTTCCAGCGACCTGCGGAACAGTAGCCGACCGGTGTCGGCAACGCGAAATCGGGGTGCGACCGGTGCGTCGTCACGCCGTGCGGTGGTAGGCCAGCAGCCGCAGGCGCCCGGTCTCGGGCTGCTCGAGGAGCTCCACCCAGCCACAGTTGCCGAGCCCGCGCAGCGAGTGGACCTGCTCGGTGGGCCAGCCCAGGAGCCCGACGGTGGCGACGCGGATGGCGGCGCCGTGGGAGACGGCCAGGGCGGTCTCACCGGGCGCCACGGAGGCCAGCAGCTCGGTGAGCGCCCCGACCATCCGGGCACGGACGGCCTCGGTGGACTCCCCGCCCGGGACGACGTCGAAGTCGCCCTGGTGGAAGCGGGCGAACTCCTCGGGGTGCTGCGCGGCGTACTCCTCGTGGGAGAGGCCCTGTCGCTCGCCGAGGTGGAACTCCCGCAGCCTCGCGTCGTACGACGCAGCCCGGCCGCACGCGGCCAGGACCGGCTCCGCGGTCTGGCGGGTGCGCAGCAGGTCCGAGACCCAGACGGCGGCCGGCGCGAGCGCGGCCATGGCCGGCGAGACGGCGGCGGCCTGCTGGTGGCCGACGTCGTCGAGGGGGACGTCGAGCTGGCCCTGGATGCGCCGCGCGTGGTTGTGGGCGGTGCGGCCGTGGCGCAGCAGCACCAGGCGCCGCCCGTGGGCGTCGGGTCCGCTCACGAGCGGGTGACGTCCTCCGGCAGCTCGATGGCCGGGCAGTCGCGCCACAGCCGCTCGAGGGCGTAGAACTGCCGCTCCTCCTCGTGCTGGACGTGGACGACGATGTCGCCGTAGTCCAGCAGCACCCATCGGCCGTCGCGCTGGCCCTCGCGGCGGATCGGCTTGGCGCCGGCCTCGCGCAGGGCGTCCTCGACCGCGTCCACGATGGCGCCGACCTGACGCTCGTTGGAGGCGGAGATGATGAGGAAGGCGTCGGTGATGGCGAGCTGCTCGGAGACGTCGAAGGCGACGATCTGCTCGCCCTTCTTCTCACCGGCGGCGCGGGCGGCGGTGACGATGAGCTCGAGGGCGTGGTCGGTGGCGGTCATGCTGCTCCCGTGGGGCCGGGTTCTCCGGCGTCGTGGGCGGGCGGGTAGAGGTCGTGCTTGGTGAGGTACTGCACCACACCGTCCGGGACGAGGTACCACACGGGCTCCCCGCGCTCGTGGCGACGACGGCAGTCGGTCGAGGAGATCGCCAGGGCCGGGATCTCGACCATGGTGACGCGGTCGGCCGGGATCGAGGCCAGCGTGGCCGGGTCCATCTCGTAGCCGGGACGGGTGCACCCGACGAACTGGGCGAGCTCGAAGAGCTCGTCGGCGTCGCGCCAGGTGAAGATCTCGGCCAGGGCGTCGGCGCCGGTGATGAAGTAGAGCTCGGCGTCGGGCAACGCCGCTCGGAGGTCGCGCAGGGTGTCGACGGTGTAGGTGCGACCGGGGCGGTCGATGTCGACCCTGCTGACGGTGAAGCGGGGGTTGGACGCGGTCGCGATCACCGTCATGAGGTAGCGGTGCTCGGCCCCGGTGACGTCGCGGTCGGCCTTCTGCCAGGGGTCGCCGGTGGGCACGAAGACGACCTCGTCGAGGTCGAACCAGTGCTGGACCTCGGAGGCCGCGACGAGGTGGCCGTGGTGGATGGGGTCGAACGTGCCGCCCATGACGCCGACGCGACGTCGGTCGACGGACGAGCTCACGGGGTCCTCCCCCACGGCGTCACCGAGTCACCTCGGAGGAGGTGCTCAGCTGTGCTCGCGGCCGCCGCCGAAGGCGAGGAGCGCGAACAGGAGGCCCATGAGGATGGCCAGGGTCAGCACCCCGATGCCCCACGAGAGGGCGTGGTCGACGTGGTGCTCCTCGGCGGCCTCGGAGGCGAGGATGATCAGCGACTGCATGGCCGCGATCCTAGCGGTCCCCCGCGCGCGCCCCGGCGGCGGCTCAGCGCACGTGCCCGTCCCCGGTGACGACGTACTTGGTCGACGTCATCTCCGGCAGGCCCATCGGCCCCCGGGCGTGCAGCTTCTGGGTGCTGATCCCGATCTCGGCGCCGAAGCCGAACTCGCCGCCGTCGGTGAAGCGGGTGCTGGCGTTGACCAGGACCGCCGCCGCGTCCACGGCCGCGACCCAGCGCCGCGCAGCACGCTGGTCCTCGGTCACGATCGCCTCGCTGTGCTGGCTGGAGTGCCGGCGCACGTGGGCGAGCGCCTCGCCGAGGTCGGGCACGACGCGGGCGGCGAGGTCGAGGGAGAGGTACTCGGTGTCCCAGTCCTCCTCCGTCGCCGGCACCACGCCGTCGTACGCCGCGAACGAATCGTCGCCGTGGATGGTGACCCCGGCTGCCTGCAGCGCCTCCACGACCCGCGGCAGGAACGCGTCGGCGACGTCGGCGTGCACGAGCAGCGACTCCGCCGCGTTGCAGACGCTCGGCCGGTGGGTCTTGGCGTTGACCACGATCGCCAGCGCCTTGTCGAGGTCGGCGGCCGCGTCGACGTAGACGTGGCAGTTGCCCACGCCGGTCTCGATGACCGGAACCGTGGACTCCTCCACGACCGCCCGGATCAGGCCCGCACCGCCGCGCGGGATGAGCACGTCGACGTGCCCGCGTGCGCGCATCAGCGCCTTGACGGTGTCGTGGGACTCGGCGGGCACCAGCTGGACCACGTCGGCGTCGAGGCCGGTCGAGGCGGCCGCGTCGCGCAGGACCGCGACGATCGCGGCGTTGCTGGCGGCCGCGCTCGAGGAGCCGCGCAGGAGCACGGCGTTGCCGGACTTCAGGCAGATGCCGGCCGCGTCGGCGGTGACGTTGGGACGGGCCTCGTAGATCATCCCGACCACGCCGAAGGGCACCCGCACCTGGCGCAGCTCCAGCCCGTTGGCCAGGGTGCTGCCCCGGACCACCTCGCCCACCGGGTCGGGCAGCGCGGCGACGTCGCGCAGGCCCTGCGCCATCCCCTCGAGCCGCTCGGGGGTCAGCCGGAGCCGGTCGACGATGCCCGCCGGCGTACCCCCTGCCTCGGCGCGGGCGACGTCCTCGGCATTGGCGGCCAGCACCGGCTCGGCGCGCTCGAGGAGCGCCTCGGCCATCGCCAGCAGCGCCGCGTCCTTCTGCGCCCTGGTGGCCAGGCCCAGCCCCAGCGAGGCCTCCCGCGCGCGCTGGGCCAGCTCGATCACGTCCTGCTGGGTCGTCATGATCCGAGCCTAGGCCGCCTGGGACTTCATCCGGACGGGACGTCCACCTCTGCGGGACGCATGACGTCCCGCGAAGACGACGACACCCCGCCGGTCCGAGGACCGACGGGGTGTCGTGCGTGGACAGGTGGCTGTGGTCAGCCCTTGCGCTTCTCGATCTGCTCGGTGGCGGCGGGCAGCACCGAGTGCAGGTCGCCGACGACGCCGAAGTCGACGAGCTCGAAGATCGGCGCCTCCTCGTCCTTGTTGACCGCGACGATCGTCTTCGAGGTCTGCATGCCGGCGCGGTGCTGGATCGCACCGGAGATGCCGTTGGCGACGTAGAGCTGCGGGGAGACGACCTTGCCGGTCTGGCCGACCTGGAAGCTGTGGGGCTTCCAGCCGGAGTCGACCGCGGCGCGCGAGGCACCGACGGCGGCGCCGAGCGCGTCGGCCAGGCCCTCGATCGGGTCGAAGTCGCCGCCGGTGCCACGACCGCCGGAGACGACGATGGCGGCCTCGGTCAGCTCGGGGCGACCGGTGGACTTGCGCGGCTGGGCGGCCACGATCTGGGCCTTCTTGGCCGAGTCGGAGATGGTCGCGGCGAACGCCTCGACCTCACCGGCGCCGGCGGTCTCCTCCGGGGCGGCGGAGTTGGGCTTGACCGTGATGATCGGGGTGCCCTTGGTGACCTTGGACTTCACGGTGTAGTTGCCGGCGAAGACCGACTGCGTGGTGACGCCGCCGTCCTCGATGTCCACGGCGTCGGTGATGATCCCCGAGCCGGTCTTGATGGCCAGGCGACCGGCGATCTCCTTGCCCTCGTAGCCGGAGACCAGCAGCACGGCGGCCGGGGAGGTCTTCTCCACCAGCTGCTGCAGCGCCTCGGCCTTGGGGGCGACCAGGTAGCCCTTGATCTCGGCGTCGTCGACGACGTAGATCTTCTCGGCGCCGAAGGCCTTGAGCTTGTCGGTCACCGCGGCGTCGTTGCCACCGAAGTAGACCGCCGAGGGGGTGCCGAGCTTCTTGGCCAGGGCCAGGAGCTCGAGGGTGGGCTTGCGGACAGCGCCGTCGACCGCGTCGACGACGACCAGGACCTCAGACATGTGTGTGTTCCTCTCCTATCCGAGCCCGGCTCAGATGAACTTCTTCGACGCGAGGAACTCGGTCAGCGCGGTGGCGCCGGAGCCGTCCTCGTCGGTCACGATCTCGCCGGCGGTGCGCGGCGGGCGGGCAGCGGTCTCCTCGACGGCGCTCCACGAGGCGTTCAGGCCCACGAGCTCGGCGTCGACGCCGAGGTCGGAGAGGCTCCAGGTCTCCAGCGGCTTCTTCTTCGCCGCCATGATGCCCTTGAACGACGGGTAGCGGGCCTCGCCGGTCTGGTCGGTGACCGACATGACCAGCGGCATCGTGGCGCCGATGACCTCGGTGGCGGTGTCGCCGTCGCGCTTGATGCGGACCTGGTCGCCCTGGGTCTCGATGACCGAGGCGAAGGTGACCTGCGGGAGGTCGAGGCGCTCGGCGAGCATCGCCGGGACGACCGAGCCGGAGGCGTCGGTCGAGGCCATGCCGCACATCACGAGGTCGGGCACGCCGATCTTCTTGATGGCCTCGGCCAGCACCAGCGAGGTGCCGAGGTAGTCGGAGCCGGCGATGGCCTCGTCGGAGACCAGGATGCCCTTGTCGGCACCCATCTGCAGGGCCTTGCGGACAGCGTCGACCGCCTTCTCCGGGCCGATGCAGAGCGCGGTGACCTCGGTGTCGTCACCGGCCTTCTCCTTCAGCTGGAGCGCCTGCTCGACGGCGTACTCGTCGAGCTCCGACAGCAGCCCGTCGACGCCCACGCGGTCGACGGTGTTGTCCGACTCGAACTGCCGGTCGGCAGTGGCGTCGGGCACGTACTTCACACAGACAACAATGTTCATGGTGGTGACGGCCCCTCAGGGGCCCCTCCTGTGCACTCGGGATCGATCGCGAGGCTACCCTCGCGTCAACGTGGATGTAACACGCGTTTACGGTTGCTTTTCTCACACGGCCGGCTCAGGCGCCGGGGCGGACCACCCGCTCGAGCACTCGCCCGAGCACCAGGTAGACCACGGCCCCCAGGCCCCAGTTGACCAGGGCGTTCTTGGTCTCCGCGGAGTCCCCGGTGAACTCCCGGATACCGTTCTCCCGGGAGAAGACCCCCAGGTCGACGGCGTCGGCCGCGGACAGCACGAAGCTGACCAGGCCGTTGTCCTCGTTGGCGTCGATGGCCACGAGCAGGGCGCCGATCGCCAGGACGAGCGCCGCCAGGACGCACAGGGTCCACAGCAGCTGCGCGACGCGCGTGCGCCACGACCCGCTCGAGAGCCTGTCCTTGATGCCCATGCCCGTCCTCACCTGCTCGCGAAGGTGGCCTTGCCCGGCCCGTTCTCGAGGAAGGATGTCATGCCGGTGGTGCGGTCCTCGGTCGCGAAGACCGAGGCGAACTGCATCCGCTCGATCTCCAGGCCGGTCTCCAGGTCGGTGCCCAGTCCCCGGTCGATGCATTCCTTGGCCGCACGCAGCGCCAGCCCGGCCGCCGAGCGGAACTGCCCGGCCCAGGCCAGCGCCTCGCTGTAGACGTCCTCGTCGGGCACGACCCGGTCGACCAGGCCGATGGCCAGGGCCTCGTCGGCCTTCACGAAGCGCCCGCTGAAGATCAGGTCCTTGGCCTTCGACGGCCCGACCAGGCGGGCCAGCCTCTGGGTGCCGCCGGCGCCCGGGATGATGCCCAGCAGGGTCTCGGGCTGCCCCATGACCGTCCGCTCCCCCGCGATCCGCAGGTCGGCGGCCAGCGCCAGCTCGCACCCGCCGCCGAGTGCGTACCCGTTGACCGCCGCCACGACCGGCTTGGGGATGCGGGCGATCGCCGTCACCGCGGACTGCAGCGGGCCGGACCGGGCGACCATGTCCTGGTAGGACATGTCGGCCATCTCCTTGACGTCGTTGCCCGCCGCGAAGACCCGCTCACCGCCGTACAGCACGACGGCGCGGACGTCGTCGCGCTCAGTGGCCTCGGCGGCCGCGGCACGCAGCTCCTCCTGGACCGCGATGCTGATCGCGTTCATCTTCGGACGGTCGAGCCGGATCGTCCCGACCCCGTCGGCGACCTCCAGCCGGACGAACTCACCCATCGACTTCTCCCTCTCCTCGGCACTCCTCGGCCCAGGCCCCGCACCGCCGGGCGGCAACGGGACGTGGCGACGGCTACGTCTGCGCCGAGCATCGTGCCACCCCTGACACAATCCTCGGCATGGTGCCGGTGACGTGGACGCATCTCGGGCAGACCGCCAAGGTCTGGCCCGGGCGCAACTGGCCGCTCGGCGCGACGTGGACGCCGGAGCGGACCAACTTCGCCGTCTACGCGCCGGCCGCCACCGAGGTGACGCTCTGCCTGTTCACCGATGCCCCCGACGGCGGTGAGGAGGAGCACCGCTTCGTCCTCACCGAGCAGAGCCTGGGCATCTGGCACGGCGCACTGCCCGAGGTGGAGCCCGGCACCCGCTACGGCTACCGCGTCGACGGGCCGTGGGACCCGGCTGCCGGCCACCGGTTCAACCCGCACAAGCTGCTCCTGGACCCCTACGCCATGGCCGTCAGCGGCGACTTCACCCCCGAGCCGGCCACCTTCGGCTACGTCTTCGGCAGCCCCGAGGAGCAGTCCACCGAGGACTCCGCCCCCTTCGTGCCGCGCAGCGTCGTGGTCGACCCGGCGTCCGGCGACTTCGACTGGGAGGGCGACCAGCCGATGCGTCGCCGCTGGCGCGACACGGTCGTCTACGAGTGCCACGTCAAGGGCATGACCCAGCTGCACGACCGCGTCCCCAAGCACCTGCGGGGCACGTACGCCGGCCTCGGCTCCCCCGCGGTCACCGACTACCTGCGTGACCTCGGCGTCACCGCGGTCGAGCTGCTCCCGGTCCACCAGTTCGTCTCCGAGCCCGGCCTCACCGAGCGCGGCGCCAGCAACTACTGGGGCTACAACTCCATCGGCTACTTCGCCCCGCACGCGGCGTACTCCTCCTCCGGCGACCGCGGCGAGCAGGTCCGCGAGTTCAAGGAGATGGTCAAGGCGCTGCACCGTGCGGGCCTCGAGGTGATCCTCGACGTGGTCTACAACCACACCGCGGAGGCCGGACCGCTGGGTCCGACGCTGTCCTTCCGCGGGCTCGACGACCGCGGGTTCTACAAGCGCGTCATCCCCGAGCCCGACCCCAAGACCGGCGCGATCGAGTTCGACGACACCTACTGGGACGTCACCGGCTGCGGCAACACCGTCGACTCCAACCACCCGCTGGCGCTGCGGCTGATCCTCGACTCGCTGCGCTACTGGGTCACCGAGATGCACGTCGACGGCTTCCGCTTCGACCTGATGTCCGCCCTGACCCGCACCGGCTACGACATCGACATGAACTCCGACCTGCTGGTCGCCATCGGCCAGGATCCGATCCTGCGGCACGTGAAGCTGATCGCCGAGCCGTGGGACGCCTCGATGGACGGCTACCTCGTCGGGGGCATGCCGCCGCCGTGGGTGGAGTGGAACGACCAGTACCGCGACACCATCCGCGACTTCTGGCGCAACCACACCTCCGGCCCGCGCACGGTCGCCACCCGGCTGGCCGGGTCGTCGGACCTCTATGCCGACGACGGACGGTCCGCCTACAACTCCATCAACTTCGTCACCGCCCACGACGGCTTCACCCTGCGCGACCTGGTCACCTACGAGCACAAGCACAACGAGGCCAACGGCGAGGACAACCGCGACGGCACCGACAACAACCGCTCGTGGAACCACGGGGTCGAGGGCGAGACCGACGACCCGGCCCTCGTCGCCGTACGCCGCCGGCAGGCGGCCAACATGATGGCGACCCTGTGCCTGTCCAACGGCGTGCCGATGATCACCGCGGGCGACGAGCGCGGACGCACCCAGCGGGGCAACAACAACGCCTACTGCCAGGACAACGAGACCTCCTGGGTCGACTGGTCCGCGCAGGACGCCTGGCTCGACGTCTACGAGGTCACCAAGACCGCGTTGCGCCTGCGCCGTGACCACCCCGCGCTGCGCCAACGGCACTGGTTCGAGGGGCGGCCCACCATCCGGGGCGGCCCCAAGGACCTGGCCTGGCTGCACCCCTCGGGCCGGGAGATGCGCGAGGAGGACTGGTACGACCACGACCTGCGCACGATCGGAATGTTCGTGTCCGGCGCTCCGCTGCGCGCGCCCGGCCCGCGCGGTGAGCAGCAGGTGGACCGCTCGTTCATGCTCTGGTTCAACGCCGGCTGGCTGCCCCAGGGCGTGCACCTGCCGGAGAACGACTGGGTGCAGCGCGGCGAGGTCGTGCTCTCCACCGACGTGAAGCTCGACGAGGGCGCCCGGGTCGAGGCCGGGGACCGGATCTCGATCGGGCGTCGCTCGGTCGTGGTGCTGCGCGAGCTCGTCGACTAGCCACCTGCCCGGTGGTCGAGCAGCGAGGAGCGCCAGCGACGAGCGGGCGTCGAGACCCCTTCCGCCCGCTCAGCCCGTCGGCAGGGCCACCACGCCGAGCTCGGCGTCGGAGGCGAGCAGCTCGTGCCGCGACACGACCCTGACGGTGTAGCCGAAGGAGCCGGCGGCGTCGAGGGCGACGTCGCCGTCGAAGCGGTGCCGCCCGCCCTCGTAGCTCTCGGCCAGGGTGAGCAGGGAGGTCCGGGTGTCGAGCAGCTCGTCCTCGGCGGTGGCCCGGCCGTGGACCAGCTGCACCTCGACGTCCTCGGGCGACAGCGAGCCGAGCGCGACGAAGGCGCGGGTCGACATCAGAGCCCCCACCTCCGGGGAGTCACCCACCCCGCTGGACTCGACGTGCTCGACGCGGACGCCGGGCCAGGCCTCGAGCACCCGGCGCTTCCACGCAGCGAGGTCGACCGCGCCGGCGTAGTCGCTGTTGAGCGCGCGGGCGGTCGCGGCGGCGGGTGCGTAGAGCTGGCGGACGTAGTCGCGCACCATCCGGGTCGCCAGCACCTTGGGGCCCAGCGACTTCAGCGTGTGGCGGACCATCTCCAGCCAGCGGGTCGGGACCCCGGCGGCGTCGACGTCGTAGAACCGCGGGGCGACCTCGTTCTCGATCAGTTCGTAGAGCGCGGCGGCCTCGAGGTCGTCGCGTCGGTCGACGTCCTCGACACCGTCGGCGGTCGGGATCGCCCAGCCGTTCTCGCCGTCGTACCACTCGTCCCACCAGCCGTCGAGCACCGAGAGGTTCAGCCCGCCGTTGAGCGCGGCCTTCATGCCGGAGGTGCCGCAGGCCTCGTAGGGGCGCAGCGGGTTGTTGAGCCAGACGTCGCAGCCGGGGTAGAGCGGCTGGGCCATGGCGATGTCGTAGTTGGGCAGGAAGACGATGCGGTGCCGGATCTCGGGGTCGTCGGAGAGCCGGACGATGTCCTGGATGAGCTTCTTGCCGCCGTCGTCGGCCGGGTGCGCCTTGCCGGCGATCACCAGCTGGACGGGGCGGTCGGGGTCGAGCAGCAGCCGCTTGAGACGGTCGGGGTCGCGCATCATCAGCGTCAGGCGCTTGTACGACGCGGCGCGCCGTGCGAAGCCCATCGTCAGCACGTCGGGGTCCAGCGCATCCTCGATCCAGGCGAGCTCGGCACTGGCCGCACCCCGCTTGGTCCACGACTTGGCCAGGCGACGACGGGCGTCCTCGACGAGCCGCTGGCGCAGCACCCGCTTGGTCGACCACACCGCCTCCCCGGGGATCGAGTCCACGACGTCCCAGAAGGCGTCGACGTCCTCGGAGTCCGGCGCCACCCCGGCACGCGCGGCGAGCTCGAAGACCTCGCGTCCGACCCAGGTAGGGCCGTGGACGCCGTTGGTGATGGAGCCGATCGGCACCTCGGCCTCGTCGAAGGCCGGCCAGAGTCCCTGGAACATCCCGCGGGAGACGTGCCCGTGCAGCTGGGAGACGCCGTTGGCACGCTGGGCCAGTCGGAAGCCCATGACGGCCATGTTGAAGACCGCCGGGTCGCCGCCCTCGTAGTCCTCGGCGCCCAGCGCCAGGATCCGCTCGACGGGGACGCCCGGGCAGGCGCCGGCGTCGGCGAAGTACTGCTCGACCAGCGACCGGGGGAACCGGTCGATCCCGGCGGGGACCGGCGTGTGCGTCGTGAACACCGTCGAGGCGCGGCCGACCTCGAGCGCGGTGTCGAAGTCCAGGCCCGGCCCCGCGGGATCCACCGTGAGCTCGCGGATGCGCTCCAGCCCGAGGAATCCCGCGTGGCCCTCGTTGGTGTGGAAGACCTCGGGCGCCTCGTGACCGGTGATCCGGGAGAACGCCCGCAGCGCCTTCACACCGCCGATGCCGAGCAGCAGCTCCTGACGCAGCCGGTGCTCGGAGTTGCCGCCGTAGAGACGGTCGGTCACGTCGACGTACTGCTGGCTGTTGCCCTCCACGTCGGTGTCGAGCATGAGCAGTGGCACCCGTCCGACGCGCGCCACCCAGATCCGGGCCAGCAGGTCCGCGCCGCCGGGCATGGCGATCGAAATCGTCGCCGGCTCCCCGGTGGGCTCGCGCAGCACCGAGATGGGGAGCTCGTCGGGGTCGAGCACGGGGTAGGTCTCCTGCTGCCAGCCCTCGCGGGAGAGCGACTGCTTGAAGTAGCCGTGCCGGTAGAGCAGGCCGACCCCGATGATCGGGACGCCGAGGTCGCTGGCGGCCTTGAGGTGGTCGCCGGCCAGGATGCCGAGGCCGCCGGAGTACTGCGGCAGCACGGCGGTGATGCCGAACTCCGGCGAGAAGTAGCCGATCGCGCGCGGCATGCCGGGGTCGGCCGCAGCGGCGCGCTGGAACCACCTGTCCCCCGCCAGGTAGGCGTCCAGGTCCGCGACGGCCTCGTCGAGCCGCGTCCGGAAGGCCGTGTCCGCGGCCAGCTCCGCGAAACGCTCCCGGCTAACCGCTCCCAGCAGCCGCACGGGGTCGTGCCCGGTCTCCTCCCACAGGTCGGGGTCGACGGCGGAGAAGACGTCCTGGGTCGGCGGGTGCCAGGACCAGCGCAGGTTGAGCGCCAGGTCGCTGAGCGGGGCCAGCTCGGGGGGCAGGACGGGGCGGACGGTGAAGCGTCGGATGGCACGCACCCGCGCACGCTAACCCGCCCGACTTGAACGATCCAAGACCTCTGGACCACCCGCCGCCCTGTGAACTCCGCGTTTCATGCCCCCGACTGCATAACCACCGGTCCCCGGAACCGTTGAGCAGGCCATGCCCAGCACCCCCTCCCGCGTCCGGCGCCGCAAGACGGCCGCCCTCGCCCTGATGACCGCCACCATGGTCCCGGGCCTCGCGCAGATACCCGCCCTCGCCACCTCACCGACGGTGGCCTCGACCGACCTCCAGCACGTCGTCGACGGCCTGGTCGCCACCCTCGGCGACTCGGTCCCCGGCCTCTCCGACCTGGACCTGCGCGGCCGCGTGCTGCCCACCGCGGCCCAGCGCAGCGCCGCTGACCGCCTCGGCGCGGTCACCCTGCGCTGGAACGACTTCGGCACCCCCGGCTCGCTGCTGCCCGCCGACGGCGCCCTGGCCCGCGCGACCTCCGCCGACCCGGTGGTCGCCGCCCGCGCGTACCTCGAGGACAACGCCGCCCTCTTCGGCCTGACCCGCTCGGCCATGGCCGGCCTGGAGCTGGTCAACGAGCAGAAGCTGGCCGACTACCCCGACGCGAAGGGCCGTCCCACCGCCCCGGCCGGGCACGCCGTGCTCTTCCGCCAGCGCTTCGGCGACCTCTCCCCCGCCCTGGGCTCGATGGTCACCGTCGGTGTCTCCCGCGGCGAGATCGCCTACGTCTCCTCCTCCCTCGTCCGTACGACGCAGACGGCGCCGGCCGCGACGCTGACCCCGCTCGAGGGCTGGGTCGAGGCCGCCGGCAACGTCGGCCGCTCCATCACCGGCTCGACGCTGAAGAAGATCGGCATGGTCGTCGACCGCGCCGTCGGATCGGTGGCCCCCTGGACCCGCCTGGCCGTCCCCGGCTTCTCCGAGCAGCAGCAGGTGCGGCTGAGGGCCCTCGCGATGGCCGACGGCACCGTGCGCCCGGTCTACGAGGCCAACGTCGTCGACAACCAGGACGGCCTCGCCTTCGCCTACACCCTGATGGTCGACGCCGTCACCGGCGAGGTCCTGCACCGTGCCCACCAGGTCGAGAACGACCAGGTGAACGAGGTCTACCAGGGCACCTTCAGCAACACCGAGTGCGGCCCGAAGCACCCCTTCGAGCTCACCGACGACCTCACCACGACCTTCACCGCCGCGGCCCTGGCCCTGCCGGTCGACGACGTGGTCGTGAAGTTCTTCGGTCCCCAGGACCAGCTGCTCTACACCGGGGACCTGCTCACCAGCCCCGAGGTCGTCACCTGGACCTCCCCCGAGCCGCTCAAGGCCGGCGTCTACAGCGCCCAGGTCTGCCCGTTCGACGGGGCCTCGGCGGTTGTGGGCGCCTACGGCCTGCTGGTCTCGACCAGCGACACCGGCGCCCCCGGCGGGGGCGGTGGCGTCGGCTTCGACCCGACCTGGAGCTACTTCCCGGCCAACCCGTCGATGTCCTCGACCAAGGTCGGCAAGACCCCGGGCAACGACGTCATCGGCTGCTGGGTCGACACCGACGACTGCACCATGCCCACCGGTCCCTTCCGCAACGTGGCCTCGCCCTTCGCCTGGGACCAGTTGAACGTGGCCGGCGTCGCCTCGATGACCACGATCGGCAACAACGCCAACACCCACGAGGCCTGGGCCAGCCCGCTCACCCCGGGCGGCCTGCTGCAGGCGCCGGTCTCCCCGACCCGTACCTACACCGGTGAGTTCACCGACGCCTGGAACGAGTCGGCCTGCGACCCGACCAACCTGGTGCCGGGCGGCAACGACATCGAGTTCGTCACCGGCAACCTGTTCGTGTCCCACAACCGGATGCACGACTACAGCTACTACCTCGGCTTCACCGAGTCGAACTACAACCTGCAGCTCGACAACTTCGGCCGCGGCGGCGTCCCCGCCGACGCCGAGGTCGGCAACGTGCAGGCCGGCGCCCTCACCAGCCCCGTCTTCGAGGCCACCGGTGTCGCCACCGGACGCAACAACGCCAACCAGATCACGCTGCAGGACGGCGTCCCCGGCATCACCAACCAGTACCTCTTCCAGCCGGCCGCCGGCGCGTTCTACGCGCCCTGCACCGACGGCAGCCTCGACATGGGCATCGTCGGCCACGAGTACACCCACGCGATCTCCAACCGGATGATCGCCGGTCCTGACGAGGGCATCGGCTCCGACCAGGGCGGAGCGATGGGCGAGTCGTGGGGCGACCTCACCGCCGCGGAGTACCAGTTCAGCCACGGCTACAAGAACGGCGGCAACATCTGGGCCGTCGGCGTCTACGCCACGGGCAACAAGAAGACCGCGATCCGCAACTTCGCGATCAACAAGAACCCGCTGAACTACTCCAACTACGGCTACGACACCACCGGCGTGCAGGTCCACGCCGACGGCGAGATCTGGAGCGGCACCCAGTGGGAGGTGCGCCGGGCGCTGGTGAAGAAGTGGAACAAGAAGTACCCCTACAAGGACAAGTCGCTCCAGCTCGAGTGCGCCCAGGGCTCCGACTACGCCTCCCCGGTCGCGCCGCAGTACTGCCCCGGCAACCGGCGCTGGATCCAGCTGATGTTCGACGCCTTCCTGCTCCAGCAGGGCAGCACCTCGATGCTCGACGCCCGCGACGCGATGCTCGCTGCTGACCGGATGCGCTTCGGCGGCGAGGACACCAAGGTCATGTGGCAGGCCTTCGCCCGCCGCGGCATGGGCAAGAACGCCGTCATCGACCCGACGGACGAGAACGTCGTCACCGGTGGCTTCGCCTCGCCCAAGGGCGGCAACGCCACCGTGACGTTCAAGGGCGGCTCGGGCCCGGGCTCGGTCTATGTCGGCATGTTCGAGGCGCGCACCTCGCCGCTGGCCGACACGTTCCCGAAGACGAAGACCAAGGCGACCGCAACGATGGCGCCGGGCAGCTACGACCTGCTCTACGTCTCGCCCAAGGGCGGCTTCCACCGGTTCGGCCTCACCGTCAAGGCGGGCCAGAAGCGCACGGTGAAGCTCCCCAAGGCCGTCAACCTGGCCGCGTCCGCCGCCGGCGCGAAGATCATCGACGCCACCGCGGGCTCGCTGAAGACCGAGGCGCTCATCGACGGCACCGAGGACACCAACTGGGCCGGCGTGACCGAGGCCAACGTCAACGAGTCCAAGCCGTTCGTGGCCGTCGACCTCGCGGGCAAGAAGTCGAAGATCCGTCGCGTCCAGGTCAGTGCGCTGCTGAACCCGGTCGACGGGGCAGACGACATCGACCAGCTGTCCAACTCGCGCTTCACCGCGCTGCGGCAGTTCGCCATCGAGGTCTGTGTCAAGGGCTGCACCAGCGGCAAGGCCAAGTGGAAGCGCGTCCTCACCTCCACGTCCGACGCGTTCCCGGCCGTGCGCCCCCGCCCGACGGCACCCAAGCAGGTCATGCGGTCGTTCTCCTTCAAGCCCGCCAAGGCCTCGGCCGTGCGGCTCGTCGTCCTCAACAACCAGTGCACCGGGTTCGCCGGCTACGCCGGTGAGCTGGACAACGACCCGATCACCACGACCGACTGCGCCACGGGCTCCGAGCGCGGCACCGTCGTCCACGCGGCCGAGCTCCAGGTGTTCAAGAAGTAGCCCACCCGCACCACCGCACCACCCCGCACCACCCAGCACGCCGAGCCCGCGCGTCCATCCGGGCCGGCGCGCCGGCGCGGCCGGCCACGACCACCACCCGGTGGGGGTTTGCGGGCGGGGGGCCCCCCCCCCCGCAAACCCCCACCGGGGGGTGGTCGAGCCCGCCCCCGCCGGCGCGCCCTGCCGGCTGCCCGCGCCGGCTCGGCGTGCTGGGTGGTGCTGGGTGGTGCGGGTGGTGCGGGTGGTGCGG
>JAYYWX010000169.1:0-75296 GCA_036341255.1 Actinomycetota bacterium | reverse complement strand
GGGGCAGCGGATGCGGTCCTCGACGACGGTGCCGCCGTAGCCGAGGTGGGCGCCGAGGTGCTCGCAGTAGGCGTCCATCACCGTGACCCGGCCGGACTGGCCGCGCCAGGCGACGAGGTCGCGGCCGAAGTAGCGCATCCGATGCACCTGGCCGACCCGGACCTCGTCGGACCAGGCGACCTGGAACCATCCGGTGGGGTTCATCGGGAGCGTGGGCTTCACGCGGCCCCCTCGTGTGTAGAATCGGCGTTCTGCAGAACAGAACCACTGTTCTGCTGGAGTCGTCAAGAGGTGCGGAGGGGTTGTCGATGGCATCGGTGGCAGCGGACGCGTCGGGGTCGTCGGTCGCCGAGGAGCGCGCCGCCCTCTACCGCGAGCGGGTGCTGGACGCCGCGGAGCGGGAGTTCGCGCGGGTCGGGTACGCCGAGGCGCGGATGCCCGACGTCGCCCGGGAGGCGGGGCTGTCGCTCGCCACGGTCTACAAGACCTTCGCCGGCAAGGCTGAGATCTGGGACGAGCTGCAGGGCTCGCGGATGGCCGGGCTGCTCGAGGCGGTCGCCGCGGCCACCGCCGGCCGGGTCGGCCTGGAGCGACTGCTCGCCGGGGTCGGGTCGACAGCGTCGTACCTCATGGAGCGGCCGGACTACCTGGCGATGAGCCTGCGCGTGGGCACCGCCTGGGCCAGCGCCGAGGGGGTCGGGGTGCAGCGCACGGTGTGGTCCGACGGGCTGCGCACGATCGAGGAGGGGTACGCCGCCGCGGCTCGCGCCGGCGACGTGGCTCCTCTACGTCCGGCCGTCGCCGCGGGGTTGGTCGTCTCGGCCCTGCAGGTGTGGCTCTCGGACTGGCTGCGCGCCGACCGAGACCGGTCGATCCCCGAGGTGGTCGACGAGCTGGTCACGCACCTCGAGCGGTCACTGCGTCCCTGACCCCGCACCCACCGCTGGTCGAGCGGGCGTCGAGACCAGTGCCGCACGACGCAGGTGCCGCGGGTCGAACCGAGCCGGCGTATTGATGCGCCGGCTCGGCGGACAGAGGGAGTCAGGGGCGGGAGGCGCAGGCGATGCACAGGGCGGCCGCCGGGCGGGCCTCGAGGCGCGCGGGGTCGATCGGCTGACCGCAGGCGGTGCACACGCCGTACGTGCCGGCGTCCACGCGGGCGAGGGCGACGTCGACCTCGGCGATGCGCTGCACGAGCTGACGGGACATCGAGCTCAGCTGCGAGCGCTCGAAGGCGATGGTGGCGCCCTCGGGGTCGTGCTCGTCGTCGGCGTTCGTGTCCAGCGAGGCGGCGACGGTCTCGGCGAAGTCCGAGGCCAGGCCGGCGAGGCGGCGCCGGAGTGTCCGCCGCTGTTCCTCCAGCGCCGCACGTCGCGGGTCCGGGGGAGTCTGCGAGGTGGGCACGGCGTGATCCTGCCCCCGTGACCTCGCGGGCCCCACACCCGGGCGTGTCTTGTCTTGATCTGTTCCAGAAAAGGTGGCATGGTCCGAGTCATGACCCACCACGACCACGAGACGATGCTCCGGGACGCGCAGCTGCGCGTGACCAAGCCCCGCCTCGCGGTCATGGCGGCGGTGGCCCAGCGACCCCACCTCGACACCGATGCGGTGATCAGGGCGGTCCGTGACGACCTCGGCATGGTCTCGCACCAGGCGGTGTACGACGTCCTGCGCGCGTTGACCGAGGCCGGCCTGCTCCGACGCATCCAGCCGTCGGGGTCGGTGGCCCGCTACGAGGCGCGGGTCGGCGACAACCACCACCACGTGGTGTGCCGCGGCTGCGGCGTGATCGCCGACGTCGACTGTGCCACCGGAGAGGCTCCGTGCCTCACCGCGTCCGACGACCACGGCTTCTCCATCGACGAGGCCGAGGTCGTCTACTGGGGCACCTGCCCCAGCTGTGCAGCGTCCTGAACTCCGACACCTCTCGAAAGGCAGAGAATTGAGCGACAACGAGCTGCGGTGCCCCGTCGACCACGCCGGCAGCGGCGTGACCGGCGAGGGCAGTGAGAGCGAGAACCCGGGGATCCCCACCCCGGAGCCCGCGGTGGACAACCCCCGCACCAACAACGACTGGTGGCCCAACCGCCTCGACCTCTCCCCGCTGCGCCTGCACTCCTCGAAGGGTGACCCGCTCGGTGGCGAGTTCGACTACGCCGAGGCCTTCGCCGGCCTCGACGTCGACGCGCTGAAGGCCGATGTCGTCGAGGTCCTGCGCACCTCCCAGGACTGGTGGCCCGCCGACTTCGGGCACTACGGCGGCCTGATGATCCGGCTGAGCTGGCACGCCGCCGGCACCTACCGGCTCTTCGACGGCCGCGGCGGCGCCGGCCAGGGCATGCAGCGCTACGCCCCGCTCAACTCCTGGCCCGACAACGCCAACCTCGACAAGGCCCGCCGCCTGCTGTGGCCGGTCAAGAAGAAGTACGGCCAGAAGATCTCCTGGGCCGACCTGCTCGTCCTCGCCGGCAACGTCGCGCTCGAGGACATGGGCTTCGAGACCTTCGGGTTCGGCTTCGGCCGCGCCGACGTCTGGGAGCCCGAGGAGGTCGTCTGGGGCTTCGAGCAGGAGTGGCTCGGCGAGGGCCGCTACACCGCGGACGGCACCATGGTCGAGGACCTGGGTGCCACCGAGATGGGCCTGATCTACGTCAACCCCGAGGGCCCGGCCGGCCAGCCCGACCCGGTCAAGGCGGCGTACTTCATCCGCGAGACCTTCGGCCGGATGGCGATGAACGACGAGGAGACCGTCGCGCTCATCGCCGGTGGCCACACCTTCGGCAAGACCCACGGTGCGGCCAACGCCGACGACCACGTGGGCCCGGAGCCGGAGGCGGCCGACCTGGCCGAGCAGGGCTTCGGCTGGACCAGCACCTACGGCTCGGGCAAGGGCAAGGACACCATCACCTCGGGCCTCGAGGTCACCTGGACCCGCACCCCGACGCAGTGGAACAACGACTTCTTCGAGCTGCTCTACGGCTACGAGTGGGAGCTCGTGAAGAGCCCCGGCGGCGCGTGGCAGTGGGAGGCCAAGGACGCCGAGGCGATCATCCCCGGCCCCACGCCGGACTCGCCCAAGCGCAAGCCGACCATGCTCACCACCGACCTGGCCCTGCGCATGGACCCCGACTACGACAAGGTCTCGCGCAGCTTCAAGGACGACCCGAAGAAGTTCGCCGACGCCTTCGCCCGCGCTTGGTACAAGCTGCTGCACCGCGACATGGGCCCGGTCGACCGCTTCCTCGGTCCCTGGGTGCCCGAGGCGCAGCTGTGGCAGGACCCGGTGCCGGCCGTCGACCACCCGCTGGTCGACGAGTCCGACATCGCCTCGCTCAAGGCCACCCTGCTCGACTCGGGCCTCACCGGCGCCCAGCTGGTGAAGACCGCGTGGGCCTCGGCCGCGTCGTTCCGCAAGACCGATCTGCGCGGCGGTGCCAACGGCGCCCGCATCCGCCTGGAGCCGATGAAGGACTGGGAGGTCAACGAGCCCGCTGAGCTCGCGACCGTCCTGGAGAAGCTCGAGAGCATCAAGGCCGACTTCGACGGCAAGAGCGAGAAGAAGATCAGCCTGGCCGACCTCATCGTGCTCGGAGGCGTCGCCGCGATCGAGAAGGCCGCCAAGGACGGCGGCGTCGAGGTCACCGTGCCGTTCCGTCCGGGCCGCACCGACGCCACGATCGAGCAGACCGACGTCGACTCCTTCCGGTTCCTCGAGCCCCGCGCCGACGCCTTCCGCGGCTACCTGCGCTCGGGTGAGAAGAACCGTCCCGAGGAGCTCATGGTCGACCGTGCCTACATGCTCGACCTCACCGCGCCGGAGATGACCGTGCTGCTGGGCGGCATGCGCACCCTCGGTGCGACCGTCGGCGGCTCGAAGCACGGCGTGCTCACCGAGCGGCCGGGCGTGCTCTCGACCGACTTCTTCGTCAACCTGCTCACCCCGGGCAACACGGTCAAGGCGTCGAAGGACGAGGAGAACGTCTACGAGATCGTCGACCCGAGCGGTGCCACCGCCTGGACGGCGACCCCGGCCGAGCTGATCTTCGGGTCCAACTCCGAGCTGCGGGCGCTGGCGGAGGTCTACGCCAGCGACGACGCCACGGAGAAGTTCGTCCACGACTTCGTCGCCGCGTGGGACAAGGTCATGGAGGCGGACCGCTTCGACCGCTGACCCCCGCGGGTCGTCCGGTCACGACTGGCCCGTCGTCGCCCCTGCTCCGAGAGGATCAGGCGGTGGCGGCGGGCCAGCGCCGTTCCACGGCGTCCCACGGGTCGGCGTACGTGCGTCCCGTGCCGGCGTACGGCGACCTGCGCACGGCCAGCGCATGCATCGGTGGTCCCACCAGGCGCAGCAGGTAGCGCTTCCAGCCCACCTGCTCGCGGATCTCCTCGAGCAGCTGCGGCCAGCTGACCCGCTGGAAGTCCAGCGCCTCCTGGGCGCGGGCGGTGTCCATCCAGTCGGTCGCGAACCACGTCGAGTCGTCGTCGGGGTCGCCGGGCAGCCCCTCGGGCACCGCGCCGTCCATGCCCAGCGCCCCGGTGTAGCCCACCGCGATGTCGCGCTGCACGAGACGATGACTGGCGTCCCCGCCGATCATCAGGATCTCCCCGGCGACGTCGGTGTCGACCGCGGCGGCGAAGGCGCGCGCCACGTCACGCACGTCGACGGTCTGGATCCGTCCGTCGTCGGGGAGGGAGGCGGAGAAGTAGGAGGTGTCGGGGTCGTTGCCCGCGCTGCTCACGTCGGTGGTCATCACCCCGCCGAGGCGCAGCACGGTCCACGGGGTCGAGATGGCACGGACGATCTCCTCGGCTGCCGCCTTGTGCCGGCCGTAGAGGTCGCTGGGTGCCAGCGGCGTGTCGGCACCGAGCAGCCCCAGCCCGCGGTGCGGGTTGCGCGACCCGTGCACCGCCACGCTCGAGGCGTGCACGAACCGCGCCTGCGGGGCGTGGTCGACGACCGCCTCGGTGAGGTGGCGGGTGCCGCCGACGTTGACCGCCTCGGCGACCCCGGGGTTCGCGTAGCAGGCCGGCGGGATGACGGCGGCGAGGTGGACGACCGCGCGTGGGGCGCTGGCCTTCACCAGGCCGCGTGCCTGCTCCGGCGACGTCAGGTCCGCCCAGCGCCACGCCAGGTCGCGGTCGGCCGGCAGCGACGCGGCGTGGTCGCGGTTGGCCTTCGACCCGAGGTCGGTGGCCACGACGGGCAGTCCGCGGGCCCGCAGCGCGGCGACCGTGGCACGGCCCACGAGCCCGCAGGCGCCGGTGACGAGGACAGGTGCTTCGGAGAGCAGGGTCACGGGGTCAGGGTAGGAGAGGTCTCAGGACGCGGGGCGGCTGTCCACGTCACACCGGGAAGATCGGCAGCGAACGACGCGGTTCGAACTCGAAGGCGGAACCGCTGCTGAAGCGGGTGACGGCGACCTCGTCGGCCTCCTTGGCCGGGGCGCCCACCACGACGCGCGCGGTCCACTCCTCCTCGGTGCCCTCGACCTCGACGTCGAATCGGTCGTCGACCGCACGCACCGCGGCCTGGAGCGCACTGGTGTCGTGGGGTCCGCACAGCGAGATCCAGGCGCCGTCGGCGTGCGCGTCGCTCGGCTGCACGTCGAGCCGGCCGCCCTGCGCGTCGACCGACGCGACGACGTACGCCGCGGGGTTGAGCAGCGGGTGCAGCGCCAGCACGTGCAGGGCGCCGGCCTCGTCGGAGGGCAGGCCCAGCAGCCGGTGCAGTCGCTCCGCGGCGATCCCGGCGATGCCCACGAGCTGCTTGCGGCAGATCTCGCGCGCCTGCTCCTCGGACTCGCTGCGCGCTCGCACGGCCAGGACGAAGGAGAGGTTGAGCAGGTGCATCTGCACGCAGACCTCGTCGGCCATCCGCGCCAGCGCGGAGTGGCTGAAGTCGGCGAAGTCGAGGTCGGAGAGCAAGGGCCCCGCGTAGTCACCCAGGCCGTCGTCGGCCGGGTCGATGGGCGCCAGCTCCAGGGACGCCGCGCGCGTCCGCACGATCTCGAAGTACGGCGCCAGCGGCTCCACCGCGGGGTGCGACTCATCGATGGTGACGGTCCAGGCGCAGTGGGGGTTGCGGTCCGCGGGGACCCGCGGCGGTCGGTGGATCGGTCGCACCTGAGCGCGGGGGTTGGTGGCCACCACGGTCGCGTCGAAGGTGGGATCCTCGATGTCGTGGCACATCGCCTTGACGTAGTCGGGGCCCATCGGCTCGACGTCCATCAGGGCCCCGCAGTGGTCGAGGCGGAACTCGCCGTGCCAGGGGTCGTGGACGGTGTAGCGGAAGTCCATGAACTGCGGGGGAGCGCCGATGTCGAGCTGGAGGCCCTTGAAGATCGTCACGACGTCGCCCTGCCCCTCGACCTCGGGGGCGTAGCCGAGGGCGCGCTGCATGCGGCGGGTGTAGATCGGGGAGGACCCGGCCCACTCCTCGATCGCGATGTCGGTCATCGCCTGCCGGCCGAAGGACTGGATGCACCAGGCCATGCCGGAGCGGTCGATGAGCTGGCCGATGAGCAGCAGCTCGGGCACGAGCCGAGCGAGCTCCTCCCGGGTCAGGTCGGCGTACCTGCTGGGGGTCGGGCTCATCAGCCACCTACTCCTGAGTCGACGAGGGAGCTGCACATGAAGTCCCCGGGGGAGGCCTGCGACCACGAACCGCCCTTGAGCTGGAACATCTTGATGCAGCCGGGCGTGGTCTTCGCACCGATCGCCATCGGGGCGTGGATGCCGTTGGAGGTCCAGTCCTTGACGCCCTTGAGGGCCTGGACGAGCGCGGGACGGGTCAGGTCGCCGCCGAGCTCGGTGGCCGTCTGGACGAACAGTCGCGCCGCGGACCAGGCGAAGAGTCCGTAGTAGTTGGGGATCGAGCCGGGCGCGACCCGCTCGAGCCACTGCCGGTAGAGCACCATCTCGGGGATCTTGGTGTCCTCGAACCGCTGGATCACCGAGTAGACGTAGGTGCCGTCGACCGTGCTGCCGCCCTGCTCGACGTAGTTGCGGTCGTAGACCGTCGGGTCGGTGAGGAACACCGCGTCCACGCCCTGCTGCTCCATCGCCTCCTGCAGGCGGATGGTGAACTGGAAGGGTCCGTAGTACATGACGAAGCCGATGCCCTCGCTCTTCATCTGCTGGGCGTACGGCGCGTAGTTGAACTCGGCGGTGTCGATGCCCTGGACCCGGGTGACCTTGGAGCCGTTCTTCTCGAAGGCTGCCGCGATGCTCTTGGCGTTGACCTCGGCTGCCGGGACGTTGACGTAGTAGATCCCGATGTTCTGGGTCGCCTGGGGTTCCTTCTTCTTCCAGTAGTCGAGGTTCGCCTTGGGGATGAGGTTGCCCTTGAGCGCGTAGGCGGAGAAGCAGGTCACGCAGGCCGTGCGCTGGGGCGTCACGGTGAAGGCGCGCAGGTCGGGGATGCCGCAGCTCTCGGCGGTCCCGGCGCCGCCCTGGTCCTGGGAGGAGACCGAGCCGACGGCGGCGAAGGCCTCGTCGCAGGCTCGCGTGTAGGCCTGCTGGTCGCCGGCGGAGTCGGAGCGGGTGTCGAGGGCCGAGAGCTTCAGCGAGCGTCCGCAGATCCCGTCGGGGTTGGAGGCGTTGTAGTAGGCGACGAACGCCTTGGTCGCGTCCTGGGCGGACTGGAAGAGCCCGGGGACCGGTCCCGAGATGTCGGCGATGTTGGCGATGGTGATCTCGGAGTCGGTGATGCCGGTGGTGTTCTTGAAGCCGTCGCACGACCCGGCCTTCACGCCGCCGTCGGCCGAGGTCTTGCCGTTCCCGGTCGGGCCGCTGCCGCTGTCGCCCCCACTGCCCCCGTCCCCGTCGGACGAGCCGGTGCCCCCGGACGACCCGGTGCCGCCACCGCCGGAGGCCCCGGCGTCGCCGCCGTCGGCGCCCGGGTCCAGCGTCCCGGTGTCGCTGCCCAGGGCGTCCGAGGTCATGGGCTGCCCGTCGGCGCCGACGGCCACGCCGGCCTGGCCGTTGAGCCTGGCCATCGTGTCCGGGTCGACCTGGGAGCCGCAGGCGCTCAGCGCCAGGACGGCGACGACTGCTGCCGCCCGCACGGGCAGGCGGCCGCGATGACGCCTGTGCCGCCCGAGGGGAGGGGGCCGGAGGGTGCGGGTCATGCGGACTCCGAGGGTGACGGTGGTGGACCGGATGGTGCCTGTGACAACGAGCACAATGGGGCCGGGTCACGGCTCGTGTCAACAGTGTTGACACCCCGAGGGTCCAGGGAGTCGCGCGCCCGGCCGAGGCGGCTACGCGTGGCTGGGTGCGTCCACCAGCGCCTGGATCGCAGCGCCGTAGGTGCGAGCGACGAGTGCCGGGTCGGCGGAGACCAGCACCGGGTCCTCGACCAGTGCCATCTGGTCCAGCAGGCCGGCGACCTGGGCGCCGATCAGGCGTGCCCGCAGCTCGGCGTCGGGGCCGGGCAGGCGTGGCGTGAGCGGGACGACGAACATCTCCTCGAGCGCGTCGATGAGCCGGGCGCGCACCAGCTCGGAGTCCGACGCGCGCACCATCGCGCGGTACGCCGAGAGGCGCACGTCGCGACCGGGGCCGAGCAGGGTCGCGACCAGTCGTTCGCCCAGCTCCTCGAGCGGGCCGAGCGTGGCGCCGCCGAAGTGGCCCTGCAGGTCCATGGTGTCCAGGAAGAGCTTCTCCTTGGAGCCGAAGTGTCGGATCACCAGGGCCGGGTCGACGCCGGCCTGCGCCGCCACCGCGCGGACCGAGGTGCCGGTGTAGCCGTGCTGCTCGAAGAGCCGGCCGGCGGCGCGGGCGATCGCCTCGCGGGTGGTGAGGGTGACGGTCACCCGGCGAAGTCCACAGTGTTGACCGAGTCTGGTCAAGGTGCTTGCGCTGGACTGGAACACGTTCTAAGTTGGACAGGTGTCCAGTCAGGTGTCCATGGTCGCGCGACAGGCCGTCGACGGTCGTCGCGCGGAAACCCTCGAGAAGCTGCTCGAGGCAGGTGCCGAGGAGCTGCGCGCCGTCGGCCACGAGGCGCTGACGGTCCGCTCGGTCGCCGCGCGTGCCGGGGTGTCGCCCGCCACGGCGTACACCTACGTCGCCAGCAAGAACCACCTCTTCGCCGAGCTGTTCTGGCGCTACCTCGACGGCGGCCGTCCCGAGGCGGCCGGCGCCGGCGCCCTGGAGCGGTTACGGGCGACGACGCGGGGGATGGCCACTCAGCTCGCCGAGGCCCCCGAGCTCTCGGCCGCCGTCACCCCGGCACTGCTCAGCTCCGACCCCGACGTCGAGCGGCTGCGGCTGCGCATCGGTGCGGAGTTCCTCCAGCGATTCGCCGACGCCGTCGGTGACGACATCCCCGCCGACCGCCTCGACGGCGTCCTCGACGCCCTCGTGCTCGCCTTCTCCGGTGCCCTGCTGCAGGCCGGGATGGGCCTGATCACCTACACCGACCTCGGCGACCGTCTCGACTCGGTCGTCGCCGCCATCGTGGAGGGCCACCTGTGAGTCCCACCGTCAGTGCCGCCGTCGGCCCCGGCCTCGACCTGGCCGGCTTCGACATCTACGACCACGCGGTCCAGGACGATCCGCTGCCGTGGTACGCCGCGCTCCGCGAGCGGGCGCCGCTGTTCCACAACGGCGAGCACGACTACTGGGTGCTCAGTCGTCACGAGGACGTGCACTGGGCGACCCGTGAGGACGCCGGGCTGTCCAACCGGATGGGCGTGACGCTGGATGCCAGCGCGTGGAACGAGCACGCGCACCTGGTGATGAGCTTCCTGGCGATGGATCCTCCGGATTCCACGCGGCTGCGACGACTGGTGAGCCGCGCGTTCACGCCCAAGCGGGTGCGGGAGCTGGCGCCCACGGTCGAGGCGCTGACCGAGCGCTACCTCGACGAGGCGCTGGCGACGGGCGGGACGTTCGACTGGATCTCCGACGTCGCGGGCCGGATCCCGATGGACGTCATCAGCGACATGATGGGCGTGCCCGAGGCCGACCGCGCCGAGGTCCGCCGCCTCTCGGACCTGCTCGTGCACCGCGAGGACGGCCTGCGCGACGTGCCGCCGGTCGGCATCGAGGCCTCGATGAAGCTCTTCGAGTACTACGCTGGCATGCTCGCCGAGCGGAGGAAGCGCCCCAGCGACGACCTCACCAGCGCGCTGCTGAACGCCGAGGACGAGTCGGGGCGCATGACCGACGCCGAGATCACCGCGTTCCTCTTCCTCATGGTCGTGGCCGGCAACGAGACCACCACCAAGCTGCTCGGGAACTCGCTGTTCCACCTCTCCCAGCACCCCGACCAGCTCGCGGAGGTCCTCGCCGACCACGAGGGCGGACTGGTGGACGCCTGGGTGGAGGAGACGCTGCGCTACGACGCCTCGACGCAGTACGTCGCCCGGCTGGTCACCGAGCCGCTGACCCGGCACGGGGTCACCGCACCGGTCGGCAGCAAGCTGTTGCTGGCCCTGGGGGCGGCCAACCACGACGAGCGGGTCTTCACGGACCCCGACCGCTTCGACGTGCACCGCAGCCCCGACGAGCTCGGCGACCATCTGAGCTTCGGCGGCGGCCGGCACTTCTGCCTGGGCGCCAACCTCGCCCGGCTGGAGGCCCGGCTGGTCCTCAAGGCACTGGTGCGGCGTGCCGCGCACCTCGAGGTCGACCACGACGCGGCCGTCCGCTTCTACTCCGCCAACGTGCGTGGGTTCGCCCACCTCCCGATCACCGTCACCGAGCGCTGAGGAGGCCGCCCGCATGGCACGCGAGAAGTACGCCCGACCCGACCGCCGCCCGGCGGTCGTCACCGGTGCCTCCTCCGGCATCGGAGCCGCGACCGCGCTGACGCTGGCCGCCGGTGGCTACCCCGTGGCCGTCGGCGCCCGACGCGAGGACAAGCTCACCGACCTGGTGCAGCGCATCCGCGACGCCGGTGGCGAGGCGGTGGCCCACCCGCTCGACGTCTCCTCGACCGAGTCCGTGGAGCAGTTCGCCGCCAAGGTCGCCGCAGACCTCGGTGACGTCGAGGTGGTCGTCTCGGCAGCGGCACAGCTGGCGCCCGGCACCATCCACGAGGTCGACAGCGAGCGCATCTCCCGTGAGCTCGACGTGAACGTCGTCGGCACGCACCGGCTGGTCCGGGCCTTCGTGCCCGGCATGGTCGAGCGCCGCCGGGGCGACCTGGTGATCGTCTCCAGTGACGTCGCCGTGCGGGCACGACCGTTCATGGGCGCCTACACCGCCGGCAAGTGGGGTTTGGAGGGCCTCGCCCACGCCATGCAGATGGAGCTCGAGGGCACCGGGGTGCGCTGCTCGATCGTGCGCCCCGGCCCCACCTGGAGCGAGATGGGGATGGACTGGGAGCCCGACGACGCTGCGAAGGTCCTCAACGGGTGGGGGAAGTTCGGGCACGCACGGCACAGCCACTTCCTCACACCCCAGCCGCACGCCGACGCCATCAAGGCCATCGTCGACGCCCCCCGCGGCGTCCACCTCAACCTCATCGAGGTCTCGCCCGAGGCCCCTGTCACGGATCCTGCGGAGGACTGACCCATGACCGTCACCCACCAGCGCCACGAGGCGATCGCCGACATCCAGGAGGTGTCGATCGCGGTCCCGGACGACAACGACTGGGGCCATCTGGCCGAGCTGCGCACCGATCCGGTGGCCCTGCTCGACCGCGTCCACGCCGAGTGCGGCGAGATCGGTCGCTTCCGGCTGGTCGACAAGGACGTCGTGATGGTCACCGGTGCGGAGGTCAACGAGCAGTTCTTCAAGGCCCCGGACTCCACGCTCGACCAGGCGGCGGCGTACCCCTTCATGACGCCGATCTTCGGGCAGGGCGTGGTCTTCGACGCCTCGCCGGAGGAGCGGCAGCAGGCGCTGAAGAACCAGGCGTTGCGTGGTGACCAGATGCGCGGACACGCGACCACGATCGAGCACGAGATCAACCGGATGGTCGCGGAGTGGGGCGACGAGGGCGAGGTCGACCTGCTCGACTTCTTCGCCGAGCTCACGATCTACAACACCGCGGCCTGCCTGGTGGGGCTGCCGTTCCGCGAGGAGATCGACGCGCGGTTCGCCGAGGCGTACCACGGTCTGGAGCGCGGCACCGACGCGCTGGCCTACGTCGACCCCTACATGGAGGGCGTGGAGTCCTTCGAGATCCGTGATCGATCCCGCGAGACGCTGGTCGCGCTGGTCCAGGACATCATCGACCGGCGCCGCGAGCGGGGTACGGTGCCGCGCGAGGAGCGGGACCTGCTCGATGTGCTGATCTCCCTGGACATGAGCGCGGACTACATCACCGGTGTCTTCATCTCGATGCTCTTCGCCGGCCACCACACGTCCTCGGGCACCTCGGCCTGGACGCTGATCGAGCTCATGCGCCACCCCGACTGGATGGCCAGGGTCGTGACCGAGCTCGACGAGCTGTACGCCGATGGCTCGGAGATCAGCTTCCAGGCGCTGCGCTCGATCCCGCAGCTGGAGTCGGTCATCAAGGAGACCCTGCGGCTCCACCCGCCGCTGATCATCCTCATGCGCCAGGTCCAGGAGGAGATCGAGCTCGCCGGTCACACGATCCCGCCGGGCACGATCGTCGCCTCGTCCCCGCGCGTCTCGAACCGGCTGGCCGAGGACTTCCCCGAGCCGGAATCCTTCGACCCGGGTCGCTACCTCGACGGCCGCCAGGCCGACCTGCAGAACCGGTGGACCTGGATCCCCTTCGGGGCCGGGAAGCACCGCTGCGTGGGCAACGCGTTCGCGATGATGCAGATCAAGGCGATCTTCTCGGTGCTGCTGCGCGACTTCGAGTTCGAGCTCGTGCAGCCCAGCGAGAGCTACCGCGACGACTACTCCAAGATGGTCATCCAGCTCCAGCGGCCCTGCCGCGCGCGCTACCGCCGGCGGACGAAGGCGAACCGCTGATGGGCTTCAAGGTCGTCGCCGACCGCGACATCTGCCAGGGCCACCAGATGTGCCAGGCCGAGGCACCCGACGTCTTCGGCTTCGACGCGGAGGCCGACCTCGTCGTGGTGAAGCAGGAACATCCCGACGAGTCGCAGCGTGCTGCGGTGCAGTCGGCCGTCGTCTACTGCCCGGCGTTCGCGCTGAGCATCGAAGAGAACCAGGAAGAGGACCGATGAGTGAGCTGACCCGTGCCGAGATCGACGAGTTCTGGGAGTCCTGGCTGCAGGTCAACCGGGACTGCGAGGCGACCGGCGATTGGCGACCGATGGCCGAGTGGTACGCCGAGGACTGCACCTACGGCTGGATGCTGACCCCCGACGAGCACTTCATGGCCGTGGGCCGCGACCAGGTGCGCGACTGGGCGATCGGCATCGAGATGGACGGCTTCGACGGCTGGCACTACGACTACATGTGCACGGTGGTCGACGAGCAGAAGGCGATGGTCATCGGCCTGTGGAAGCAGAAGTCGGGGATCATCGACGACGCCACGGGCGAGGAGTACGAGGTCACGGGCCTCGGTGGCTCGTGGTTCGGGCTCACGCGGGTCACCGACGGCGCGGACGCCGGTCAGGTGAAGATCGACTGGCAGCGCGACTGGTTCGACTTCGGGTCGATGTCGCACACGATGATGGCGATCCTCTCGTCCGGCAAGGCGCCGGACACGCTCAAGGAGCGGGTGAAGGTGTTCGGGCACGACGTCCCCGGTCACTACCACCTGGCCGACCTGCCCTCGACGGTGTGGCCGCCGCCGGTCGAGGCGGGGGAGTACATCACCCAGGAGTCGGCTCCGGCTGCCGGATCGGGGGCGTCGGCGTGAGCCGGGTGACGATCTCGCTGCCGCCGGCCCAGCAGCTGGTGGACGGCAAGCTGACCGGGGCCACCGGGGGAGCGACGTACCCGATCCTCGACCCGGCCACGGGTGAGGAGATCGGGGTCGCGCCCGACAGCACCGGCGCCGACGTCGAGGCGGCCATCGCGGCCGCCCGTCGCGCCTTCGACGAGTCCGACTGGTCCACCGACCGCGACCTGCGCGTGCGCTGCCTGCGCCAGCTGCACGCGGCGCTGCTGGAGGAGGCAGAGGAGTTCAAGGCGTTGACCACCGCCGAGGTCGGGATGCCCGGCTTCATGATGACGGCCGCCGGCTTCGACGTGCCCGTCGAGGGCCTGAGGTGGGTCATCGACCTGCTGGAGTCCTACGAGTTCGAGACCGACCTCGGCGAGGCCCAGCCGATGGGCATCCCCACCCGGCGCACCGTGCGCCGCGAGCCGGTGGGCGTGGTCGCGGCGATCTCGCCGTGGAACGTGCCGACCCAGATCAACCTGGCCAAGATCGGCCCCGCCCTGGCCGCCGGCTGCACCGTGGTGCTCAAGCCGGCTCCCGACACCCCGTGGGTGGCCGCCGAGCTCGGTCGCCTGGTCGCGGAGAAGACCGACATGCCGGCCGGTGTGTTCAACGTCGTCATGCCGCGCTCCAACGAGGTCGCTGCCCAGCTGACCTCCGACCCCCGCGTCGACATGGTCTCCTTCACCGGCTCCACCAACACCGGCCGCGCGATCATGGCCGCCGCGGCGCCGACGCTGAAGAAGGTGTTCCTCGAGCTGGGCGGCAAGTCCGCCGCCATCGTGCTCGACGACACCGATGTCGCGGCCGCGGCCGCGGGCACCGCCTTCACGGTGTGCATCCACGCCGGTCAGGGCTGCGCGCTGACCACCCGGCTGCTGGTGCCGCGGGAGAAGTACGACGAGGCCGTGCGGTCCGCGGCCGACACGATGGCCGCGATCGGCACCGCCGACCCCGCCGATCCGGGTGCGATCTGCGGACCGGTGATCTCCCGGGTCCAGCGCGACCGGGTCGAGGCCTACCTCCGGCTGGCCGAGGAGGAGGGCGGCACCTTCGCTACCGGCGGCAGCGTCCAGACGAAGGATGGCGAGCTCGCCGGCGGCTTCTGGATCGAGCCGACCGTCATCGCCGGGCTCGACAACACCTCCCGGTTGGCGCAGGAGGAGATCTTCGGCCCGGTGCTCGTCGTGATCCCGCACGACGGCGACGACGACGCTGTGCGGATCGCCAACGACTCCGAGTTCGGCCTCTCCGGCTCGGTCACGGGCGGCGACCTGGCGCGCGCCACGGCGGTGGCGAACCGGATCCGCACCGGGACCATCGCCGTCAACGGTGGGGTCTGGTTCAGCCCCGATGCTCCCTTCGGGGGCTACAAGCAGTCCGGCCTCGGCCGCGAGATGGGCGTCGCGGGCTTCGAGGAGTACCTCGAGACGAAGACGCTGGCCTTCCCGGCCTGACCCACCCACGATCACGAGAAGGAAGCAGCAGATGAGGTTCAAGGACAAGGTCGCCGTCGTCACGGGCGCGGCTCAGGGCATCGGCGAGGCCTACGCGAAGGCACTGGCCGCCGAGGGCGCCGCGGTCGTCGTGGCCGACCTCAACGTCGACGCCGGTGAGCAGGTGGCCAAGCAGATCGAGGCCGACGGCGGCCGCGCGATCTTCGTGAGCACCGACGTCTCCAGCCACGAGTCGGCGGCCGCGATGGTGGAGGCGGCCGTGGCGGCGTACGGCGGGATCGACCTGCTGGTCAACAACGCCGCGATCTACGGCGACATGGCCTTCGACCTGCTGATCAGCGTCGACTGGGACTACTACAGGAAGTTCATGAGCGTGAACATGGACGGCGCGCTGGTGATGACCCGCGCGGTCTACCCCGAGATCGCCAAGCGCGGTGGCGGTGCGATCGTCAACCAGTCCTCGACCGCGGCCTACCTCTACTCCGGGTTCTACGGCCTGGCCAAGGTCGGCGTGAACGGCCTGACCCAGCAGCTCGCCCACGAGCTCGGCGGGCAGAAGATCCGCGTCAACGCCATCGCCCCCGGCCCCACCGACACCGCAGCCACCCGCACGCAGGCCGGCGACGCCGCCAAGGACATCGTGCGCAACAGCCTGGCGCTCAAGCGGATGGGCTCGGTCGACGACATGGTGGGGGCCTGCCTCTACCTGCTCTCCGACGACGCCTCCTGGGTGACCGGGCAGATCCTGGCCGTCGACGGCGGCCAGACGTTCCGGCTGTGAGCGCAGCGGTGGACGGGCAGCTGAGGGTCGGGTTCGTCGGTCTCGGCAACATCGGCAAGCCGATGGCGCTGCGGCTGGCGGGTGCCGAGGACATCGACCTGGGCGTGTACGACGTCGCGCCCGGACCGCTCGAGGAGCTGGCCGCCGCGGGGGCCGACGTGGCGTCGTCGGTGGCCGACCTCGCCGCGGGCGTCGACGTGCTGTGCGTGATGGTGCGCGACGACGACCAGGTGCGCGACGTGATGGGTCAGGTGCTCGGGGTCGCCGGGGACCGTCTGACCGTGGTCGTGCACTCGACCGTCGCACCGGACACCCCGCGCCAGCTCGAGATGACCGCGTCGCGGCACGGGGTCAGGGTCCTGGACGCGCCGGTCTCCGGGGGCGCCATGGGCGCGGCCGAGGGCACGCTGGCGATCCTGGTCGGCGGCAGCGACGAGGCGTTCGCGGCGGCACGCCCGGTGCTCCACGCGATGAGCACCAAGGTGGTGCACGCCGGGGGGATCGGCGCCGGCACGCGGTTCAAGCTGGCCCGCAACCTCATGCACTTCGTGGCCTTCACCGCCGCGACCGAGGCGCAGCGCCTCGCCGAGGCGGCCGGGCTGGACCTGCGGGCGCTGGGCGACGTCGTCCGCCACACCGACGCCATCACCGGTGGACCCGGCGCGATCATGCACCGCGAGACGACCGCACCGATCGATCCCGACGACTTCTGGTTCGGTGTCTTCGAGCACGTCGTGGCGCTGGGGGAGAAGGACCTCACCTTCGCCACCGCGCTGGCCGACGAGCTCGGTGTCGAGACCCCCCTGGCACGTCTGGCACTGGAGCGACTGGCTCCCGGGCTGGGCATGCCCCACTCCGCACCCCTGGGCAACCCGTGAGCAAGGAGCACGCATGAGCAAGTTCGAGGGTCTTCCCGAGATCCGCCGCAAGGGCCTGGAGAAGATGGAGCAGGTCTACGGCTTCGAGATGTCCGACGGCGAGGGCGACTTCTTCCGCTACACCGCCGACCACCTCTTCGGTGAGGTCTGGAACCGCCCCGGCCTCTCCGACCGGGACAGACGGCTGCTGCTGATCGGCCTACTGGCCGGCAAGGGGTACGCCGACGTGCTGGGCATCCAGGTGCCGGCCGCTCTGGCCAACGACGAGCTCGACCCGCAGGCGCTGCGCGAGATCGTCATCATGGTCTGCCACTACGCGGGGTGGCCGGACGGTGCGAAGCTCAACGCGGTCGTCGAGGACGCGATCGGCAAATTCGAGAGGCAGCCCCGCAGACACGCCGACCCTGCCGAGGGGTAGGCGGCAGAATGACTGCGTGTCGTCGTCCACCGTGCTTCCCTCGGCGAGGCTGACGGCGCTGCCTGGGGGCGACCACCGGCTGCACGGCGCCCGGCCGCCGGTGGACCTGGTGGCGGCCGGCTGGTCGGAGGTGGAGTACACCGCCGAGGGCGTCGCCCGTGCCCCGAGCGGCCAGGAGGCGGCGTACGTCGTGCGGGTGCTGGTCCGCAGGCCGCCGGACGAGTCCGCGAGCGGGACGCTGTGCGCGGAGTGGCTCAACGTCAGCTCGGGTGCCGAGGCGGCGCCGGAGTGGACCTACCTGGCCGAGGAGCTCGTGCGGGCCGGCCACGCGTGGGCCGGCATCTCCGCCCAGGTCGTCGGTGTCGCCGGCGGCTCCGGATCGGTCGCGGTCGACGGGGGAGCCCCGCCCGTGAGCCCCGGGCTGGTCGGCTCCGACCCGGATCGCTACGGCCACCTCGTCCACCCGGGTGACGCCTGGTGCCACGACATCTACGTGCAGGTCTCCCGTGCTGTGCGGGACCTGGTCTGGTCCAGCCTGGTCCTGGCGGTCGGCGAGTCGCAGTCGGCGTGCATGCTCGCGCGGCACCTGGTGTCCGTGCACGGACTGGAGTCGCCGTTCGGGGGATACCTCGTGCACTCCCGCGCCGGGTCGATCCCACCCCGGGTGCCGGAGGGGAGGCAGCACACGATGGCCGACGTGCTGGCACAGCTGCCGGGCAGGTTGCCCGACGACCTGGTGCCGACCCTGGTCGTGCAGACCGAGACCGACGTGATCGGGCGGATGCGGTCCCTCCCGGCACGACAGCCCGACGGCCCCCAGCTGCGCACCTGGGAGGTCGCCGGCACCGCGCACGCGGACAAGTTCCAGATCGATGCCTTCGAGGAGCTCCTGGGCTGCCCCACCCCGGTCAACCGGGGCCAGCAGGTCTACGTGCTGCGCGCGGGGCTGCGGGCCCTGGAGGACTGGGCGCGAGGCGGGGGCGCGCCGCCGGCGGCGCAGCCGCTGGTGGTGGAAGGGGTCGAGGGTGCTGAGTCCTACGCGGTCGACGAGCTCGGCAACAGCCGGGGTGGGGTGCGCACGCCGGCGGTGGAGGTGGCGGTCGAGCGGTTGTCCGGTTTCGCGCCGGAGGGTGCCTCGCTGATCTGCCAGCTCTTCGGATCCACGACCCCGCTGCCGGCCGAGTCCTTGCGGGAGCGGTGGGGCTCGGTCGGGGAGTACCTGTCGGCGTACGCCGCTGCGACGGAGGCGGCGATCGCAGGCGGCTTCGCCTGCCCGGAGGACCGACAGGCGATCCTGTCCGAATCGAGACCAGACCTCTTGACCGGCCCCTAGGACCCCTCTTGAATGATCCTGTGACCTACGACATGATCATCCGTAGCGGTCTCTGGTTCGACGGGACGGGTGCCGAGCCGGCCGTGCGTCACCTCGGCATCCTCGACGGACGCGTCGCCTCGGTCTCGGCGACCCCGCTGGAGGCGAGTCCCGGCACCGAGGTCATCGAGGCGGCCGGGCGCTGGGTGATGCCGGGCATGGTCGACATCCACACCCACTACGACGTGGAGGTGCTCGAGGGCCCGGGCCTGTCGGAGTCGCTGCGGCACGGGGTGACGACGCTGCTCCTCGGGTCGTGCTCGCTGTCGACCGTGCACGTGGACCCGGTCGACGCGGGTGACCTGTTCGGCCGTGTGGAGGCGATCCCACGCCAGCACGTCATCGGGGCGCTACAGCGCATCCGTGAGTCCGGCGAGGGCTGGGACGGCCCGTCGTCGTACGTCGCCGCGCTGGAGCGTCGTCCGCTCGGGCCCAACCTGGCGGCGTTCGTCGGGCACTCCGACCTGCGCACCGCGGTGATGGGGCTGGACCGGGCGACCCGCAAGCAGGTGCGGCCAAGCCGCGCGGAGCAGCGCCGGATGGAGCAGATGCTCACCGATGCTCTCGACTCCGGCTTCGTCGGCATGTCCGCCCAGCAGTTGCTCTTCGACAAGCTCGACGGCGACCTGTGCCGCTCGCGCACGCTGCCCTCGACGTACGCCAAGGGGCGCGAGATGCGGCCGCTGCGCTCGATCCTGCGCCGTCGCGGCCGGGTCCTGCAGGCCGGCCCCGACGCCAGCCACCCCCACACCATCGTCACGCAGGCGTTCGGCTCGGTCGGGTGGGGCCGGCGCAAGCCGCTGCGGACCAGCCTGCTCTCGGCCGCCGACATCAAGGCGATCCCGTTCATCATCCACCTGATGAACCTCCTGGGCGGTGTCGTCAACCGGCTCGGCGGCGACTTCCGCTGGCAGCACCTGCCGGTGCCCTTCGAGGTCTACGCCGACGGCATCGACCTGGTGATCTTCGAGGAGTTCGGCTCCGGCGCCACGGCGCTGCACCTGCAGGAGCAGGCGGCGCGTGAGGAGCTGTTCCGCTCCGAGGACTACCGCCGCGCCTTCCGCAAGGACTACGAGTCGAAGTACGGCCCGCGGGTGTGGCACCGCGACTTCTTCGACGCCGAGATCGTCGCGTGCCCCGACGCCTCGGTGGTCGGCAAGTCCTTCGGGCAGGTCGGCCTGGAGCGCGGTGGGCTGCACCCCGTCGACGCGTTCCTCGACCTGGTGATCGAGCACGGCACGGCGATGCGCTGGCGCACCACGATCTCCAACCACCGCCCGCGGATCCTGCAGAAGATGGCACAGAGCCCGCACGTGCAGATGGGCTTCTCCGACGCCGGCGCGCACCTGCGCAACATGGCGTTCTACAACTTCGGTCTACGACTGCTCAAGCACGTCCGGGACGCCGAGCGCGCCGGTCGCCCGTTCCTCACCGTGGCCCAGGCGGTCCACCGGGTCACCGGTGAGCTGGCGGAGTTCTACGACATCGACGCCGGCCACCTGCGCGTCGGCGACCGCGCGGACGTGCTCGTGGTCGACCCCGAGCGGCTCGACGCGTCGCTGGAGGAGTACGCCGAGGAGCCGGTCGCGCAGTACGGCGGGCTGTCGCGGATGGTCAACCGCAACGACGCGACCGTGCCGCTGGTGATGGTGGGCGGTCAGGTGGTCGTCCGCGACGGTGTCCCGACGTCGCTGGTGGGGACTCAGCGGACGGGGTCGTTCCTGCGGGCCGGGCAGCGCTCGAGCATCCCGGTCAGCGCGGCGGCCTCGGAGTCGTCGACGGCGAGCGACCAGGCGTCCTTGACCGCCACCCAGGTCAGCGCGTAGTCGCACTGGAACTCCTGCGTCGGCAGCCAGGCCGCTGGGTCGTCGTCGCCCTTGGACTGGTTGGTCGCGCCGTCGGAGGCCACCAGCACGCCCAGGTCGTTGGCGTAGCGCTCGCGCCGGGCGTCGCTCCACGCGCTCGCCCCTGACCGCCACGCCTCGGCAAGCGGCACCACGTGATCGATCTGCACGGCCTGGGCCTGAGCAGGGTCCTTCATGTCGGTCATGACCAGGCGGGCCCCGGTGTAGGGGTCGACCCAGCTGCCGGCCAGCACGTCGTGGTCGCACGCACCCTGCCGTGCTGTCTCGGCGGTGCCGGGCTCGGCGTCGCGCAGCAGCACGTCGTCGCGCTGATTGCAGCCGTTGCCGTCGACGTCGGCCCACGCCTCGCCGAACGCGTCACGGTCGTAGGCGGAGCCGTCCGGCCAGCGCTCCACCCGTGGCAGCCGCTCCAGCGTGACCAGCGCGTCGGTGGGGGAGAGCGGCGCGATCTCGGGTGCGCTGGGTGTCCGGCTCCCGCCGAGACCGGGACTGCTGCCGCTCCACGAGTTGATGCCGGCGACGGCCATGACGACGAGCACCGCGATGACGACGATGCCCGGCAACTTCCGCACGACCCGAAGACTCCCACGCGGCACCGACACCGGAACCCGCCGCCCCGGGACGTCATGCACCCCGCAGGAGCGGACGTCCCGTCCGGATGACGTCCCCGAGGCCGCTGGCAGAAGTCCCGGGAACGACTCAGGCCCCGGTCAGAGGACCGGGGCCTGGTTGCTGGTGGGCGATACTGGGTTTGAACCAGTGACCTCTTCCGTGTCAAGGAAGCGCGCTACCGCTGCGCCAATCGCCCGGGTCTTGAGTTGTGGTGGGTCTGGAGGTGGGTACGGGATTTGAACCCGTGTACACGGATTTGCAGTCCGTTGCCTCGCCTCTCGGCCAACCCACCGTGGAGGCCAAACACTGGAGAGACCTCTCCGAGCGGACGACGAGGCTCGAACTCGCGACCTCAACCTTGGCAAGGTTGCGCTCTACCAACTGAGCTACGTCCGCTTGTTCCTCCGGGGCTTCCCGGCGAACGACAGGAACAGTAGCCCATGCCCCAGACCGCGCCAAATCCAGGTGTCATCGGCGTTTCGTGGGTGCGAACGGAGGGCTGAGAGGACTGCTCTGCGTGCCTCTCGGCGGCGTCCTACAGTGACGTCATGCACGCCTGGGTGGACGGTTCCCTGCTCGCTGACCCGCACGCGAGGGCCGTCCGGGTCACCGACCACGGCCTCACGGTCGGTGACGGGGTCTTCGAGACGCTGAAGGTGGTCGACGGCCGCCCCTTCGCCCTCGGCCCGCACCTGGAGCGGCTCAAGCGCAGTGCGACCGGGCTGGGGCTGGACGAGCCGGACCGGGACGCGGTCCTCGCCGGCGTACGCGCGGTGCTCGACGCCGCCCACCTGCCGCTGGGGCGGCTGCGGATCACCGTCACCGGAGGCCCGGCGCCGATGGGCTCGGGGCGCGGGGACGAGGGGCAGACGATCACCGTCGTCGCCGACGAGATGCCGCCGGCCGCGCCCAGCAGCGCCATCGTCACGGTGCCCTGGCCGCGCAACGAGCGCGGCGCCACCGCCGGGCTGAAGACCACGTCGTACGCCGAGAACGTCATCGCCCTGGCGCATGCGAAGTCCCGGGGGGCCGACGAGGCGGTGCTCGCCAACACCGTCGGCGACCTGTGCGAGGGCACCGGGTCCAACATCTTCTACGTCGTCGACGGCGAACTGCGCACGCCCACCTTGGCCAGCGGCTGCCTGGCCGGCGTCACGAGGGCGCTGGTGCTGCAGTGGTGCGGCGGCCGCGAGGTCGACGCCCCGCTGGAGCAGGTGGCGGCACGGGCCGAGGAGGTGTTCCTCGCCTCGACCACGAGGGACGTGCAGCCGGTGCTGCGCTGGGACGGGCGCACCTGGGCCGAGCCCGGTCCCGTGACGCGCGCGGCCGCGCAGCGATGGGCCGAGCGCGAGGCGGAGGGCTTCGCGCTGTAGGCCTCCAGGGGAAGCCGGTTCAGCCGCGGGGCTCGAGGAGGTCGGCGACCAGGGCGTCGAGGTCCAGGTGCGCCGACTCCGTGCCCCAGGGCACCAGCGAGAGCGAGCGCCCCAGGAAGTCGTCGAGCTCGGGCATCCCCAGTCGCAGCACCAGCCGCCCCGACGGAGCCTGCAGACGGATCACCACGGCCTCGTCGAGCTCCGGCGTGAGGGCCGGCCACACCATGACGTCCCCGTCACCGGCGGGACCGCTGGCCCCGGTGACGAGCAGCTCGCGCGCCACCATCCAGGTCACGTCGCCCTCGGAGGCGTGGAAGACCAGCGCGACGGCGTACGGGTCCTCGGGGTCGTAGACCAGCGAGACCGGCAGCTCGCCACCACGGTCGCCGGGGGACTCCAGGCAGACCATCCGCACCTCGGAGACGAGGATGGTGAGCGGCCCGCTGCGCAGGGGCTCGGAGTGGTTCGGCATCGGTCCTCCTGGACGGTCCCGGGAGGCGGCCGGGTGGCCGCCTCTGTGGAAGGGACGCCGTTCCCATCGGCTCATGACGCGGAAAACTTCAGGAGATTTCGAGAACGTTGCACCGCCGTGCTCGGGCCCGCGGATCCAGGGGCCGATGCCGATGCGGGGGAGCGGTCCGCCATGCGCTACAGTCGGCCACCGCACGGGCGATTGGCGCAGTGGTAGCGCGCTTCGTTCACACCGAAGAGGTCACTGGTTCGAACCCAGTATCGCCCACCGTTGCTTGGTTCCCTCGGTGTTGCCGGGGTGGTAGCGCGGCTCTGCCGTCGCACCGAAGAGGTCACTGGTTCGAACCCAGTATCGCCCAACCTGCAGACGGGGCCCTCCGACCTGAAACGACAGGTCAGGGGGCCCTTGCTGGTACCTGGCCACTGTTCGGTCACGCGCCGTTGAGGCTGATCCGTGGCATGGTGGAACCATGCGACTCCAGCGCACGGCGTACGCCGCGGTCGTCCCGCTCCTGCTGACGGCCCTGGTCGGGTGCGGTTCGGACACCCCGGAGACCGCCGCTGACGACGCCAGTCCCACGGTGTCGGCGACCGCGAGCGCTGACCCGACGACCGACCCCTCCGCGGAGGTCAGCGACGAGCCCAGCGCGGAGCCGTCGGTGGACCCCGACCCGGCGGTGGTGACCGGGATCGACGGCACCTTCGACGCCGAGGCGCTCACGGTGACGGTCGAGGTGCCCGAGCTGGTGGCCAGCGACCGGGTGCTGCTGATGTACAACCAGCAGAAGCGCGACGTCCACATCGCCGTGGAGTCGATCCTGGTCGGCGACGAGCCGCGGCTCAACGCGGTGTGGACCGACTACAGCCGCGAGATGAGTGGCAAGGTCAAGGACGTGGAGTCCACCTGGGACCTCGACGCCGGGACGATCACCTTCGTGCTGCGCGACAAGCTCAACGGCACCCAGGCGACCGTGGCCGCCATCGGCCTGGGCCCCAAGGACCGCTACCCGGTCGAGCCGCCCGCCGACGCGCCGAGCGCGACGATCAAGCGCAGCTGAGCGCGCGCCTGCGGGCGCATATCGAGTAGGGAACCGCCGGAGGCGGTCGATACCCTGCACGCACGCCCGGGACCGGGCGTGGAACCCACCGAACAGGAGCACCGCTGTGTCCGAGCTGAGCATCGTCCGCGTCCACGCCGAGGAGCGTCAGGACCGGACGGTCACCACGGGCACCAAGGCGTGGGAGCTGTTCAAGGACGAGACCGAGGTCGTCGCCGCCCGCGTGGCCGGCGAGCTGAAGGACCTCTCCTACGTGCTCGCCGACGGCGACGTCGTGGAGTCGGTGCCGATCGACAGCAAGGACGGCCACGACATCCTGCGTCACTCCACCGCGCACGTGATGGCGCAGGCGGTGCAGCAGCTCTTCCCCGAGGCCAAGCTCGGCATCGGCCCGCCGGTCACCGACGGCTTCTACTACGACTTCGACGTCGACAAGCCCTTCGTGCCCGAGGACCTCGCCAAGATCGAGACCGCGATGCGCAAGATCATCAAGGAGGGTCAGCGCTTCGAGCGTCGCGTCACCACCGACGCCGACGCCATCAACGAGCTGCAGGACGAGCCCTACAAGATCGAGCTCATCGGGCTCAAGGGCAGCGGCAACGCCGAGAGCGCGGCCGAGGGCGCGAGCGCCGAGGTCGGCGCGGGCGAGCTGACCATCTACGACAACATCCGTCGCAACGGCGACGTCGCCTGGTCCGACCTGTGCCGTGGCCCGCACCTGCCGACCACCAAGCGCATCCCCGCCTTCAAGCTGATGCGGTCGGCGGCGGCGTACTGGCGCGGCGACGAGAAGAACAAGATGCTGCAGCGCATCTACGGCACCGCCTGGGAGTCCAAGGAGGCCCTCGAGGAGCACCTGCACCGCATCGAGGAGGCCGAGCGCCGCGACCATCGCAAGCTCGGGCGCGACCTCGACCTGTTCTCCTTCCCCGACGAGATCGGCTCCGGCCTCGCGGTCTTCCACCCCAAGGGCGGCGTGATCAAGCGCGTCATGGAGGACTACGTCCGCCAGCGCCACATCGAGGAGGGCTTCGAGTACGTCGGCACCCCGCACCTGACCAAGGACCAGCTCTTCTACACCTCCGGTCACCTGCCGTACTACGCCGACACCATGTTCCCGCCCATGGAGTTCGAGGGCTCGAACTACATGGTCAAGCCGATGAACTGCCCGATGCACAACCTGATCTACCGCTCGCGCGGCCGGTCCTACCGCGAGCTGCCGCTGCGGCTCTTCGAGTTCGGCTCGGTCTACCGCTACGAGAAGTCCGGCGTCGTCCATGGCCTGACCCGCGTGCGCGGGCTGACCCAGGACGACTCGCACTCCTACGTCACCAAGGAGCAGGCGCCCGGCGAGATCAAGCACCTCCTCGACTTCGTGCTCGGGCTGCTGCGCGACTTCGGGATCGACGACTTCTACCTCGAGCTCTCCACCCGCGACGACTCCAAGCCCGACAAGTTCGTCGGCTCCGAGGAGGACTGGGAGGTCGCCACCAAGGTGCTGGAGGACGTCGCGGTCGCCTCCGGCCTCGAGCTCGTGCCCGACCCGGGCGGCGCTGCGTTCTACGGCCCCAAGATCTCGGTGCAGGCACGCGACGCCATCGGCCGCACCTGGCAGATGTCGACCATCCAGTACGACTTCAACCAGCCGGCGCGCTTCGAGCTCGAGTACAACGGTGCCGACGGCGCCAAGCACCAGCCGGTGATGATCCACTCGGCGAAGTTCGGCTCGTTGGAGCGCTTCTTCGGCGTCCTCGTCGAGCACTACGCCGGGGCCTTCCCCCCGTGGCTCGCGCCGGTCCAGGTCGAGGCGATCCCGATCGCCGAGCGTCACGTGGACTACCTCTACGACATCGCCAAGCGGATGAAGGTGCAGGGGCTGCGCGTCGAGGTCGATGACTCCGACGACCGGATGCAGAAGAAGATCCGCAACGCGCAGCTGCAGAAGGTGCCGTTCATGATGATCGCCGGCGACGACGACGTCGAGAAGGGCGCGGTGTCCTTCCGCTATCGCGACGGCCGCCAGGACAACGGCGTGCCGATCGAGGAGGCCGTCGCCCGGGTCGCGGCCGCAGTCGCCTCGCGCGAACAGGTCTGATGCGAGCGGGGCTCCCGCTGCTCGCGGCGACCCTCCTGTGGGTGGGCGCCGCGTGCGGCGGGGAGCCCTCTGCACAGCCGGGGGCGTCGGCCAGCGCGCGGCCAGATGGCGCCCCTGAGCCCTTCCCCGCGATCGGCGACGGCCTGCTCGAGGGCGAGGTGGGCGCCGACGGCCTGCGCCTGGAGGACGTCGAGGCGATGCGCGACCTCGCCGACGCCGCGGAGCAGCTCGCGGGGGAGCAGCCGACGATCGCGGCTCGCGACGGCTCGCCCGTCCTCGGCGGCGACATCTCCTGGCCCCAGTGCCCGAAGGGGCTGGGCATCCCGCAGCGACGCACGCTCGGCCTGCCGATGCCCACCCCCGACATGGAGTACGTCGTCGTGGGGCTCACCAACGGGCCCGGCTTCTACCCCAACCCCTGCTTGGCCGACCAGGTCGCGTGGGTGCGGGAGCGGGGCCTGCTGCTGTCGGCGTACGCGGTGCTGAGCTACCCCGACGACGAGGCTCTCGAGCGTTTCGGCGACGACGGGCCGCACGACGGCGGCTCCCCCCTCGGTGCGCTGCGCAACGTCGGCTACCAGCAGGCGCTCTACAACATCCGTTCCATGCGGGCGGTGGACCTGGACACGCCCCTGGTGTGGCTGGACGTCGAGCCCGTCGCGCTCTTCGAGTGGTCGGGGGACCCGGTCGCCAACGCCGCGATCGTCGAGGGCGCCCGCCGCGGTTACGAGGACGCCGGCTACCGCGTGGGGGTCTACTCCACGCCGTACCTCTGGGGGCAGATCGTCGGCGACCTGGCCCTCGGGGTGCCGGAGTGGCGCGCTGCGGGGGAGACCTCGCGTGCGGAGGCGCTGGAGCGCTGCGGTGCGGACTGGTCGATCCAGGGCGGGGAGCCGGTCATGGGCCAGTGGCTCCAGGCCAGCCGGGACCACAACGTCACCTGTCCGGGGATCTCGCGGGACCTGGGGCGGTGGTTCGCGGCTACCCGCGAGTAACGGTAAATGCGACACGCTGTCGCGCGTACCTATTTACACGGACACCGTGTCGCACTAACGTCTCCTCATCGACGACGACGTCTTCCCACGAGGTGATGAGTGATGACCGCGACGCAGATGCCCGCCCCGAGCGCCCAGGCGGCCCCCACCTACGAGCAGCGCCTGCAGACCCTGTCCGAGGCCTCCGTGCATCAGCACTTCGACGCCTTCAAGGACATCGCCTGGGACCACCCGGACTACGCGATCGACCCCCACGACCGGCGCTGGATCCTTCCCGTCGCCGACGTGCTGGGCCGCACCGAGTGGTACCGCTCGCTTCCGCAGGACGAGCAGGTCCGCATCGGCCTCTACCGCCAGGCCAACGTCACCAAGGTGGGCCTGCAGTTCGAGCAGATCCTCATCGCCGGGCTGATGAACTACGCCTTCTCGCTGCCCAACAACAGCGCGGAGTTCCGCTACTCCACGCACGAGGCGACCGAGGAGTGCCACCACACCCAGATGTTCCAGGAGTTCGTCAACCGCTCCGGCCAGGACGTCAAGGGCGGCACCCTGCTGTTCCGGTTGCTCGCGCCGGTGCTGCCGCTGTTCGCGAAGTGGGTGCCGTTCGGCTTCTTCTACGGCGTGCTCGCGGGCGAGGAGCCCATCGACCACGTGCAGAAGTCGATCCTGCGCGCCGGTGACGACATGCACCCGCTGCTGCAGCGGATCATGCAGATCCACGTGGCCGAGGAGGCCCGTCACATCGGCTTCGCCCATCAGTACCTCGAGCACAAGGCCCCGCGCCTGAAGCGGGGCGAGCGGTTCGTGCTCAGCCTGCTGGTGCCGGTGATCATGCGGTGGCTGTGCAACGAGATCCTGGTCCCCAGCAAGCGCGCCCGCCGCGACATGGGTATCCCCGACGAGGTGATGAAGCAGGTCTACTGGGAGGCCCCGGAGTCGAGGAAGTTCCTGCGCGACCTCTTCGGCGACGTCCGGATGCTCGCCGAGAACACCGGCATGATGAACCCGGTCTCGCGCCGCGTCTGGCGGGCCATGGGTATCGACGGCCGCGCCTCGCGCTTCCGCAGCGAGCCCGCGTCCGCGGCCGCCTGAGCGGAGCGACTCGCCGTGCCGTACGTCGTCACCCAGTCGTGCTGCTCGGACGCCTCGTGCGTCCTGGCCTGCCCCGTCAACTGCATCCACCCCGCGCCCGGCGACCCCGACTTCGCGACCGCGGAGATGCTCTACATCGACCCCGACGGGTGCGTCGACTGCGGTGCCTGTGCGACCGCCTGCCCGGTGGACGCGATCAAGCCGCACACGCTGCTCACCCCGGCCGAGGAGCCGTTCCGCGCCCTGAACGCGGAGTACTTCTCGGTCTTCCCGCACGCCGACCGCACCCCGGTCGCGGTCGTCCCGCCCCAGCGCCGGCTACGTGACCGCCGACCGGTGCGGGTGGCCGTGGTCGGCGCCGGCCCCGCCGGGCTGTACGCCGCCGACGAGCTGCTCAAGCACCCCGAGCTGCGCGTGGACGTGCTCGACCGGCTGCCGACGCCGCACGGCCTCGTCCGCGCCGGCGTGGCACCGGACCACCAGCGCACGAAGCAGACCGAGCGCCTGCTCGCCCAGATCGAGGACCAGCCCGGCTTCGGCTACCTGCTGAACGTCGAGGTCGGCCGGGACCTGTCGCGGGGCGAGCTCGACGAGCGCTACGACGCGGTCATCTGGACCGTCGGCGCGTCGGCGGACAAGCCGCTGCGCATTCCCGGCGAGGACCTGCCCGGCTCGCTCTCGGCCACCGAGGTCGTCGGCTGGTACAACGGCCACCCCGACCACCAGGACCTCGCCGTGGACCTCGGTCACGAGCGGGTCGTGGTGGTGGGCAACGGCAACGTGGCCCTCGATGTCGCGCGGATCCTCACGCTGGATCCCGAGCGGTTGCGGGGCACCGACATCGCCGGGCTGCCCTGGGCCCAGCTGGCGCAGAGCCGGGTCCGCGAGGTCGTGGTCCTGGGTCGTCGTGGCCCCGGCCAGGCGGCGTTCACGCTGCCCGAGCTGGTGGGGCTGGTGGCGCTGGCCGAGGAGGGCCTGGTCGACGTGGTCGTCGAGGCCGGCGGCGCCGACCTGCCCGCGGACACCCCGGTGGGTCGGCAGATCGCCCGCCTGCGCGACCTCGCCCCCGACCCCTCGCGACGCCGCATCGTGCTGCGCTTCCTCACCCAGCCGCTCGCCGTCCTCGGCGAGGACCGCGTGCGCGGTCTCGAGGTCGAGCGCACCACCCTCGAGCCCGGGCCCGACGGCACGCTCCGCGCGGTCGGCACCGGGGAGACCGAGGTGCTCGACTGCGGCCTGGTGCTGCGAGCCGTGGGCTACCACGGTCGCGCGGTCGCCGACCTGCCCTACGACCCCCGCACCGGCACGGTGCCCAGCGACGGCGGCAGGGTCGAGCCCGGCACCTACGTCGCCGGCTGGGTCAAGCGCGGCCCGTCCGGCTTCATCGGCACCAACAAGTCCTGCGCCCAGGAGAGCGTCGCCCGGCTGCTCGACGACCTCGACGCGGGACTGGTCAGCCCTCCCGCACGCGACGCCGACGACCTCGGGGCCCTGCTGGCCAGCCGCGGCGTCACCGTGCTCGACCTCGCCGACTGGCGAGCCCTGGACGCCGAGGAGCGTCGACGCGGTGCCACCAGCGGCCGGGTCCGGGCCAAGATCGTGGACCGCGAGGAGATGCTCCGCGTGGCGGTCGAGGCACGTCGCGAGCGCGTCACCCGATCCCGGTACCCTTCGAGGCCGAAGGCGCGGAGCACGCGCTGACCCGATCCGAGGCGACGTCCGGGAGGAGCCAGGCATGCCGAGCACCCCGGTGCGCTCCGACGGCGGCTCGGCTCGGCAGGACGGGCGCCAGGCCCGGTGGGACCGCCACAACCAGGAGCGCCGCCAGCAGATCCTCGATGCAGCCATCGCGGTGGTCGAGGCCCACGAGCCGGGTGCCGAGGTGCACGTCCAGCAGATCGCGGAGCGGGCCGGCCTGAGCCGCACCGTCGTCTACCGGCACTTCTCCGACCGTGCCGACCTCGACCGCGCGGTGCAGACCGCGATCGTCGACGACCTGTCCGGCGAGCTGCTGCCCGCCGTCACCCTCGACGGCACGATCCCCCAGATCATCGAGCGCATCGTGTCCACCTACGTCAGCTGGGCGGTGGCCCACCCGGCCCTGCACCGGCTCGCCGAGCAGGACTCCTCGGCCGACGGCACCGGCCCGCTCCAGCAGGGCATCGAGCGGATCGCCCACCAGGTCGTGGAGCTGATCAGCACCGCCGTCGAGCTGCTCGGCGTCGAGATGAGCCAGGACGAGTCCGACGCGGTCGACCCGCTGGTCTTCGGTCTGGTGGGCGCGGTCTTCTCCGCCGTACGCCGTTGGATGGCCCGGCCCGAGCGCACGCCGTCGGCCCCGGTGCTGGTCTCCCTGGTCACCGACTCGGTCTGGTTCATCCTCGACGGGCACGCCCGGTCGCTGGGGCTCTCCCTGCACCGCGACCAGCCGGTCGAGGAGCTGCTGGCGGCCGCCGCGGGAGGACGGGAGTGAGCGGCGCCGACGACCCGCTGCGCCAGGACGGCGTGGGGGAGACCGACCACCTCGACCGCCTCTGGACTCCGCACCGGATGGCCTACATCCGCGGGGAGAACAAGCCGAGCGACGCCACCTCCGGCCAGTGTCCGTTCTGCCGGGTGCCGTCCCTGCCCGACGACGAGGGACTGGTCGTGCGCCGCGGAGAGCTCGCCTTCGTGCTGCTCAACCTCTACCCCTACGCGCCGGGGCACCTGATGGTCTGCCCCTACCGCCACATCGCCGACTACACCGAGACCACCGACGCGGAGGCCGCGGAGATCGCCGACCTGACCCGCGAGGCGATGCGCACGGTGCGGCACGTCTCGCGCGCCGGTGGGTTCAACCTCGGGATGAACCAGGGCGAGGTGGCCGGCGCCGGCATCGCCGCCCACCTGCACCAGCACGTCGTGCCGCGCTGGCCCGGCGACCAGAACTTCATGCCGATCATCGGGCGCACCAAGACCCTGCCCGAGCTGCTCGGCGACACCCGCGCCCTGCTCGCGGAGCAGTGGCAGGGCTAGCCCCGGGGTCGGCCCGCGACGACGCCGCGCTGGCGGCCTCGATCGTCGAGCAGGCCGCGGCCCTCGCGGCCGCCGAGCGCCGTGCGGGGCTCGCCACGTCGCAGAAGACGTCGGTCTCCGACGTCGTCACCAACGCCGACCACGCCGCCGAGGCGCTGGTCGAGCGGGTGTTGGCCGGCGAGCGTCCCGCGGACGGCCTGCTCGGCGAGGAGGGTGCCTCCCGCCCCAGCGCGAGCGGCCGCACGTGGGTCGTCGACCCCGTCGACGGCACCTACAACTTCGCCCAGGGCCTGGACTGGTGGTGCTCGGCCCTGGCGCTGGAGGTCGAGGGCGACCCGGTGCTGGGCGCAGTGCGACACGACGCCTCGGCGACCACGTGGCTCGGCGGACGGGACGTCCCGCCGACCCGTGACGGGGAGCCGCTGGCCCCGCTCGTCGATCGAGCCCTGGCCGACGCCTGCGTGGCGACGTACCTCCACCCGCCGTGGATCGGCACCGAGGTCTCCCGCGCCTTCGACCGCTTCGCCTCCCGGGCCGCCACGCTGAGGATGCTGGGCTCGGGCACCATGGACGTGATGGCCGTCGCGGACGGCCGGGTGCACCTGGTCTGCCAGCACACGGTGCCGCCGTGGGACTGGATGCCCGGTGCCGCGATCATCCGCGCGCTCGGTGGCGAGGTGCGCCACGTCGAGGCGGCCGGACGCACCTGGTACGTCGCCGGGGTGCCCACCGCAGTGGCCGAGACGGTCGACGCGCTCGTCGGCGGCTAGGGTCATCGCCGTGTTGGACAGGTTCAAGGGCTTCTGGCAGGGCGTGATGCTCGCGCCGTTCGTGCGTCTCTTCATCCGGCTCGGGATCAGCCCCGACGTCGTGACCCTCGTCGGCACCCTCGGCGTCGCCGCCGGCGCACTGGTCTTCTTCCCCCAGGGCATGCTGCTGACCGGGGTCCTGGTGATCACCGCGTTCGTCTTCAGCGACCTCATCGACGGCCAGATGGCGCGCACGCTGGGTCGTTCCTCGAGGTTCGGCGCGTTCTGGGACTCCACGCTCGACCGGATCGGTGACGGCGCCGTCTTCGGCGGCCTGGTGCTCTTCTTCGCCGGCCCCGGCGACTCCACGCTCTACACCGCCGTCGCGCTCTACTGCCTGGTGATGGGCTCGGTGACGTCCTACGCCCGCGCGCGCGCCGAGTCGCTCGGTATGGACGCCAAGGGGGGCCTCGCCGAGCGCGCGGACCGCTTGGTCCTGATCCTCGTCGCGACCGGGCTCGGCGCGATCTTCGACGTCCCGTTCCTGATGTACGCCGCCCTGTGGATCCTGGTCTTCGCCAACACCTACACCGTGGTCTTCCGAGTGCTGAAGGTCCGCAGGCAGGCGTTGGCGCTGGACGCCGAGGCCGCCACGGGTGACTCGTCCGCCGCCTAGGACCCGTCCTAGGCGGTCCGGAGTCGGCCGCGACTGGTGTCGTCCGTAGAATCGCACGCATGGCCGAGACCGCTGAGAACACCGTTCAGTCCACGCCGGGCACCGGCACCACCCGCGTCAAGCGCGGCATGGCCGAGATGCTCAAGGGCGGCGTGATCATGGACGTGGTCACCCCCGAGCAGGCGAAGATCGCCGAGGACGCCGGCGCGGTGGCCGTGATGGCCCTCGAGCGCGTCCCGGCCGACATCCGCGCCCAGGGCGGCGTGTCCCGGATGAGCGACCCGGACATGATCGACGGGATCATCGAGGCCGTCTCCATCCCGGTGATGGCCAAGGCCCGCATCGGTCACTTCATGGAGGCCCGGGTCATCGAGAGCCTCGGCGTCGACTACATCGACGAGTCCGAGGTGCTGACCCCGGCGGACTACGCCAACCACATCGACAAGTGGAACTTCACCGTCCCGTTCGTCTGTGGTGCCACCAACCTCGGCGAGGCGCTGCGCCGCATCACCGAGGGCGCGGCGATGATCCGCTCCAAGGGCGAGGCCGGCACCGGTGACGTCTCCAACGCCGTCACCCACATGCGCACCATCAAGGGCGAGATCCGTCGGTTGTCCTCGCTGAGTGAGGACGAGCTCTACGTCGCGGCCAAGGAGCTCCAGGCTCCCTACGACCTGGTCAAGGAGGTCGCCACCACCGGCGCCCTGCCGGTCGTCCTGTTCACCGCCGGCGGCATCGCGACCCCGGCCGACGCGGCGATGATGATGCAGCTCGGCGCCGATGGCGTCTTCGTTGGCTCGGGCATCTTCAAGTCCGGCAACCCCGCGCAGCGCGCCGAGGCCATCGTCAAGGCCACCACCTTCCACGACGACCCTGCGATGGTCGCCAAGGTCTCCCGCGGCCTGGGCGAGGCCATGGTCGGCATCAACGTCGAGGAGCTCCCCGCGCCGCACCGCCTCTCCGAGCGCGGCTGGTGAACCGCTCCCGGGCTGCGTGACGACTCAGCGCAGCTCGGGGCAGTCCAGCCGGTCCCGGTCGGCGGCGGACAACGCGTCGTAGTCGCCGACCAGGTCGGTGACCCTGCCGTCGACCGGGTCGAGATAGGCCCGGAAGTCGTACTGGTCCGCGGCCCAGTAGACCTGGGGCTCGCCGCCGTCGGAGACGGTGTACTCGCCCGACGGGTCACCCATCGCGGAGACCACGTCGGCGCGCGTCGACCCGAGCTCGAGATCGCACCAGACGTCGACCCACTGCGCGGAGGCGGGGCTCGACGGCGTACGACGCTCCTCCGACAGCACCCGCCAGGCTGCGCGCTGCAGCTCCAGCTCGACGGTGACCGAGCTGTCGGGGAAGGTGACCGCGAGCGTCGCCTTCTCGTCGGTCAGCCGGGTGGTCTCGACGTCGGTGGGGGAGTACTCGCGCAGCGGGTCCTCCCAGAGCAGCGCCTCGAAGCCCACGCAGGGGTCGCCGAGCTCGGCGCGGTCGACGAGGATCGCCTCGTAGCGCAGCGCGATCGTGCGCTCGGGGTGCTGGATCCTGCACGCGGTGGCCGCGTCCTGCTCCTCCAGCGCGGCCAGCCACGCGAGGTACGCCGCTGTCGGCTCGTCCGGCGCGAACGCCGTGTCCGCGGCCGGCCCGCCGACCGATGCGGTCGGGGAGACCGAGGCCAGCGGACGCGGATCGGCGGGTCGGGCCTCCTCGTCGGCGCACGCCGCCAGGGCGAGCAGGGGCGTCAGCGCCAGGAGCGGGGGAGCGAGCAGGGCCACCGGTCCACGGGTCACGGGCCCCAGCCTAGGGTGGACGGGTGACCTCACCGATCGTCGGCGTGCTCGCCCTGCAGGGTGACGTCCGCGAGCACCTCGCCGCCCTGGAGCGCCTCGGCGTGCCCACCACGCGGGTGCGTCGCCCCGAGGAGGTCGACTCCGTCGACGCGCTCGTGGTTCCCGGCGGTGAGTCCACGACGATGGCCAAGCTGGCGCGCACCTTCGGCGTGCTCGACCCGCTGCGCAAGCGCATCGAGGCCGGGCTGCCGGTGCTCGGGACCTGCGCGGGGATGATCATGCTCGCCGACCGTGTCCTCGACGGTGCGGTCGGCCAGGAGACGCTGGGCGGCATCGACATGACGGTGCGTCGCAATGCCTTCGGCCGGCAGGTCGACTCCTTCGAGGGGCCGGTCGATCTCGAGGGCCTGGACTCGCCGGTGCACGGCGTCTTCATCCGTGCACCGTGGGTGGAGTCGGTGGGCGACGGGGTCGAGGTGCTGGCCCGGGTCGACCACGAGGGTGCGCCGGGTGCGGCCGCCGGTAGGATCGTCGCGGTCCGTCAGGGCCCCCTGATGGCCACCTCGTTCCACCCCGAGGTGGGCGAGGACTCCCGGGTGCACGGCTTGTTCGTGGACCTGGTCCGAGGAAGCTGAGGCAGAGAGAAGAGCATGTCCGGGCACTCCAAGTGGGCGACCACGAAGCACAAGAAGGCCGCGATCGACGCCAAGCGCGGCAAGCTGTTCGCGAAGCTGATCAAGAACATCGAGATCGCCGCGAAGATGGGTGGCCCGGACCCATCCGGCAACCCGACGCTCTACGACGCCATCCAGAAGGCCAAGAAGCAGTCGGTCCCCAACAAGAACATCGACTCCGCGGTCAAGCGCGGCGGCGGCCTCGAGGGCGGCGGCGTCGACTACGAGACGATCATGTACGAGGTCTACGGCCCCCAGGGCGTGGCCCTGCTGGTCGAGTGCCTCACCGACAACCGCAACCGCGCCGCGATGGAGGTCCGCACCGCGGTCACCCGCAACGGCGGCACCATGGCCGACCCCGGCTCGGTCTCGCGCCTGTTCGAGCGCAAGGGCGTCGTGGTCGTGCCCAAGGCGCAGGAGTCGCGCGAGGTCAGCGAGGACGACGTCCTCGAGGCGACCCTCGACGCCGGCGCCGAGGAGGTCAAGGACCACGGTGACAGCCTCGAGGTCCAGTCCGAGGCCACCGACGTGGTCGCGGTGCGCACCTCGCTGCAGGACGCCGGGATCGACTACGACTCCGCCGAGGTCCAGTTCGTCGCGACCCTCGACATCCCGGTGGCCGAGCCCGACGTCGCCGCGAAGGTCTTCAAGCTCGTCGACGCCGTCGACGACCTCGACGACGTGCAGAACGTCTTCGTCAACGCCGACATCCCCGACGACGTCATGGAGGCGGCCGACGTGTGACCTCCCGCGTGTCGTGACCCCGAGTCGCGGCACCGCCGGTTAGCGTGAGTCGAGACGAACACACGTTCGATCGCTGCGACCGACAAGGGCTGACGAGGGCTGACGAGGGAGGTGCGCCGGTGCGAGTGCTCGGCATCGACCCCGGACTCACCCGCTGCGGGATGGGCGTGGTCGAGGGCTCGGTCGGGCGTCCGCTGACCCTGGTCGACGTCAACGTCATCCGCACCAGCTCCACGCTGCCGGTCGCCGAGCGGCTGGTGAGCATCGAGAAGGGCGTCGACGCCTGGATCGAGGAGCACCGCCCCGACGCCGTGGCGGTCGAGCGGGTCTTCGCCCGCTCCGACGTCAGCACCGTCATGGGCACCGCCCAGGCCAGCGGCATCGCCATGGTGTGCGCCGCTCGTCGGGGGCTGCCCATCGCCCTGCACACCCCCAGCGAGGTCAAGGCGGCGGTGTCCGGCAGCGGACGCGCCACCAAGCAGCAGGTGGGGGCGATGGTGACCCGCATCCTGCGCCTCGACGCCGCACCCAAGCCGGCCGACGCCGCCGACGCGCTGGCGCTGGCCATCACCCACATCTGGCGCGGCGGCGCCCAGGCCCGCCTGGAGCAGGCCCTGGCCCGCAGCCGAGGAGGTCTCCGCCCGTGATCGCGTTCGTCCGCGGCCCCGTCGCCGCCGTCACCCTCTCGAGCGCCGTGCTGGAGGTGGGCGGTGTCGGACTGGAGCTGATGTGCACCCCGGGCACCCTGGCCACGCTCTCGCCGAAGGTCGGCACCGGTCAGACCGCGACCCTGCCCACCTCGATGGTGGTGCGCGAGGACTCCCTGACCCTGTTCGGCTTCCTCGACGAGGACGAGAAGACCTGCTTCGAGCTGCTGCAGACCGCGAGCGGCGTCGGCCCCAAGCTCGCGCAGGCGATGCTGGCGGTGCTCAGCCCCGACGACCTGCGTGCGGCCGTCTCGGGCGAGGACGTCAAGACCCTGACCCGCGTGCCCGGGATCGGCCAGAAGGGCGCCCAGCGGATCATCCTCGAGCTCAAGGACCGGCTGGGAGCCCCCGTGGGCTCCCGCACCGTGACCGCGCCCCGGGCCGAGGAGCCCTGGCGCGACCAGGTCCGCCAGGGCCTGCAGGGGCTGGGCTGGTCGGCCAAGGACGCCGACCGCGCCGTCGAGGAGGTCGCGCCGGGCCCGGGGGAGACCCCCGACGTGGCGGCGCTGCTGCGCGCGGCCCTCCGAGCCCTGTCCAAGGCGTGAGTCCCGTGCACGACGACCACCTGCTGGCCCCCGAGGCCCTCGGCGACGAGCGCGCCGTGGAGGCGGCGCTGCGGCCCCGCACCCTCGAGGAGGTCGTGGGCCAGCACCGGGTGCGCGACCAGCTCGGCCTGGTCCTGGAGGCCGCACGCCTGCGTGAGCGCGCGCCGGACCACGTGCTGCTGTCAGGGCCGCCTGGCCTGGGCAAGACCACGCTGGCGATGATCATCGCCCACGAGATGGGTGCCCCGCTGCGGTTGACCAGCGGCCCGGCGATCACCCACGCCGGCGACCTCGCGGCGATCCTCTCGGGCATGAACGAGGGCGACGTCCTCTTCATCGACGAGATCCACCGGATGTCGCGCCCGGCGGAGGAGATGCTCTACATGGCGATGGAGGACTTCCGCGTCGACGTCGTCATCGGCAAGGGGCCGGGCGCCACCGCGATCCCGTTGGAGATCCCGCCCTTCACCCTGGTGGGTGCCACCACCCGCGCCGGCCTGCTGCCGGGCCCCCTGCGCGATCGGTTCGGGTTCACCGCCCAGCTGGAGTTCTACGACGCCGCCGACCTCGACCTGATCGTGCACCGCTCGGCGCGGCTCCTGGAGGTCACGCTGACGCCCGAGGGGGCCGCCGAGATCGCCTCCCGCTCCAGAGGCACGCCGCGCATCGCCAACCGACTGCTGCGTCGGGTGCGCGACTACGCCCAGGTCCGCGCGGACGGGGTGGTGACCCACGGGGTCGCCGAGCGGGCCCTGGACCTCTACGAGGTCGACCCGCTGGGTCTGGACCGGCTCGACCGGGGCGTCCTCGACGCCCTGTGCCGCCGCTTCGGCGGCGGACCGGTGGGCATCTCCACCCTGGCCGTGGCGGTCGGTGAGGAGAGGGAGACGGTCGAGGAGGTGGCCGAGCCGTTCCTGGTGCGCCTGGGCTTCCTGGCCCGGACCCCCCGCGGCCGGATCGCCACCCCGGCGGCCTGGGCCCACCTCGGCCTGGGCGTCCCCGAGGGGGCACTCGGCGACACGGGGGCCGGCACCGACCCCGGGCTGTTCGACGTGGACTAGGTCACGGCTACACTGCGTCGGCGGTCGTCCCCGGGCGTCCGCATGCCCACCATCGCCCTCGTCGGAGAGGTACGTCGTCGTGCAGGACCTCGCGGCAATCCTGCCGTTCCTTGCCATCGCAGTGCTGTTCTGGTTCCTGGCCATCCGCCCCCAGCAGCGGCGGGCGCGGGAACTCCAGGCCATGCAGCAGGCGTTGAGCGTCGGTGACGACGTGATGCTGACCTCGGGCGTCTACGGGACGCTCACCGAGATCGACGAGGAGACGATCCGTGTCGAGATCGCGCCGGGCGTGACCATCAAGGTCGCGCGCGGGGCGGTCGGTCGACGGGTCGACGAGCCAGGGGAGGGGCACACGCCCGCCCCGGAGGAGAACTGACGCAGATGGCACGCAAGACCGCCCGACCGGGCCGCACCCTCGTGGTGTTCTTCCTGGTCATGGCGATCGCCTACGGCCTGGTCGCACTGGCCGGCACCTGGAAGCCCACCCTCGGCCTGGACCTCCAGGGCGGCACCAGCATCACGCTGCGCGCCGAGGGCGACCCCGGTGAGGAGGCGCTCGACCAGGCTCGTCAGATCATCGACGACCGTGTCAACGGCTCCGGTGTCGCCGAGGCCGAGGTGACCACCCAGGGTGGCAACGAGATCGTCGTGGAGATCCCGGGCGAGAACGCCCGCAACCTGATCGAGACCGTGCAGCGCACCGCGCAGCTGCGGTTCCGCCTGGTCGCGTGCTCCACCGTGGACGGCCGCTGCGCGACCACCAGCGGCCTGCCCGAGGGCATCCAGATCGACCCCTCGACGACCCTCCCGCAGGACGAGGGCCAGGACGGGGGCCAGGACGGGGACCAGGACGGGGACCAGAGCCAGGGCAGCAACAACCGTGCTGCGCTCGGCGCCTGGGCCCGGCTCTCCGACACCCAGGGTGACGGTGCGGACGGCGCAGACGGCTCCGAGGACCAGGGTGACGGCAACACGAACGGCAACACGAACGGCAACCGCAACGGCAACGGCAGCGGGCAGCAGTCGCCGTACGACGCCTGCATCGCCGCCGCGGCCGACGACGAGACGACCGCCGAGCCGTTGTCGTGGATCGACAACCCGACGACGGCCTGCGTCGACGCGTTCAGCCAGTTCCAGGCCAGCGGCGGCTGCCAGCAGGGAGCGTCGTCGGTCATGGGCGACGACCCGGCCACGCCGCTGATCACCTGCGACGAGGACGGCATCGCCTACCTGCTGTCCCCGGCGATGATCGAGGGCACCTCGCTCGACGACGCCGGCGCCGCGATCCCGCAGCAGCAGGTCAACTACGTGGTGACGCTCTCCTTCGACGGTGAGGGCACCGAGGTCTTCGCCGACATCTCCAACGCGCTGGTCGGCACCGAGAAGCAGTTCGCGATCGTGCTGGACGGCCAGGTGCTCTCGGCCCCCACGATGGAGGGCCGCATCCTCGACGGCAACGCCCAGATCAGCGGTGACTTCAACGAGACCACCGCCAACAGCCTGGCCACCAGCCTGCGGTACGGCTCGCTGCCGATCGCCTTCGAGGACCAGCCGTTGGTCGAGACGATCGGACCCTCGCTGGCTGGCGACCAGCTCAGCGCGGGTCTGACCGCCGGCGGCATCGGCCTGGCGATCGTCATGCTCTACTGCCTGCTCTACTACCGCGGCCTGGGCACGGTGGTGGTCGCCTCGCTGTTCGTGGCCGCCGGCATCACCTACGCCATGGTGCTGCTGCTCAGCGAGACCGCGAACTTCACGCTCACGCTGCCCGGCATCGCCGGCATCATCGTGGCCGTCGGCATCACCGCGGACTCCTTCATCGTCTACTTCGAGCGCATCCGTGACGAGATGCGCATCGGCAAGTCGATGAAGGTCGCCGTCGAGGCCGGCTGGAAGCGCGCCCGCAACACCTGCCTGGCCGCCGACGCGGTCTCGCTGCTCGCGGCGGTGGTGCTCTACATCTTCGCCGCCGGCGTGGTGAAGGGCTTCGCGTTCGCGCTGGGCCTGACCACGATCATCGACCTGGTGGTGTTCTTCTGGTTCACCCACCCGATGGTCTCGTGGCTGGCCAAGTACCGCTTCTTCAACAAGGGGCACCGCCTGTCGGGCCTGAGCCCCGAGACGCTCGGTGTCGCGCGCACCGCCACCGGAGGGAACGCCTGATGGGCCGGTTCGCACAGCTCGGCAACGACCTGCACAGCGGTCAGCGCGGGATCGACTTCGTCGCCCGTCGCCTGGTCCTGTACGCCGTCTCGGCCGTGCTCATCGCCATCGCCGTGTTCGGGCTGTCCTACAAGGGCCTCAACCTCGGCATCGAGTTCACCGGTGGCACCCAGTACCGCGTGCCCGTCGCCTCGGCCACCCAGGACGACGCCGACGCCCTGCGGCAGGCGGTCCTCGACTCCGGGGTCGAGGGGGCGAGCAACCCGATCGTGAGCACGGCCGGTGACGACGCTGTCCAGATCCAGGTCGAGCCGCTGAGCCTCGAGGACGCCGCGGTCGTCACCGAGGCGATCGTCGCGACGGCGAACGTCAGCGCCGACGACCTCTCCCAGGAGGACATCGGGGCCTCCTGGGGACGTCAGATCGCCGAGCGCGCGCTGATCGGCCTGGCCGTCTTCATCGTCCTGGTCGTCCTGTTCATCTGGGCCTACTTCCGCGAGTGGAAGATGTCGGTCGCCGCGCTGGTCGCCCTGGCCCACGACGTCATCATCACCGTCGGCGTCTACGCCTTCACCGGCTTCGAGGTCACCCCGGCCACCGTCACCGGCGTCCTGACGATCCTCGCCTTCTCGCTCTACGACACCGTCGTCGTCTTCGACAAGGTCCGCGAGAACACCGAGGCGATGCGCGAGTCGCGCAAGAGCTACCGTCAGGCCGCCAACCTGGCCGTCAACCAGACCCTGGTGCGCTCGGTCAACACCTCGCTCGTGGCGCTGCTGCCGGTCGGCGCGATCCTCTACGTCGGGGCGATCCAGCTCGGTGGCTCCTCGCTGCAGGACCTGGCCCTGGCGCTGTTCGTCGGCATGGCGGCCGGAACCTACTCCTCGGTCTGCATCGCCACCCCGCTGCTGGTGGACCTGAAGAACACCGAGGACGAGGTCAAGCTGGCCGAGAAGCGGGCCAAGGCCCGCCAGCGTGCCGCGGCCGACCCCTACGCCTCGGTGCCGAACTTCGCCGACGACATGCCCATCCACAACGACCCGGGCGTCGAGCCGCCGTCGCAGCGATGAGTGCGGGGGCGCTCGAGGCGGCGCGCGAGGTTCTCGCCCGGCTCGTCCTCGACATCCCCGACCACCCGGAGCCGGGGGTGGTGTTCAAGGACATCACCCCCGTCCTCTCCGACCCCGCGGGTCTGGCCGCGGTCGTGGCGGGCCTGACCACCGCCGGCCTCGACGAGTCCGGCTCGTCCCGCGTCGACGCCGTGGTCGGGATGGAGGCACGCGGCTTCATCCTCGCCCCTCCGGTGGCGCTCGCCCTGGGGGCCGGCTTCGTGCCCGTCCGCAAGGCCGGCAAGCTGCCCCGCGAGACCCACGCGGTCTCCTACGACCTGGAGTACGGCTCGGCCACCTTGGAGCTGCACCGCGACGCGGTCCGGCCCGGGGACCGGGTGCTCCTGGTCGACGACGTGCTCGCGACCGGCGGCACCGCCCGCGCGACGGCCGAGCTCGTGCAGGCCTGCGGCGCCGTGGTCGTCGGGGTCGCCGTGCTCATGGACCTCGCCTTCCTGCCCTGGCGCGCTGCGCTCGGGGACGTCGAGGTCACGAGTCTGCTGACCGTCGACTGACGTCGACCGCTCGCCACTAGACTGACCAGATGAGCGAGGAGCGCACCGCACCGTCCGGACCGCGGGTCCCGCCGCGTCGCCCAGACCGGGCCGCCTCCGCCGAGCGCAGCGGTGAGTCCACGACGCCCTCGGCGCGCTCCATGCGCGCCCGCCTCGCTCGGATGGGCACCAAGACCCAGACCCACAACCCGGTGCTCGAGCCGCTGTTCAGAGCAGTGCGCGCCAACCACCCGAAGGCCGACCTCGCGCTGCTCGAGCGCGCCTACGCCACCGCGGAGGAGCTGCACGCCACGCAGCTGCGCAAGAGCGGCGACCCCTACATCACCCACCCGCTGGCCGTGACCACGATCCTGGCGGGGATCGGCATGACCGAGCCGGTGCTGGTGGCGGCCCTGCTGCACGACACGGTCGAGGACACGCCGTACACCCTCGAGCAGCTCACCGCCGACTTCGGTGAGGAGGTCGCACAGCTCGTCGACGGGGTGACCAAGCTCGACAAGGTCGTCTACGGCGACTCCGCGCAGGCCGAGACGATCCGCAAGATGATCGTGGCGATGTCGCGCGACATCCGGGTCCTCGTCATCAAGCTGGCCGACCGTCTGCACAACATGCGCACGCTGCGCTTCGTCCCGCAGAAGAGCCAGGAGCGCACCGCGCGGGAGACCCTGGACATCTACGCGCCGCTGGCCCACCGGCTCGGTATGAACACCATCAAGTGGGAGCTGGAGGACCTGGCGTTCGCCACCTTGCACCCCAAGATCTACGACGAGATCGTGCGGATGGTCGCCGAACGCGCTCCCTCGCGCGACCAGTTCATGGCCGAGGTCATCAGCCAGGTCGAGAACGACCTGCGCGAGGCCCGCATCAAGGCCAAGGTCACCGGCCGGCCCAAGCACTACTACTCGATCTACCAGAAGATGATCCTGGGGGGCCGGGAGTTCTCCGACATCTACGACCTGGTCGGCATCCGGGTCCTCGTCGACGACGACCGCGACTGCTACGCGGTGCTCGGCGTCCTGCACTCGCGCTGGAACCCGGTGCTGGGGCGTTTCAAGGACTACGTCGCGATGCCGAAGTTCAACATGTACCAGTCGCTGCACACCACCGTGATCGGCCCGCAGGGCAAGGCCGTGGAGATGCAGATCCGGACCTTCGCGATGCACCGTCGCGCCGAGTACGGCGTCGCCGCGCACTGGAAGTACAAGGAGGACGGCCGCAACGGCGTCGACACCGAGAAGCGTGCCGACACCGGCTCGGGCGACATGAGCTGGGTCCGGCAGCTGCTGGACTGGCAGAACGAGGTCGAGGACCCGGGCGAGTTCCTGGAGTCGCTGCGCTTCGAGATCAACCGCGCGGAGACCTACGTCTTCACCCCGCGCGGCGACGTGATCGCGTTGCCCTCGGGATCGACGCCGGTGGACTTCGCCTACGCCGTCCACACCGAGGTCGGTCACCGCACCATCGGCGCCCGCGTCAACGGTCGTCTGGTGCCGCTGGAGTCCACCCTCGACAACGGCGACGTGGTGGAGGTCTTCACCTCCAAGTCGCCGACGGCCGCGCCCTCGCAGGACTGGTTGGGCTTCGTGAAGTCCAACCGTGCCCGCTCCAAGATCCGGCAGTGGTTCACCAAGGAGCGCCGCGAGGAGTCGATCGAGCAGGGCAAGGAGCAGATCGCCAAGCTCATGCGCAAGGAGGGCCTGCCCCTCAAGCGCCTGCTCACCCACGACTCGCTGAACCTCGTGGCCGAGCACTTCAAGCTCGGCGACGTCTCCTCGCTGTACGCCGCGGTCGGCGAGAACAACCTCTCCGCCCAGGCGGTCGTCAAGCAGGTCATCGACCTGCACGGCGGCACCGGCGGGGCCGAGGAGGACCTCGCCGAGGCGGTCACGATCACGGGCCGTCGCTCACGCCGCAGCGCCTCGCACGGCGACGCCGGCGTCGTGGTCAAGGGCGCTTCGGACCTGTGGGTCAAGCTCGCCAAGTGCTGCACCCCGGTGCCGCCGGATCCGATCCTCGGCTTCGTGACCAAGGGCGGGGGAGTGTCGGTGCACCGCCGCGACTGCACCAACGCCGGTGACCTGGAGTCACGCCCCGAGAAGCTGCTCGAGGTGGAGTGGGCGCCCACGGAGTCCTCGACCTTCCTGGTGAACATCCAGGTCGAGGCGCTGGACCGCGCCCGTCTGCTCTCCGACATCACGATGGCGCTCTCGGACGCCCACGTGAACATCCTGTCGGCGAACCTGCAGACCTCCCGGGACCGGGTGGCCAAGAGCAGGTTCACCTTCGAGATGGCCGAGGCCAAGCACCTCGACAACGTGATCAAGGCCGTGCGCAACGTGCCCGGCGTCTTCGACGCCTACCGCGTCACGGGGTAGACCGCACCTCGCGGGTCGAGTCAGTCAGGCGAAATCTGCGCTGGCGCGCTTGGCCATGTCGAGGAAGGCCTGGCGGGAGGAGAGGTTCTCCTCGAGCTCCTTCACCAACTTCTCGTTCCCCGCCGCCTTCGCCTTCTCCAGGTCTGCGGAGACCTTGTCGATGGCGGCCTGCAGCTGGCTGACCATGTCGTCGGCGCGGGCGGACTTCTCCGGGTCCGAGCGGCGCCACTGCTCCTGCTCGAGGTCGCGGATGACGTTCTCGACCTTGCGGATGCGGCCCTCGAGCTCCTTCATCCGCGAGCGCGGCACCTTGCCGGCGGCGTCCCAGCGGTCGGCGATGTCGCGGAACGCACGCTTGGCGGCCTCGAGGTCGGCCCCCTCGCCCTCCAGGGAGGGCAGGAGTGCCTCGGCCTCCAGGAGGAGAGCCTCCTTGACCTCGGCGTTGGCGGCGAACTCCTCGTCGAGCTTGGCGTTCTCGGCGTCGCGGGCGCCGAAGAAGGCGTCCTGCGCACCCCGGAACCGCTTCCACAGCGCGTCGTCGACGTCCTTGGGCGCGGGACCGGCCGCCTTCCACTGCTTCATCAGGTCGCGGTAGCGGCCCGCGGTCGGACCCCACTCGGTGGAGTCGGCGAGCGCCTCGGCCTCCTTGGCCAGCCGCTCCTTGATCACGCGTGCTCCCTCGCGCTGCTCGTTGACCTCGGCGAAGTGCGCCTTGCGGCGGCGGGTGTAGGTGGTGCGGGCGGTGGAGAAGCGGCGCCACAGGGCGTCGTCCCCGGCGCGGTCGATGCGGGGGATCTTCTTCCACTGGTCCAGCAGGTCGCGCAGGCGGTTGGCGCCCCCGCGCCAGTCGGAGCCCTCCGCGATCTTCTCGGCCTCGGCGACGACCTTCTCCTTGGCCGCCTTGGCCTCGGCCTGCTTGGCGGCCTTCTCGGCCTTGCGAGCCTCGCGCTGGGTGGCGATCACCGGGGCCAGGGCGTCGAGACGGCCGGTCAGCGACGCGAGGTCGCCGACGGCGTTGGCGCCCTCGACCTGACCCGCGACCGTCTTCACCGACTCGGCGGCCTCCTCCGGGCTCATGACACCGGAGTTGATGCGCTTCTCGAGCAGCTCGACCTCGAAGGCGAGCGCGGCGTACCGCTCGGTGTAGAAGGCGAGCGCCTCCTCGGGCGTGCCCTCGGGGTACTGCCCCACGGAACGTTCGCCGTCGGCGGTCCTCACGTACACGGTCCCGTCGCTGTCGACCCGGCCCCACTCGTGGCTCGTCACGGCTCGTCCCTGGTGTTCGGTGCCCTCGCGGGGGCAGTGTGGTCAGCGGCACAGCGCGGCCCTGGGCCGCGGCAGGCACCCATGCTAGTCATGCGGAGGATCTCGGTTCGGCCCTGCCCGTCCTCATCGCTAGGGTTGCCGGGTGTTGATCGCCGGCTTCCCCGCAGGTCCCTGGGGCACCAACTGCTACGTCGTGGCCACCGGCCCCGGGCAGGAGTGCGTGGTCGTCGACCCCGGGAAGGACGCCGCCTCCGGTGTCGCCGAGGTCGTCCGTGAGCACCGGCTGAAGCCGGTCTCGGTGCTGGTGACCCACGGTCACCTCGACCACATGTGGTGCGTCACGCCGGTCGCCGGAGCCTATGACGCCACCGCGTGGATCCACCCCGAGGACCGCCACCTGCTGGCCGACCCGCTGGCCGGCATCTCCACCGACATGCGCCGCATGCTGCCCCAGCTGCTCGGCAGCCAGGACGCCGCGTGGACCGAGCCCGACGACGTCAAGGAGCTCGGGGACGGCGCCACCCTCGAGCTGGCGGGGGTGGAGTTCCTCGTCGACCACACCCCGGGCCACACCCGCGGATCGGTCACCTTCCGCACGCCGTACGCCGACAGCGCCGACGTCTCCGAGGTGATGTTCTCCGGAGACCTGCTCTTCGCGGGGTCCATCGGTCGCACGGACCTCCCCGGCGGCGACCACCCGACGATGCTGCGCTCGCTGGCGACCAAGGTGCTGCCGCTCTCCGACGACGTCGTGGTGCTGCCCGGCCACGGTGAGCAGACCTCGATCGGCCGCGAGCGCGCGACCAACCCCTACCTCCTCGACCTCGCCGACGACAGCGACGCTCAGAGCGACACCGGCCCCGTGACGCGGGGGTTGTGACATGGCCAAGCCGACCCCGCTGAGCGGATTCCCCGAGCTGCTGCCGCAGCAGCGCATCGTCGAGCAGCGCGTGATCGACACTCTGCGCGAGACCTTCGAGCTGCACGGGTTCGCCGGCATCGAGACCCGCGCCGTCGAGCCGGTCGACCAGCTGCTCCGCAAGGGCGACACCTCCAAGGAGGTCTACCTCCTGCGCCGGCTCCACGAGGAGTCCGCGGAGGGTCACTCCGGCATCGGGCTGCACTTCGACCTGACCGTGCCGTTCGCCCGCTACGTCCTGGAGAACGCCGGCAAGCTGGAGTTCCCGTTCCGTCGCTACCAGGTCCAGAAGGTCTGGCGGGGCGAGCGCCCCCAGGACGGTCGCTACCGGGAGTTCACCCAGGCCGACATCGACGTGGTCGGGCGCGACGTCCTGCCCTTCCACCACGACGTCGAGGTCACGCGCGTGATGGTCGACGCGCTGAGCCGCCTGACCGACCCGGACCGCCTCGGGCTGCCGGGCTTCCGTCTGCAGGTCAACAACCGCAAGTTGATCCAGGGTTTCTACGCCGGCCTCGGGGTGGCCGAGGGCGACGCCACCGACGAGGTCATGCGCCTGGTCGACAAGCTCGACAAACTCCCGGTGGAGAAGGTCCACGAGCTGCTCGTGGCCGAGGCCGGCGTCGATGCCGCCACGGCCGACCGCGTGCTCGCGCTGGCCACCATCCGGGCCACCGACGACTCCTTCGTCGCCCAGGTCCGTGACCTAGGCGTCTCCCACGCCCTGCTGGACGAGGGACTCGAGGAGCTCGCCGCCCTGGTGCGTGCCTGCGCCGACCTGGTGACCGACCGCGTCCGGGTCGAGGCGGACCTCTCGATCGCCCGGGGCCTGGACTACTACACCGGCACGGTCTTCGAGACGCGCCTGGACGGCTACGAGTCCCTGGGGTCGATCTGCTCCGGCGGGCGCTACGACGCGCTCGCCACCGACGGCCGCTCCACCTACCCCGGGGTGGGCATCTCGCTCGGCGTCAGCCGTGTCCTCGTCCCGCTGCTGGCGCGCACCGGCCTCGCGGCCGACCGCGTGGTCCCCAGCGCCGTGGTCGTCGCGGTCAACGACGAGGACTCCCGCGCGGCCTCCGACGCCGTGGCCCACGCCCTGCGCTCGCGCGGGGTGCCGTGCGAGGTCGCAGCGTCCGCCCAGAAGTTCGGCAAGCAGATCCGGTACGCCGAGCGCCGCGGTGTGCCCTACGTCTGGTTCCCCGCCGTCGGCACCGACGGGGAGGGCACCCACCAGGTCAAGGACATCCGCACGGGGGAGCAGGTCGAGGCCGATCCGGCGACCTGGTCCCCGCCGACCGAGGACCTGCGTCCCCGCGTCTCCACCCCCGACTGACCCACCCACCCACGCACAACCACGGCTCGAGGCTCGCCCCGCTCGCACCTCGACCACCGAAAGGAACCAGCAGTGATCCGCACCCATGACGCCGGGGCCCTCCGCCCCGAGCACGTCGGCCAGACCGTCACCCTCGCCGGGTGGGTGGCCAACCGTCGCGATCACGGTGGGGTGGCCTTCCTCGACCTGCGCGAGGCCTCCGGCATCGTCCAGGTCGTCGTGCGCGACGAGGAGGTGGCCCACCAGCTGCGCTCGGAGTACTGCCTCAAGGTCGTGGGCGAGGTCGTGGCCCGCAAGGACGGCAACGAGAACCCCAACCTCGCGACCGGCGCCATCGAGGTGGTCGCCAGCGAGGTGGAGGTGCTCAGCGCCGCCGCGCCGCTGCCCTTCCCCATCTCCGAGCACGTCGAGGTCGGCGAGGAGGCGCGCCTCAAGCACCGCTACCTCGACCTGCGCCGTCCCGGGCCGAACGCCGCGCTGCGCCTGCGCAGCAAGGTCAACAAGGCCGCACGCGACGTGCTGGACCGACACGACTTCGTCGAGGTGGAGACCCCGACCCTGACCCGCAGCACCCCCGAGGGTGCCCGTGACTTCCTGGTGCCCGCGCGCCTGAAGCCCGGCAGCTGGTACGCCCTGCCGCAGAGCCCCCAGCTGTTCAAGCAGCTGCTCATGGTCGGCGGCATGGAGCGCTACTTCCAGATCGCGCGCTGCTACCGCGACGAGGACTTCCGCGCCGACCGTCAGCCGGAGTTCACCCAGCTCGACATCGAGATGTCCTTCGTCGAGCAGGACGACGTGATCGCCCTGGCCGAGGAGATCCTCTCGGCGCTGTGGGCGCTGATCGGCCACGAGGTCCCGACCCCGCTGCCCCGGATGACCTACGCCGAGGCGATGGCCCGCTACGGCTCCGACAAGCCCGACCTGCGCATGGGCCAGGAGCTCGTCGAGTGCACCGACTACTTCAAGGACACCCCGTTCCGCGTGTTCCAGGCGCCGTACGTCGGTGCCGTGGTCATGCCCGGGGGCGCCAGCCAGCCGCGCAAGCAGCTCGACGCCTGGCAGGAGTGGGCCAAGCAGCGTGGCGCCAAGGGCCTGGCCTACGTCCTCGTGGGCGAGGACGGGGAGCTCGGGGGACCGGTCGCCAAGAACATCACCGACGAGGAGAAGGCCGGCCTCGCCGCCCACGTGGGCGCCCAGCCCGGTGACTGCATCTTCTTCGCCGCGGGGCCGGTCAAGTCCAGCCGTGGCCTGCTCGGTGCGGCCCGCCTGGAGATCGGCCGCCGCTGCGGCCTGATCGACGAGGACGCCTGGTCCTTCCTCTGGGTGGTCGACGCGCCGCTGTTCGAGCCGGCCTCGGACGCGGTCGCCAGCGGCGACGTGGCCGTCGGCGCCGGCGCCTGGACGGCCGTGCACCACGCCTTCACCAGCCCCAAGGACGTCGACTCCTTCGACGACAGCCCCGGCGACGCGCTCGCCTGGGCCTACGACATCGTCTGCAACGGCAACGAGATCGGCGGCGGGTCGATCCGTATCCACCGCGAGGACGTGCAGAAGCGGGTCTTCTCCGTCATGGGCCTGGGCGAGGAGGAGGCGCAGGAGAAGTTCGGCTTCCTGCTCGACGCCTTCAAGTTCGGTGCGCCCCCGCACGGCGGCATCGCCTTCGGCTGGGACCGCATCGTCGCGCTGCTGGCAGGCACGGACTCGATCCGTGAGGTCATCGCCTTCCCCAAGTCCGGGGGCGGCTACGACCCGCTGACGGCGGCTCCGGCACCCATCACGCCCGAGCAGCGCAAGGAGGCCGGTGTGGACGCGAAGCCGGCGCAGGACGTCCCGGCGGAGTCCTGAGGCACGAGCCTTCCTGCGGCGGCGTCCCGACCGGTGAAACCCGGTTGCGGCGCCGCCGTTGCCGTGTCCGGATCGTTACCGCGAGGTGATCGTCCTCGGGACAGGGGTCACATAGAGTCGCGCTCGGCGCGCCGCAGGCGTGCGGCCGGGAGACCCTCGGCTGGCTGGACTGATGGGGAGAGCATGTCGGCAGAGACCGCCGGCCCCGAGACCCTGGGGCACCTGAGCGACGAGCCGAAGGGCGAGGACCCGGGGACCAAGGGACGCACCATCACGGGCAAGTCCCCCATGCGCATCGCGATGGGTCGACTGCTGCGGGACAAGATCGCCCTGGTCTGCATGGCCGTGGTCCTCTTCTTCGTCGGCATCGCGGTGTTCGCGGGTCCGCTGCAGAAGCTCTTCGGGGTCTCGACCGAGACGGTGCTTCCGTCCCAGTTCCTCAACCTGGACCTGACGCCGAAGGCCGAGTACGGCCCGCCGTACGGCTCGCTGACGATGGAGCACCCCTTCGGGATCGCGCCGCGCACGGCCACCGACAACCTCGCCTTCTGGCTCGAGGGTGCGCAGAACTCCCTGCAGATCGCGGCGATCGCGACGATCCTCGCAATGCTGCTCGGCGTGACGCTCGGTCTGCTCGGCGGCTTCCTCGGCGGGGCCGTGGACCGGTTCCTCACCTTCGTCACCGACTTCTTCCTCACGCTGCCCTTCATCCTGGCGGCGCTGACGATCGCACCGATCATCAACGAGCGGTTCCGTGACTCGCCCAACTACGCCACCGTGCAGGTCGTGGCGCTGATCGGCGTGCTCGCCGGCTTCGGCTGGATGTCGGTGGCCCGCCTGATCCGCGGTGAGGTGCTCTCGCTGCGTGAGCGCGAGTTCGTGCAGGCCGCCCGGGTGATGGGCATGCCCACCGGTCGCCTGCTCATCAAGGAGCTGCTGCCCAACCTGGTGGCGCCGATCGTGGTCGCCTCCTCGCTGATGCTCCCCGCCTTCGTCTCGGCCGAGGCCGGGCTGGCCTTTCTCGGCATCGGTGTGACGACGCGTCCCTCGTGGGGCCAGACGCTCAACCAGGGCATCTCGTTCTTCGAGACCTATCCGCTCTACCTCTACCAGCCCCTGATCGGGATCGTGCTGCTCGTGCTGGCGCTCAACCTCCTCGGAGACGCGCTGCGCGACGCCCTCGACCCCAAGACCCGCCGCTGAGCGGGACACCCCCCAAACGTCGCCCGGGAAAGCCTTCCCGGGTGCGCACCAGAAAGGAAATGCCAGACATGAGACGGACCAAGCCGCTGGCAGCGCTCGCCGTTGCCTCGCTCCTGGCCCTGGCCGCCTGTGGATCCGGAGACGGGCCCGGCGAGGGCACCGAGGGCTCCTTCGGGGAGACCGACGCAGGCAAGGACAAGGACCCCAACGCCGAGGGCCCCGCGCCCGAGGTCGAGGGCGCCGAGTCGGGTGGCACCATCACGGTGTTCCTTCCCGGTGACTACGGCCCGGACGACCTGGACCCCACCAACGGGTGGTCCGTGACCGGAAACTCGATCCAGCAGGCGCTCACCAGCCGCTCGCTGACCCAGTACCGCGTCGACTCCGACGGCAACGCCACCCTGGTCCCCGACCTCGCGGTCGACCTGGGGCAGCCCAACGACGACTACACCCAGTGGACCTTCCAGCTGCGCGACAACGCCAGCTGGGAGGACGGCTCGCCGATCACGGCCGAGGAGGTCGCCTTCGGCATCGCCCGCTCGATGGACTCCACCGCCTTCCCCGGCGGCCCGGGCACCGAGTACTCCACCCAGTTCTTCGCCGGTGCGGACGAGTTCGAGGGTCCCTACACCGACAAGGACACCGACTGGACCGAGTGGGAGGGTGTGGAGTTCGACAACGACGCCAACACCGTCACCATCAACATGTCCAAGTCGTTCCCCGACATGGACTACTGGGGCGCCTTCATGGCGATCGGCCCCGCCCCGCTGGGCAAGGCCTCCAACCCGCCGGCCTACGGCCAGAACATCATGTCCAACGGCCCCTACAAGGTCGAGTCCTTCAAGGCCCAGGACGAGCTCGTCCTGGTCAAGAACGACCAGTGGGACCCCGAGTCGGACCCGGCGCGCCACCAGTACGCCGACAAGTTCATCTTCAAGTTCAACGCCGACCCGGACCAGACCGACCAGATCATGCTGTCGGACAACACCGAGTCGCAGACCGCGATCTCCAACGACCTCTCGGCGTCGAGCTACCAGAAGGCGCTCGACACCCTGGGTGACCGCCTGGTCCAGCAGTCGGCGCAGTGCACCGGCTTCCTGTACCCGGACTACGAGAAGACCGACCTGGCCTTCCGCAAGGCGATCGCCTACGGCTACCCCTACGAGGACGTCTGGGCCGCCACCGGCCAGGTGCCCGGCGTGACCCGCGTCCAGGCGAACTCGATCATGCCCCCGGGCATGGCCGGCAAGCCGGACTACTTCGTCGACGGTGAGGCGTTCAGCTACGACCCGGAGAAGGCCAAGGAGCTCCTCGCGGAGTCCGAGGTCGAGCCGCTGTACTCCGCCATCTACTACGAGCCCGACCCGCTGGCCGTCGCCGGCGCGAAGGTCGCCCAGAAGGGCCTCGAGGAGGCCGGCTTCACGGTCAAGTACACGCCGGTCCAGGAGTCGCCGTACTCCACCTGGACCAACCCCGACGACAAGCTCAACAAGAGCCTGACCGTCCGTGGCGTGAACTGGTGCTCGGACTGGCCCTCGGGCTCGACCTTCATCCCGTCGCTGTTCCGCGGTGGCGCCACCTACAACACCGGTGGCTTCGACGAGCCCTCGATCAACGACATGATCGCGGAGGTCCCGAACATGCCGATCGAGGAGCAGGCCGAGGCGTGGGGTGACATCGACGAGAAGATCATGACCGAGTTCTTCCCGGCCATCCCGGTGAACTACTACAACAACCTGTTCACCTTCGGCTCGAAGATCGGCAACCCCTCGGGTGACGAGGCCCTGGGCGCGCCGAACTACAAGAACGTCTTCGTGATGCAGTGAGCGCTCAGCGCTCCCTGAACCACTGACGGTTCCGGGTGTCCCCACCGATCGTGGCGGGGGCACCCACCCCATCGCGGGGGACCCCCGGGGACTCGTCCCCGGGGGTCCTTCCCCGCCGGGCCACCGGCCCACCCGGCCCCCTGGCCCCCTCGTCCACCCCGCCACTCCCACAAGGAGACCTGCGATGTTCGCCTACATCGTCAAGCGGCTGCTCGCCGGCATCGTCGTGATGCTGCTGGTGTCGCTGTCGATCTTCCTGCTCTTCTGGTACGGCCCCAGCGAGCCCGCGCGCGCGATCTGTGACACCAAGACATCCCAGCGCTGCACGCCGGCCAAGCTCGAGGTCTTCACCGAGGAGCTCGGCTACAACAACGCGTGGTACACCGAGTTCCCGGAGTACGTCGGGGGCATCTTCACCGGCCGCGACATCACGATCGCGAGCCAGACCACCCGCTGCGACGCGCCCTGCCTGGGCCTGTCGTACAAGAACGGCAAGCCGGTCTGGGACGAGATGAAGGGCCGGCTGCCGGCGACCTTCTCCGTCGCCATCGGCGGCGCCTTCCTCTACCTCCTCCTCGGCGTGCCCCTGGGCGTGGCCGCCGCGAGACGACGAGGCACCGTGGCCGACAAGTCGCTGGTCTCCAGCTTCCTCGTGCTGAGCTCGGTGCCCTACTACCTCTTCGCCCTGCTGACCTTCCTGTACTTCTCGGTGCTCTTCGAGGCGCCGTTCATCGGCAACCCCGGCTACGTGCCGTTCACCGAGAGTCCCTCGGGCTGGGTGGGCGGCCTGGCACTGGCCTGGATCTGCCTGGGCATCTTCGGGTGCACCCAGTACACCCGATACTCCCGTGGCGCCATGGTCGAGGCGCTGAGCGAGGACTACGTCCGCACCGCCAAGGCCAAGGGCCTGCCGCAGCGCGAGGTGGTCTACAAGCACGCGCTGCGCGCCGCCCTGGTGCCGGTCGTGACGATCTTCGGCATCGACTTCGGCACCCTGCTGGCCGGCACCATCTTCACCGAGAAGATCTTCGACATCGACGGGATCGGCCTGTGGGCCCTGCTGGCCGTTGGCCAGAAGGACCTGCCGATCGTGCAGGCGACCGCGCTGTTCGCGGCCGTCGCGCTGATCCTGTCCAACCTGCTCGTGGACCTGCTCTACAGCGTCCTCGACCCGAGAGTGAGGCTGTCGTGAGTGACCCGTTCCTCGTCGTCGAGGACCTGACGGTCAAGTTCCCCACCGAGGACGGCCTGGTCAACGCGGTCACCGACCTCAGCTACACCGTGGAGCAGGGCAAGACCCTGGGCATCGTGGGGGAGTCCGGCTCGGGCAAGTCCGTGTCGTCGATGGCCGTGCTCGGCCTCCACGACATGCGTACCGCCCGCATCACCGGCTCCATCAAGGTGGGCGGCCAGGAGGTCGTGGGCCTCGGTGAGTCCAAGCTGCGCAAGCTGCGGGGCAAGGAGGTGGCGATGATCTTCCAGGACGCGCTCGCCGCTCTGCACCCCTTCTACAAGGTGGGCTCGCAGCTGGCCGAGGCCTACCTCGTGCATCACCCCAAGGCCTCCAAGCGCGAGGCGCGGCGCAAGGCGATCGAGATGCTGGACCGGGTCGGCATCCCGCAGCCGGACCGACGTGTCGACGACTTCCCGCACCAGTTCTCCGGTGGCATGCGCCAGCGCGCGATGATCGCGATGGGGCTCATCAACGACCCGAAGCTGCTCATCGCCGACGAGCCCACCACCGCGCTCGACGTCACGGTGCAGGCCCAGATCCTCGACCTGCTGCAGGACCTGCAGCGCGAGTTCAACTCCGCGGTCATCATCATCACCCACGACCTCGGCGTCATCGCGGAGATGGCCGACGACATCCTGGTGATGTACGGCGGCCGCGGGGTCGAGAAGGGCCCGGCCAAGGAGGTCCTGACGCGCCCGCAGATGCCCTACACCTGGGGCCTGCTCTCCAGCGTGCCGGACGTCCACGGCGACACCGCCTCCAAGCTGGTGCCCATCCCCGGCAACCCGCCGAGCCTGCTCGACCCGCCGAGCGGCTGCGCGTTCCACCCCCGCTGCGCCCACGTCGACAAGGTGGCGGGCAACAAGTGCGTCACCGAGCTGCCGCCGCTGACCGCCGGTCCGACCGGGGCCGGGCACCTCAACCGCTGCCACCTCGCCGACCCGGTGGGTGTGTTCGAGACCGAGGTGCTCCCCGTGATCGCCCCCGAGCTGCTCGAGGAGAACTGACCTGATGACGGACGTCAACCACCCTCCGCACGACCCCGAGAACCCGGCGGTCACCGAGGGCGAGGAGCTGTCTGCCAGCAACGAGGAGCAGAAGCTCACCTTCGCCCAGCTCGCGCAGACCGGCCACGCGCCCACCGAGCTCGACCCCGACGCCGAGCCGGTGCTCAGCGTGGACAACCTGAAGATGTACTTCCCGGTGAAGTCCTCGGGCCTGGTCCGCCGCACCATCGGCCACGTCCAGGCCGTCGACGGCATCTCCTTCCAGGTGCCCCGCGGCGGTTCGCTGGGCCTGGTGGGGGAGTCCGGCTGCGGCAAGTCCACGACCGGTCGCCTCATCACCCGGCTCTACACGCCGACCGGCGGGTCGATGCGGTTCGGTGAGAAGCAGCAGGACATCGCCCGGATGTCCAACCGCGAGCTGAAGCCGCTGCGCCGTGACGTGCAGATGATCTTCCAGGATCCCTACACCTCGCTGAACCCGCGGCACACCGTGGGCGCGATCGTGGGGGCGCCGCTGGAGGTCCACAACGTGGTGCCGAAGAACAAGGTGCTGCCGCGGGTCCAGGAGCTGCTCGAGGTCGTCGGCCTCAACCCCGAGCACTACAACCGCTACCCCAACGAGTTCTCCGGCGGTCAGCGCCAGCGCATCGGCATCGCCCGCGCCCTGACGCTGAACCCCAAGCTGCTGGTGGCCGACGAGCCGGTCTCCGCGCTCGACGTGTCGATCCAGGCGCAGGTGATCAACCTGCTCCAGGACCTCCAGCAGGAGTTCGACATCGCGTTCCTCTTCATCGCCCACGACCTGGCCGTGGTGCGGCACTTCTGCCCCGAGGTCGCGGTGATGTACCTCGGCAAGATCGTCGAGATCGCGGACCGCGAGAGCATCTACAACCACGCCCACCACCCCTACACCCAGGCCCTGCTCTCGGCGGTGCCCGACATCAAGCAGGCCGGCCACGGCCGACGAGAGCGCATCCGCCTCGAGGGCGACGTGCCCAGCCCGATCAACCCGCCCTCGGGCTGTCGGTTCCGCACGCGCTGCCCCATGGCCCAGGAGATCTGCGCCAAGGTCGAGCCGCCGCTGCTGCAGATCGGCCCGCGCCACAAGGTCGCCTGCCACTTCGCCGGCGAGATCGGGCGTCATCCGGCCACGCCGGTGACCTCCGGGCTGCTCGGTGTCGACCGTCAGGGCAGCCCCGACCCCGCGGTCACGCCGCAGCCGGTCGGCACCAACCCCGGTTACGACAAGCAGTGGTTCGACCTGGACTCCCAGCAGATGGTCTCGGCCTGACCGACGCCTCTGCCCAGCCAGTCATGGACGAAGGACTGTTCGCCGCCCCCGGTGCACCCACCGGGGGCGGCGGTTCGCTCTCCGCCAACACCACCGCCTCGGCGCCGTTGGCGGTTCGCATGCGCCCGCGCACCCTCGACGAGCTGGTCGGGCAGCCGCAGCTGCGCGAGCCCGGCTCCCCGCTGCGCCAGCTCATCGAGGACCAGCGCTCGCTCTCATTGCTGCTCTGGGGGCCCCCGGGCACCGGCAAGACCACGATCGCCTCGATCGTCAGCCGGCAGACCGACCGCCGGTTCGTCGAGGTCTCCGCGGTCAGCGCCGGGGTCAAGGAGGTGCGCGCGGCCATCGAGTCCGCGCGCCACGAGCTCGTCCAGGGCGGGCGGGAGACGGTGCTGTTCGTCGACGAGGTCCACCGCTTCTCCAAGGCCCAGCAGGACGCGTTGCTTCCGGGCGTGGAGAACCGCTGGGTCACCCTCGTCGCGGCGACGACCGAGAACCCCTTCTTCTCCGTCATCTCCCCCCTGCTCTCGCGCAGCCTGCTGCTGCGCCTGGAGTCCCTCGACGACGACGACGTACGCCGGGTGGTCGACCAGGCCCTGGCCGACGAGCGTGGCCTGGCGGGGCGCTTCACCCTCACCGAGGAGGCCGCCACCCACCTGGTGCGTCTGGCCGGGGGAGACGCACGTCGGTCGCTGACCTACCTCGAGGCCGCGGCCGGTGCCGCGGCCGGCCGGGGTCTGGAGGAGATCGACCTGGAGACGGCTGAGACGGCCGTGGACCAGGCGGCGGTGCGCTACGACCGGCAGGGCGACCAGCACTACGACGTGACGAGCGCCTTCATCAAGTCCGTGCGCGGCTCCGACGCCGACGCCGCCATGCACTACCTGACCCGGATGATGGAGGCGGGGGAGGACCCACGCTTCATCGCGCGCAGGCTGGTGATCCTCGCGAGCGAGGACATCGGACTCGCCGACCCGTCGGCACTCACCACTGCCGTGGCGGCCGCCCAGGCCGTCCAGCTCATCGGCATGCCCGAGGCGGCCTTCAACCTCGCCCACGCCACGATCGCGCTGGCGGTCGCGCCCAAGTCCAACGCGGTCACCACGGCGCTGGCCGAGGCCTCGGCCGACGTGCGGGCGGGCAAGATCGGGCCGGTGCCGGCGCACCTGCGCGACGCCCACTACAGCGGCGCGAAGAAGCTCGGCCACGGGTCGACGTACACCTACAGCCACGACGAGCCGTTCGGCGTCGCCGAGCAGCAGTACGCACCCGACGTGGTGGCCGACGCCCGCTACTACCGCCCCAAGGAGATCGGCGCGGAGAGCGCGATCAAGGAGCGGTGGGAGCGGGTTCGGCGGCTCATCCGCGGCAGGTAGGGTTCTGGCCCATGAGCGAGGAGTGGAGCGCGCCCGCGTGGGCGGTCCTGGCGGTGCTGGGCACCGTCGCCGCGCTGCTGCTCCTCCTGCTGGCCGCCCTGGCCGTCGTCGTGGTCACCACCCGACGCACCCTGGCCCGCACCGACGCCGAGTCCGCGGTGGTGCTCGACCGCCTGCTGCACCTGGAGCAGACGCTGGCCACCCGACCGGTGCCGCAGGTGCGCGCCGAGCAGACGGAGTACCTCATCACGCACCTGGGCGAGGACGTCCCGGACGAGCGCGAGGCCGAGGACGCTCCCTCCGCCCCGATGCTCCCGGCGCCGGTCTTCGCCGACATGGTGCTGCGCGAGACCGCGGTGCAGGCGACCACGCTCGCCGCCGGCCTGCGCCGGGCACTGAGCCCGGAGGTGCGCCACCGCATCCGCTTCGAGATGCGTCGCGAGGTCAAGCGGGCGCGCAAGCAGCGCCGCGCCGACCTGCGCGCCGCGCGACGCGACCTGCACGCCCGCCAACGAGCGGCGGAGCAGGCCGCATGAGGCGCGGCCTCTGGTTCGCAGCCGGGGCCGGGGCCGGGATCTACGCCATGGTGCGTGGACGCCGCGCGGCCGAGGTCCTCACCGCGGACGGTCTCCAGGACCGACTCGGGGCGCTCGCGCTCGGCGCCCGGATGTTCCGTGACGAGGTCGCCCAGGGCCGCGCGGACGCCGAGACCGAGGTGCGCGCGCGCCTGGGAGCGCCCGCACACGAGATCACCACCCCCGAGATCACCACCCCCGAGATCGCCCACGACACGACCAAGCAGCTGGAGAGAGGGAACGACTGATGGAGACCGCCGAGATCCGACGCAGGTTCGTGGCGCACTTCGAGCGCCACGGCCACACGGTGGTCCCGTCGGCGTCGTTGCTGCTCGACGACCCGAACCTGCTGTTCGTCAACGCCGGCATGGTGCCCTTCAAGCCCTACTTCCTGGGCCAGGAGACGCCGCAGTGGGACCGGGCCACCAGCGTGCAGAAGTGCGTGCGGACCCTCGACATCGAGGAGGTCGGCAAGACCACCCGGCACGGCACGTTCTTCCAGATGTGCGGCAACTTCTCCTTCGGTGACTACTTCAAGGAGGGGGCGATCCGTTTCGCCTGGGAGCTGGTCACGGGCTCTGAGGACGAGGGTGGCTACGGCTTCGACCCCGAGAAGATCTGGGTGACGGTGCTGCCCAGCGACCAGGAGGCCAAGGAGATCTGGCACACCGTCGCCGGCCTGCCCTACGAGCGCATCCAGGAGCGCGGCCTGGAGGACAACTACTGGAACATGGGCGTCCCGGGCCCGGGCGGCCCGTGCTCGGAGATCTACATCGACCGAGGCCCCGAGTACGGCCCCGACGGCGGCCCGAACGCCGACGAGGACCGGTTCCTGGAGATCTGGAACCTCGTCTTCATGCAGGAGTCGCTCTCCACGGTCCGCTCCAAGGCGGACTTCGACGTCGAGGGTCCGCTGCCGGCCAAGAACATCGACACCGGCATGGGCCTGGAGCGGGTGGCCTACCTCCTGCAGGGCAAGGACAACCTCTACGAGATCGACGAGGTCTTCCCGGTCATCGAGAAGGCCGCCGAGCTCACCGGCCGCACCTACGGCGCCAACGCCGAGGACGACGTGCGGTTCCGCGTCGTCGCCGACCACGTCCGCAGCGCGCTGATGCTCATCAACGACGGCGTCACGCCCGGCAACGAGGCGCGCGGCTACGTCCTGCGCCGCCTCCTGCGCCGCGCCGTGCGCTCGATGCGCCTGCTCGGCTACGACGGTCACGCGCTGCGTGAGCTGATGCCGGTCAGCCGCGACCGGATGAAGCTGTCCTACCCCGAGGTCGAGACCGGCTGGGAGCGCATCAGCCGGGTCGCGTACGCCGAGGAGGAGACGTTCCGCAAGACGCTGGAGGCCGGCACCCAGATCTTCGACAACGCCGCGGCGTCGGTGAAGGAGTCCGGCGGCAGCGTGCTCGCCGGTGCGCAGGCCTTCGCCCTGCACGACACATACGGTTTCCCGATCGACCTGACCCTCGAGATGGCCTCCGAGGCCGGGCTGAGCGTCGACGAGGCGGGGTTCCGCTCGCTGATGGCCGAGCAGCGCGAGCGCGCCAAGGCCGACGCGAAGGCCAAGAAGGGCCAGCACGCCGACACCGGTGTCTACCGCGGGATCCTCGACGAGCACGGTCCGACCGACTGGCTGGCCTACGAGACGCTCGAGACCGAGTCGCGCGCGCTGGCGCTGCTGGTGGGCGGCGCGCCGGCGACCAGCCTCGCCGCCGGTGAGGTCGGCGAGCTGATCCTCGACCGCACCCCGTTCTACGCCGAGTCCGGTGGTCAGGCCGCCGACGCCGGCATCATCGAGGTCGACGGTGCCCGCCTGGAGGTGCTCGACGTGCAGCGGCCGGTCCGCGGGCTGGTCGTGCACCAGGTCCGCGTGGTCGACGGTGAGCTGAGCCTGGGTTCGGCCAGTGCGCTGCACGCCCAGGTCGACCCCGAGTGGCGCATCGGTGCGCGCCAGGCGCACTCGGGCACCCACGTCGTGCACGCCGCGCTGCGCGAGGTGCTCGGCCCCACGGCGCTGCAGTCCGGCTCCTACAACCGGCCCGGCTACCTGCGTCTCGACTTCGGCTGGACCACCGGGCTCACGCCCACCCAGCTCAAGGACATCGAGGAGGTCTCCAACCGCGCGCTGCGCGCCGACCTGCCCGTCTCCTGGGACTACATGACCCTGCCCGAGGCCAAGGACTGGGGCGCCATCGCGCTGTTCGGGGAGACCTACGACGAGTCCAAGGTCCGCGTCGTGGAGATCGGCGGCCCCTGGTCGCGTGAGCTCTGCGGCGGCACCCACGTCGACCACTCCTCGCAGATCGGCACCGTGGTGGTCACCGGCGAGGCCTCGGTCGGATCGGGCAACCGCCGTATCGAGGCCTACACCGGGGTCGAGGGCTTCTCCTACCTCGCCCGCGAGCGCGACGTGGTCAACCAGCTCACCGGCCTGCTCAAGACCCAGCCCGACGACCTGGTGGGTCGCGTGGGTGACCTGGTCGACCGGCTCAAGGCCGCCGAGAAGGAGATCGAGCGCGCGCGCGTCGCCCAGCTGCTGGCCGCGGCCGGACAGGTCGCGGCGTCCGCGACCAAGGTCGGCCCCATCAACGTGGTGGCCCACCGGGCCGACGGCGCGGGCGGCGGCGACGTCCGGACGCTGGCGACCGACGTACGCGGTCGGCTGCCGCAGGGCGAGCCGGGTGTGGTGGTCGTGATCGGCGTGGCCGACGGCAAGGTGGCGGTCGTGGCCGCGGCCAACGACCTGGCCCAGGAGCGCGGCGTCTCCGCCGGCGACCTGGTGCGCGCGGTGACCCCGCTGCTCGGGGGCAAGGGCGGCGGCAAGGCCGACGTCGCGCAGGGCGGCGGCACCGACGACTCGCGTGTCGACGAGGCCCTGGCGCTCGTGAGCACCGAGGTCGGTCGCGCGGTCGGAGCCTGATGCGGCACGGCACCCGGCTGGGGATCGACCCGGGCGACGCCCGGATCGGCGTCGCGCGCAGCGACCCCTCCGGCTTCCTCGCCACGCCCGTGGAGACCGTGCGGCGCGGCAAGGGCGACCTCGCCCGGCTGCGGCGCATCGTCGCGGAGCTGGGGGAGGAGACCACGGTCCTGGAGGTCGTGGTCGGCCTGCCGCGCTCGCTCGGCGGCGGGGAGGGGCCGGCGGCCGTGAAGGTGCGCGAGTTCGCCGCGCAGCTGGCCGATCGGGTGCCGGTGCCCGTGCGCCTGGTCGACGAGCGGCTCTCGACCGTGTCCGCGGAGGCTATGCTCCGCGACCAGGGTCGCAAGGGAAGCAAGCGACGTGCGGTGGTCGACCAGGCCGCCGCGGTGGTGATCCTGCAGCACGCGCTGGACACCGAACGTGCCTCGGGCAAGCCGCCGGGGGAGATCCTGGAGAGGCAGTCATGAGCGAGGACCCCCACCGCGACGAGCCCGTCGACGCTGCTGGGCACGCCGAGGAGCTGCCGCAGGACGGCGGGCGTCGTCGTCGCCGCCGCAGCCGGGTCCCCGGTTGTGTCGCGGTGCTGGTCGCCCTGGCCGTGGTGGCCGGTGGTCTGTGGTGGGCCGGCAACGCCGGGATGGCCTTCCTGCGCGACCTGGCCTCGGACCCCGAGGACTACCCCGGCCCCGGCAAGGGGTCTGTCACCATCGAGGTGGTCAGCGGTGATACCTCGACGGTCATCTGCCGGGCCATGAGGGACAAGGACGTCGTCGCGTCGGTCGACGCGTGCATCGCCGCGGCCAACGCCGATCCCGATGCCGGTGGCATCCAGGTCGGCTTCTACGAGCTGCAGAAGCAGATGGCCGCCGCCGACGCCATCGACGTGCTGGTCGACCCCGCCAACATCGTCAAGAGCAGCCTGACGATCCCCGAGGGCCTGCGGGTCGTCGACATCCTCGAGCGGCTCGCCGACAGCACCGACTATGAGGTGAAGGACTTCGAGAAGGTGCTCGCGAAGCCCGAGAAGATCGGCCTGCCCGACTACGCGGGCGGCGACGCCGAGGGCTACCTCTTCCCCGCGACCTACGACTTCGGCCCCAGGGCCAAGCCCAAGGACATGCTCACGGCGATGGTCGACCGGTGGCGCCAGGCCGCCGACGCCGCGGGCCTGGAGGAGGCCGCGGAGTCGCTGGGCTACACCCCCCACGAGCTGATGACGATCGCCAGCCTCGTCGAGGCCGAGGGGCGCGGCGAGGACCAGCCGAAGGTCGCCCGGGTGATCTACAACCGCCTCGAGATCGAGCCGAACCCGTCCGCGGGCTTCCTGCAGGTCGACGCGGCGGTCAACTACGCGCTGGGTCGCGAGCCGATCGCCCGACTGACGACCGACGAGATCGAGTCGGTCTCGGACTCGCCGTACAACACCTACACGCAGAAGGGCCTCCCGCCGGGGCCGATCGAGGCCCCCGGTGACGCCGCCATCGACGCGGCGGCGAACCCGGCAGACGGCCCGTGGTTCTTCTACGTGACGGTCGACCTGCGCACCGGCGAGACCAAGTTCACCGACGACTACGACGAGTTCCTCGGCTTCAAGCGCGAGCTCGACGAGTACTGCGCCACCCAGTCCGACCGGTGCTGATCCGGGGACGATGACGTGACCACGCGCTGCGCGGTGCTGGGCGACCCGGTGGAGCACTCGCTCTCACCGGTCCTGCACCGTGCGGCGTACGACGAGCTCGGCCTGGCCGACTGGTCCTACGACGCGGTGCGGGTGCAGGGCGGCACGCTGGCCGGCTTCCTCGACGGGCTCGACGCCACCTGGCGTGGGCTGTCGCTGACGATGCCCCTGAAGCGGGAGCTGCTGGCGCTGGCCACCGAGCGCGGCTGGGAGTGCCACTCGCGGGTGCGCGCCGCCGGTGGGGCCAACACCCTGGTGCGCGGGTCCACGGGATGGCGCGCGGACAACACCGACCTGCCGGGGGCGGCCACCGCCGTCCAGGAGCGGTACGCCGGTGCCGTGGAGCGCGTTCTCGTGGTCGGTGGTGGGGCGACCGCGGCCTCGGTCGGACTGGCCCTGTGCGACCTGGGGGCCGCGCGCGTGCAGCTGCTCGTGCGCTCGGCCGAGCGGGCGCAGGAGACCCTCGCGACCATCCGCGGCCACGACTCCGCTCCCGAGGTGCTGGCCGTCGAGTCGGCCGACGAGGTCACGACGGCCGACGTCCTGGTCTCCACGGTGCCGGCAGCGGCCCAGGATCCGGGGCTGCTGGCGAGGACCGGCGCCGCCCTGCTCTTCGAGGCCCTCTACGACCCGTGGCCGACCCCGTTCGCGGCGGCGGCGGAGCGCGCGGGCACGACCGTCGTGTCGGGGCTGGACCTGCTGGTCCACCAGGCGGTGCTGCAGGTGGAGCAGATGACCGGCCACGCCGTGCCGGTCGGCGTCCTGCGCGCGGCCGGTGAGCGTGCGCTCGCGGCGAGGCGTGGCGCGTGAGCCCCCCGCTGGGTGCGCTGGTCGGCGTGCTGGTGGGTGGGGCGCTGTGCCTGGCCGTCCCCTGGTTGGTCGCACGCACCAGCGAGGTGCCACGTGGTCGATGGCTGCTGCCCGGCTCGGTGCTGGCGGGCGCGGTCAGCGGTGGTTCCGCAGGTGCGTCGCTCGACAGCGGCTGGGCGCTGGCCCCGGTGCTGCTCGCGGCCCCGTCCTGCGTGGCGCTGGCGTTCATCGACTGGCACACCCGGCTGCTGCCCTCGAAGATCGTGCTGCCCGCCACCGGTGCGGTGCTGGCGCTGCTGGCGGTGGAGTGGGCGGTCACCGGTGAGCACGATGCGCCGTTGCGCGCGCTGATCGGCCTGGTGGTCGCGCGGTTGATCTACTGGGTGCTGTGGTTCGTCCACTCCGCCGGGATGGGATTCGGCGACGTCCGGCTCGCGGCCCTGCTCGGCCTGGTGCTGGGGCGGGCCGGTTGGGCCGAGCTGGTGGTCGGCACCTACGCCCCGTTCCTGCTCTTCGCGGTGCCCGGGCTGCTGCTGGCGCTGGTGCGCCGCGACCGCAGCCTGCTGCGGGCGGCCTACCCCTTCGGCCCGTTCATGGTCGTCGGTGCGCTGCTGGGGGTCCTGGCCGGTCCCGCACTGGTCGGTCTCATCACCGCGTGACCCCCGCGGGCGGGTCGGTGCCCGCGTGAAACACTGACGTCATGCTGCGTTGGCTCACTGCGGGCGAGTCCCACGGCCCGTCCCTGGTCGCGATCCTCGAGGGCCTGCCGGCCCATGTCCGGGTCACCTCCGACGACATCGCCGACTCCCTGGCGCGTCGACGCCTCGGCTACGGCCGGGGCGCACGGATGAAGTTCGAGCAGGACGAGGTCACCATCGTCGGCGGCGTGCGCCACGGGGAGTCCCAGGGCGGTCCGGTGGCCATCAACGTCGGCAACACCGAGTGGCCGAAGTGGGAGAAGGTCATGTCGGCCGACCCGGTGGACCCCGGTGAGCTCAAGGAGACCGGCCGCAACGCCCCGTTGACCCGCCCGCGCCCCGGTCACGCCGACCTCGCGGGCATGCAGAAGTACGACTTCGACGAGTCCCGCCCGATCCTCGAGCGCGCCTCGGCCCGCGAGACCGCCGCCCGCGTGGCGCTCGGCCGCGTGGCCAGCAACTTCCTGGAGCAGGTCGGCGGGATCGGGATCGTCTCGCACGTCATCGAGCTCGGCGGGGTCCGCGCCCCGGCCGGCGTGTGGCCCGAGTCGGCCGACGCCGCGGTCGTGGCGGCGCTCGACGAGGACCCGGTCCGCTGCCTGCACCCCGAGACCGCCGCCGCGATGGTGGAGCGGATCGACCAGGCCCACAAGGACGGCGACACCCTCGGCGGGGTCGTCGAGGTCGTGGTCCACGGCCTGCCGCCGGGCCTGGGCTCGCACGTCCACTGGGACCGCCGCCTCGACAGCCGGCTGGCCGGCGCCCTCATGGGCATCCAGGCGATCAAGGGTGTCGAGGTCGGTGACGGCTTCGAGCTGGCCGCGACCCCCGGGTCGCTGGCGCACGACGAGATGGTCCCCGGCGAGGGCGGCATCCGGCGTACCTCCGCGCGCTCGGGCGGCACCGAGGGCGGCATGACCACCGGCGAGGTGCTGCGCGTGCGCGCGGCCATGAAGCCGATCGCCACCGTCCCGCGGGCACTGCGCACCGTCGACGTCGCCACCGGCGAGGAGACCGTGGCCCACCACCAGCGCTCCGACGTGTGCGCCGTCCCGGCGGCCGGCATCGTCGCCGAGGCGATGGTCGCGCTGGTCATCGCCGACGCGGTGCTGGAGAAGTTCGGCGGCGACTCGGTGGCCGAGACCCGGCGCAACCTCGAGGGCTACCTCGAGGCGCTGCCCGACGTGCTGTCGTGGGCCCGCCCGTGAGCCCAGCCGTGGGGCCCCGTGTCGTCCTGGTCGGTCCGATGGGCGCCGGCAAGACGACGCTGGCCGACCTGCTGGCGCAGCGCTGGGGCGTCGCGGTCCGCGACACCGACGCCGACATCGTGGCCGCCCAGGGCAGGGAGATCTCCGACATCTTCGTCGACGACGGCGAGGCGGCCTTCCGGGCACTCGAGCGCGAGGCCGTGGCGCGCGCGCTGGCCGAGCACGACGGCGTGCTGTCGCTGGGCGGGGGAGCGGTGCTCGACGAGGACACCCGCGCCCTGCTCGCCGAGCACACCGTGGTCTTCTTGCAGGTAGGGCTGACCGACGCGGTCAAGCGCGTCGGGCTCGGCACCTCCCGCCCGCTGCTGATGGGCAACGTGCGGGCTCGGGTGAAGGCGCTGCTCGACGAGCGCACCCCGATCTACGCCTCCGTCGCCACGCACACCGTCGACACCGACGGCCGCACGCCCGACCAGGTCGCCGACGAGGTCGAGTCGCTGCTCTCCGGGGCCCAGGCATGAGCGGCCACGAGCAGGAGACCGTGCTCCACGTCGCCGGCCCCACGCCGTACGACGTCGTCGTCGGCCACGGGGTCGCCGGCCGTCTCACGGGCCTGCTGGGCGACCGGCCCTCGCGGATCGCCCTCGTGGTGCCGGAGACGCTGCGCGACCTGGCGGCGCCGGTACGTGAGGCCCTGGCCGACGCCTACCGGCTGACCGAGGTGGTCGTGCCCGACGGGGAGTCCGCCAAGACCGTGGCCACGGCGGCCGCCTGCTGGGACACCCTCGGCGAGGCCGGCTTCACGCGCTCCGACGCCGTGGTGACCTTCGGTGGTGGCGCCACCACCGACCTCGGCGGCTGGGTCGCCGCCGGCTGGCTGCGGGGCGTGCCGGTCGTGCACGTGCCGACCACGCTGCTGGCCATGGTCGACGCCGCCGTGGGCGGCAAGACCGGCGTCAACACCGCCGCCGGCAAGAATCTCGTCGGCGCCTTCCACGAGCCGGCCGGGGTGCTCTGCGACCTGTCGCTGCTGGAGACGCTGCCGCGCGCCGACCTGGTCGCGGGGCTGGGCGAGGTCGTCAAGTGCGGCTTCATCGCCGACCCGCGCATCCTGGAGCTCGTCGAGACCACCGATCCCGCCTCGCTCACCGCCGACAGCCCGGTGCTGCGCGAGCTGGTGGAGCGGTCGGTGCAGGTCAAGATCGACGTCGTGGTCGGCGACCTCAAGGAGACCGCCGGCACGGCCGGGGAGGGCCACCCCGGGCGCGAGGCACTCAACTACGGCCACACCATGGGCCACGCCATCGAGCGCGCCGAGCGCTACGGCGTCCGGCACGGCGAGGCGGTGGCCATCGGCAGCGTGTTCGTCGCCGAGCTGGCCCGCCGGGCGGGTGTGCTCGACGGCGCCACCGCCGACCGGCACGCGACCGCCTTCGGCCGGGTCGGGCTGCCGACCGGCTACGACGGGGCCGGCTACGACGAGCTGCGGGCGGCGATGGCGGTCGACAAGAAGTCACGCGGCGACCAGCTCCGCTTCGTGGTGCTGCACGGCGTCGCCGACCCCCGGGTGCTGGCGGGTCCGTCCGAGGAGCACCTCAGGGCGGCGTACGACGCGATGGTGGCGCGCGCATGAGCACCCGGGTGCTGGTCCTCAACGGGCCCAACCTCGGGCGGCTGGGCCGTCGGCAGCCGGAGATCTACGGGTCGACGACGCACGCCGAGCTCGCGCACCGCTGCGTGGAGTGGGGCCGGGAGCGCGGGCTCGACGTCGAGGTGCGCCAGACCAACCACGAGGGCGTGCTGCTCGACTGGCTCAACGAGGCGGCCGACGAGCGGGTCCCGGTGGTGCTCAACGCCGCGGCGTGGACCCACTACTCCTACGCGGTGTTCGACGCCTGCGCCCAGCTCGAGGCGCCGCTGGTGGAGGTGCACATCTCCCAGCCCAAGGACCGGCCCGAGGAGTTCCGCCACCACTCGGTGGTCACGCCGCACGCGGTGGAGGTCGTCGCGGGTCACGGCGTGGAGGGCTACCGGATGGCCCTCGACGTGCTGGTCGAGCACCTCGGACAGTAGACTCCGCCGCTGGCCCCTCGGGCCATTCTTGACACCTCAACACGAAGGCTGACGCGCGCGCATGGCAACGACGAACGACCTCAAGAACGGCATGGTCCTCAACATCGACGGCCAGCTCTGGTCCGTGGTGGAGTTCCAGCACGTGAAGCCGGGCAAGGGCCCCGCCTTCGTGCGCACGAAGCTGAAGAACGTCGAGTCCAACAAGACCGTCGACAAGACCTTCAACGCCGGCACCAAGGTCGAGACCGCCACGGTCGACCGCCGCAACTACCAGTACCTCTACAACGACGGCACGAGCTACGTCTTCATGGACACCAGCTCCTACGAGCAGCTCGAGGTGGCGCCGGAGATCGTCGGCGACGCCAGCAACTTCCTGCTCGAGAACAACGAGGCGATCGTGGCCACCAACGAGGGCCGCGTGCTCTTCGTGGAGCTCCCGCCGTCGGTCGAGATGGAGATCACCTTCACCGAGCCCGGTGTCGCCGGTGACTCCGCGACCGGCCGCACCAAGCCGGCGACGCTCGAGACCGGTCACGAGATCCAGGTGCCGCTGTTCATCAACCAGGGCGAGCGGGTCAAGGTCGACACCCGCGACTCGTCCTACCTGGGTCGTGTGAAGGGCTGATGTCCGCCCGCACCAAGGCCCGCAAGCGGGCTCTGGACGTGCTGTTCTCCGCCGAGCTGCGCGACGAGCAGCTCGTCGAGGCGCTCGAGCGGGTCATGACCGACGGCCCGGCGCCCACCAACGACTACACCGGCGTGCTGGTGCGCGGCGTGGCCGAGCACCTCACCGAGATCGACGAGCTGCTGACCCGCTTCTCCAAGGACTGGTCGCTCAAGCGGATGCCGACGGTGGACCGCAACGTGCTGCGGCTGGGGGTCTTCGAGCTGGTCTTCAGCGACGAGATCCCGGACCCGGTCGCGGTCTCCGAGGCCGTCGAGCTGGTCCGCGACCTGTCGACCGACGACTCGCCGACCTTCGTCAGCGGCGTGCTCAGCGCGATCATGCGCGACAAGCCGGCCGTCGGGGGCTGACGGCTCACCGGTCCGCTGGCAGGCTGGCCGCATGAGCACCGAGTGCGACCTCGTGGTCCTCGGCCTCGGCCCCGGTGGCGAGGCCCTCGCGACGGGCGCGGCGCGCGCAGGACTGCGCGTCGTGGCCGTCGACAAGCACCTCGTCGGGGGTGAGTGCCCCTACTACGGGTGCATCCCGTCGAAGATGATGGTGCGCGCCGCCGACCTGCTGGCCGAGGCCGCGCGGGTGGACGGCACCGCGGGGGAGACCTCCGTGACCGCGTCCTGGGCGCCGGTGGCCAGGCGCATCGCCGAGGAGGCCACCACCCACTGGGACGACCAGGTGGCGGTGGACCGTCTCGCCGACGCGGGGGCGACGGTGCTGCACGGCACCGGCCGGCTCGCCGGGCCAGGGGTCGTGGAGGTGACCGCGCCCGACGGCAGCGTCAGCACCTTCCGGGCCTCCCGTGGCGTCGTGCTGAACCCCGGCACGAGGCCGGCGCGGCTGCCGATCGAGGGACTGGCGGACACGCCGTACTGGACCAATCGGGAGGTCGTGCAGGTCACCGACCTGCCGGGCAGCCTCACCGTCATCGGCGGCGGCCCGATCGGCGCGGAGATCACCCAGGTGATGGCCCGCTTCGGCGTGCGCGTCACGCTGCTCGAGGCCGGGCCGCGCATCCTCGGCCCGCTGGAGCCGGAGGCGTCCTCGGTCGTGGCCGATGCACTGGTCGCGGACGGCGTGCGGGTGATGGCGGGGGTGGAGATCTCCTCGGTGTCCCACGCCGACGGCACCTTCACCGTGGCCCTGGGCGACGGCCAGGTCGTGCACTCCGACCGGCTGCTGGTCGCGGCCGGACGCACGCCCAACCTCGACGACCTGGGGCTGGAGACCGTCGGGCTGGACCCGACGGCGCGGACGATCGAGGTCGACGAGCGGCTGCGGGCCGGCGAGGGGTTGTGGGCCATCGGGGACGTGACCGGCCACGGCGCCTTCACCCACGTCTCGATGTACCAGTCGACGATCGCCCTGCGCGACGTCCTCGGCGAGGACGGGCCGCCCGCGAGGTACCACGCGCTGCCGCACGTGACCTTCACCGACCCGGAGGCCGGCGGGGTGGGGCTCACCGAGCAGCAGGCGCGCGACCGCGGCCTCTCGGTCCGGGTCGGCACGACGCCGCTGGAGCAGTCCTCGCGCGGGTGGCTGCACGGGCCGGGAGGCACCGGCGTGATCAAGGTCGTCGAGGATGCCGACCGGGGCGTCCTGGTGGGCGCCACCGTCGTCGGACCGGCCGGCGGCGAGATCCTCGGGCACCTGGCGCTCGCCGTGCACGCGGAGGTCCCGGTCGCCACGTTGCGCACGATGATCTACGCCTACCCGACCTTCCACCGCGCGATCGAGTCCGCCCTCGACGACCTCTCCTGACCCGGTCGTCGCCGCCCCGGACGGGTGGTGCGAGCACCGGTCGCGAGGGGTAGAGATCGGGCATGGGAGCGATCAAGGAGTCCGTCGGAGAGGTCGCCCACCGCGGCGACGACCACCCCTGGGTGCGGCACGCGGCACGAGCGGGAATGGCGGCGTACGGCGTGGTGAACCTGCTCATCGGCTGGCTGGCGCTGCAGCTGGCGTTGGGCGACCAGTCCGGCAAGGCCGACAGCGGCGGCGCGCTGCACGAGCTGGCCAAGCAGCCGCTGGGTGCGGCGCTGGTGTGGGCGGTCGCCATCGGCATGCTGCTGCTGGTGGTCTGGCGCACCGTCGAGGTGGTGTTCGACCACGAGTGGGGCGCCGGGGTGAAGGCCGTGATCTACGCGGCGATCGGCATCTCGGCGATCAAGGTCGCCGTGGGCGAGGGCTCCAAGGGTGGGACGGACTCGTGGACCGCGCAGCTGATGGGCCTGCCGGGCGGCCAGCTGCTAGTGGGCGCGGTCGGGGTCGCGATCATCGGCTACGCGCTCAAGCAGGTGCACAAGGGCTGGACCGAGGGGTTCCGCGAGGACCTGGAGACCGAGGGTCAGCGCGGTGACCTGGGCTCGGCCTACGTCACGCTCGGCAAGGTCGGCTACATCGCCAAGGGCGTGGCCATCGCCGTGGTCGGGTCGCTCTTCGTCTGGGCCGCCTGGGAGCACCAGGCCAAGAAGTCCGGTGGGCTCGACGTCGCCCTGCAGACCGTGCTCGACGCTCCGGCCGGCTCGGTCCTGCTGTTCGTCATCGCTCTCGGCATCATCTGCTACGGCGCCTTCTGCTTGGCGCGCGCCAAGCACCTGGACACCTGAGGTGCCCTCGATCGAGGCCGACGTCGTCGTCCTGGGCGTCGGCGCGGGGGGTGAGTACGCCGCCCGCAGGCTCGCTCGCGCCGGGCTGGACGTCGTGGCCGTCGAGGCGCGGCTGGTCGGCGGGGAGTGCCCGTTCTGGGGCTGCACACCGTCCAAGCTGATGATCCACGGCGCCCGCGAGGGTCAGCCGCTGTCACGGGCGGCGGCACGCATCCGCGAGGCCACGCACGACTGGCACGACGACGGGCACACCGAGCCGATGACCGAGGCCGGGGTGCGGATCGTCCGGGGTCACGGCCGGCTCGACGGCCCTGGTCGGGTGCGGGTGGAGACCGACGACGGGCCGGTCGAGGTGACCGGCCGCCGGGGGGTCGTGCTCAACACCGGGACCTCGCCCGCGGTCCCGGACGTGGAGGGACTGGCGGGCACGCCGTACTGGACCAACCGGGAGGCGGTGCACGTCGAGGAGCCACCGGAGTCGCTGGCCGTCATCGGCGGCGGCAACATCGGTGTCGAGCTCACCCAGGTGTTCGCGCGGTCCGGCACCCGCGTGACGTTGCTCGAGGGCGCGGACCGGCTGCTGACCGCCGAGGAGCCGGAGGCGTCGGCGGTGCTCGCCCGAGTGCTGCGCGACGAGGGCGTGGACGTGCGGCTGGGGGTCTCGATCGACCGGGTGTCGCACGCGCACGGCCGGTTCACCCTCGAGGTGGACGGTCAGCGGGTCGAGGCCGAGCGGCTGCTGGTCGCGACCGGCCGCTCGCCGAACCTGGCCGACGTGGGTCTCGAGACGGTCGGGCTCGACCCCGATGCCCCGCAGGTCGACGTCGACGAACGTTGCCGGGCCGCGGAGCGTCTGTGGGCGGTCGGAGACATCACCGGGGAAGGGCCGTTCACGCACGTGTCGCTGTACCAGGCGGCGCTGGTCGTGCGCGACGTGCTCCACGACGGGAGCGAGGGGGAGCCATGGGGGGAGTACCACGCGGTCTCGCACGTGACCTTCACCGACCCCGAGGTGGGGGCGGTCGGGATGACCGAGAAGCAGGCGCGCGACGCCGGCCACACGGTGGTGGTGGGCGTCGTCGACGTGAAGGACTCCTCACGGGGGTGGGTCGACGAGGCCGAGGGCGTGGTCAAGGTCGTCGCGGACGCCGACACCGGCGTGCTGCTCGGAGGCACCGTGGTGGCGCCGTACGGCGGGGAGGTGCTGGGGCTGCTCACGACGGCCGTGCACGCGCGGCTGACGGTGCCGACTCTGCGCGGGATGCACTTCGCCTACCCGACGTTCCACCGGGTGATCGAGAAGGCGCTGCGGCGGACCGGTCTCTGAGGGTGTGACGGACGGACGGGTGGGGAAGAAGCCGCTCATGACGCAGGACCATCTCGGGGACACCAGCGACCGTCTCTACACCACCGACGAGCTGACGGCCTACGGCCGCCGCCGCGACGTCGAGGCCACGCGGGTCGCGGGTCAGCCGCTCGTGCCGGCCCAGCAGCCGGTCGCGCCCGCTGTGCCGGCTGCCGACGACCCGCAGGGCCCGCAGGGGCCGCGGCGCTTCATGAGCGCCACGGACTTCCTGGACCGACGGGCCGAGGAGGTCGGACTCGGTCCGGCGACCTGGGGCTGGCGAGGGTGGGTCAACCGCATCACGCGCGGGTTGGCCGACCTGGCCATGGGACCGGCGGAGGCCGAGCACGAGACGCTGCGGCGGACCGTGCAGAGGGACTTCGACGGTCCACGGACGATCGCGTTCATCAACCCCAAGGGCGGTGCGGCGAAGACGACCGGCGTGCTGGCGGCGGGCTACACCTTCGGCACGGTGCGGGGCGGCGGCGTGGTCGCGTGGGACAACAACGAGACCCGAGGGACGCTCGGGATCCGCGGCACCCGCAGCACGCACCGCAACACCACCCGCGAGCTGCTGGAGGACCTGGAGAAGTTCAGCGACGTCTACCAGTCGCGGATCGGTGACCTGGGGGCGTTCGTGCGCTCGCAGGGCGACGCGCACTTCGACGTCCTGGCCTCCGACGAGCGGCCCGACGTGACCGGGACGATCCGCGCCGACGACTACCTCGCGGTGCACCGGCTGCTGGAGCGCTTCTACCGGATCCTGCTCATCGACACCGGCAACAACATGCGCGCCGAGAACTGGCTGGCCGCCGCCGAGTCCGCCGACCTGCTGGTCGTGACCTCGACGGTCCGCGAGGACACCGGCTACTCCGGGTTGTGGATGCTCGACGCGCTGCAGGACGCCGGCTACGCCGACCTCAAGCACAAGACCGTGACCGTGCTGTCGGACCCCTCGCCGACCGTCGACGACAAGCTGGCGGCCGACCTGGTCGACGTCTACGAGCAGCGCACCCGCGCCGTCTACCGGGTGCCCTACGACCCTGCGCTGGTCGCCGGCTCGGTCGTGCCGTACTCGCAGCTGTCCAAGGCCACGCGCCAGTCGTGGCTGCGGGCGGTCGCGGGGATGGCCGAGGCGCTGTAGGCCTCCGGCATCGTCGCGCTGGGGCACTCTGGCAGGCTCGGGACCATGCGTGCAGTCGTCTACCGCGAGACCGGGTCCGCCGCCGACGTCCTGGAGGTCGTGGACCGCCCGGTCCCCACACCCGGACCGGGCGAGGCGCGGGTCCGGGTCGTGCGTGCCGGGGTCAACCCGACGGACTGGAAGTTCCGCGCCAACGGGATGAACGGCGCGTGGGACGAGGTCGTCCCCGGCCAGGACGGCGCCGGTGTCGTCGAGGAGGTCGGGCCCGGGGTCACCGAGCTCGCCGTCGGTGACCGGGTCTGGACGATCCTCGCGCAGTACCAGCGCCCCGGCGGCACCGCCGCCGAGCACACGGTCCAGCCGGTCTCCCGGCTGGTGCGGCTCCCGGACGGCGCGTCGTTCGACCTCGGCGCCTCCCTCGGCGTCCCCGCCGTCACAGCGCACCGCGCCCTGACTGCGGGCCCTGTCGCCCGGCTCTCCCCGGGTGCGCTGGACGGCCTCACCGTCCTGGTCGCCGGTGGTGCGGGCGCCGTGGGCAACGCCGCCATCCAGCTGGCGCGGTGGGCCGGTGCGACGGTCGTCGCGAGCGTCAGCAGCGAGGAGAAGGCGGCGCTCGCCCGCGCGGCCGGCGCCCAGCACACCGTGGACTACACCGACGGCCCGGCCGCGACCGTCGCCGGCGTACGCGCGGTGGCGCCGGAGGGCGTCGACCTCTTCGTCGAGGTGTCGCTGGCCACGAACGTCGCGGTCGACGTCGACGTGCTCAGGGTGCACGGCACGCTCGCCTACTACGCCGACAACGGCGGCCCTGAGGCTGTGGTGCCGGTGCGTCCCACGTTCGCGAAGAACCTGCGGCTGCAGGGCGTCCTCCTCTACACCCTCGACCCGGACCTGCTGGCGGCCGCGGCCGAGGACGTCACTGCCGCCGTCGAGGCGGGAGCGCTGCGGGTCGGCGAGGACGCCGGGCTTCCGCTGCACCACTACCCGCTCGAGCAGGTCTCCGACGCGCACGCAGCCGTCGAGGGCGGTGCCGTGGGCAAGGTGCTCATCCACGTCGCCGACGCCTGAGGCGCGCCCAGGCCACGCCGTCAGAGCGTGGTGGTGCCGTCGGGGTGGACGAGGAACCTGATGTCGTGGGGGCTGGTCCAGAGCCAGGTGGTGGGGGTGAGCTGGACGTAGTCCCACCTCACGGTGGTCGAGCTCGTCGAGACCGGGGATGGGTGGGTCTTGGCTCGGTGGTGTCGTCTGCAGAGTGGGGCGAGGGTGTCGGTGGCGGTTTGGCCGGGTGGTCCGCCTTGGTCGGGTGGGACGTACTCCTCGATGTGGTCGAGGTCGGTCCTGGCTGAGGTGCGGGTGCAGTGGGGGAACACGCAGGTGGGGCGCTTGAGTCGCACTCTCTGGCTGATGCGGTCGGGGATCTCGTAGGCGTCGACGGCGATCTGGTCGGCGAGGTCGATGACCGGCTTCACGGTGACGTGGGTGCCGGGGACTGCGAGCCAGTCGCGGATGGTGTCGGCGGTGAGGGTCTGGTGGTGGTTCTCGACCCGGGCGAGGTGGAGGCCGAGCATCCCGGTGTCGGGGTCGACCACTGGTGTGCCGGGTCCGTCGTTGCCGCGGAGGGCGGCGTCGGAGAGGTGGATGTGGAGGACGACCTGGCGGGTGCGGGTGGTGGGTGGTCTCGACGCCCGCTCCTCCCAGGCGCGCGTCGTTGCGAGACCACCAGAGGCGGGGGCGGCTGGTGCGGGTGGGTGGTCTCGACGCCCGCTCCTCGCGGGCGCTCGGCGCGGCTCGACCCCCGTCGGGAGCCAGGTCGAGGGGGAGGTCGCCGCGGGCGAGGTAGCCCACGGCGTTGGCGCGGCGGTCGTCGAGGGA
>JAYYWX010000168.1:0-34956 GCA_036341255.1 Actinomycetota bacterium | reverse complement strand
CGGGTGGTCGGGCGGGTCGGGGACGAGGGGCATGGGTCAGGTCTACCCGCTGCCGGCGGGTGCCCCGGGAAGTTCTCCACAGGTGGGGTCGGCCGCGGGAAGCCCCGGAAAAGCACCGGACCGGCCCCCCCCCCCCCCTTTTCCCCCCCGGCCCCGCCCCCCCCCCCGGGGGGGGGGGCCCGGTCCGGTGCTCTTCCGGGGCTTCCCGCGGCCGACCCCAACCTGTGGAGAACTTCCCGGGGCACCCGCCGGCAGCGGGTAGACCTGACCCATGCCCCTCGTCCCCGACCCGCCCGACCACCCGCGACTGCTCCCCGGGCTCGGCGTCCTGCGCCGCGACAGCAGCCACCTGCAGGTCGGCGTGGGGGCACGCGCGGTGGTGCTGCCCGACCTCCCCGACGTACGCCGGCTGCTGACCCGGCTCGCCGCCGGTGATCCCGTCGCGGCCACTGACCACCCCGCCCCCGACTCGGCCGCGGGCCGGGCGCTCGCGCGGCTTGCCGGCGCCGCCCTGCTGGTCGACGGCGCCGCCCTGCACGCGGCCTCCCCGCGTGCCGAGGTGGACCCCGTGGCAGCACGCGCGGTCGCCGCGGCGTGGTGCGCCGACCCGCGCTCCGCGCCCCGGCGATGGGCAGCCCGGCGTGACATCGGCGTGCACCTCGACGTGCCGGCCGGTGACCGTCCGGGGTTGGCGCGGCTGCTCGGCGCGAGCGGCGTACCTCTCGTCGAGGAGCGGGGCGACCGCTCGCCCGACACCCCCGTGCTCGTCGTGCGCGACCGCGAGCCGCTGCGCGAGGAGCTCGACGCCCTCCAGCGCGACGACGTCCCCCACCTGCTGGTCCGGCCGGCCCTCGACCGGGTGGTGCTGGGCCCCTTCGTGGCGCCGGGGCGTACCGCCTGTCTGCGCTGCCTCGACGCGCACGCCACCGAGCTGGACCCCCGGTGGCCGCTGCTGGTCGAGCAGCTGGCCCGGTCCACGCTGGTCTCGCCCTGCGACCCGACGCTGTGGCAGGTCGCGACGGGCTGGGCGGTCCACGACCTGGCACGCTGGCTGGACGGTGAGCAGCCGAGCACCTGGTCCACGACGATCACCCTGGGTCCCGGCCTCACCCCGGAGGTGCGGGTCCACCGTCGGCACCCGCGGTGCGGCTGCGGCTGGGCCGAGCTGAGAGGCCGGCACGACGGGCCGGCTCCAGGTCACCAGAAGTCGGAGTCGAGCTTGCCCTCCATCGAGCGGAGGTTCTCCCGCGAGCACGTGTCGCAGTAGGTCTGGCGGCGTCCACGCTCGACCGACATGCTCCACGTGAGCGTCGCGGCGTCGTCCTCCTCGGTGCGGCCGCAGAAGTCGCAGGTGCGCATGTGACGAGCCTACGCAGAAATGCCGAGGAGCCGGGGTCCGACGGACTCTCCGTCGTGACCCCGGCTCCCCGGGTGACGCCCGCGATCAGGCGTCGGGTGGTGTGGTGCCTGGCGCAGCGAGGCTCACAGAGCCCGGGCGAGGGCCAGCCTCGCCTGCTGAGCAGCCGCCTCGGCCTTGCGGCCGAAACGCTTGGCACGGGCCAGCTGGTGGCCCCGTCGCAGCTCGTGCGCCTCTCCCAGGCGCGCGGACATTTGCGCGCGGGCCAGGTTCTCGTGCATGAGATTCATGGTGGTGCTCCGGTTCGGGTCGTGGTTCATGGTGGTGATCAGTTCTTCTTCGTGTCGGGCGCTCAGAGCGCGCGGGCGAGGGCGAGGCGGGCCTGCACGGCGGCGTGCTCGGCGCGACGGCTGAAGCGGTGGGCCCGAGCGAGCTCGTGGCCCTGGCGCCGACTCTGTGCCTCTCCCAGGCGGGCGCTGATCTGCGCGCGAGCCAGGGACTCGGTCTGGTGGGACATGGTGGGTCTTCTTCCGGTGGTGGGTGGAGGTGCTGCTGGGGGTGTTGCTGCGGGTGGTGCTGCGTGGTGCGGTGACGCTGGTGCTGCTGGCCGGCTCAGGCGGCCACGGGGTTCTTGCGCGGACGGCCACGGGGGCGCTTGCGCGGGATGACGACGCCTTGGAGGAACAGCTCGCCGCCCCAGACACCCCAGGGCTCACGACGCTCCAGGGCACCCGAGAGGCACAGGCTGCGCACGGGGCAGTCCACGCACAGGGCCTTGGCCCTCTCGACGTCGGCGGGCGACTCGGCGAACCACAGCTCGGGGTTGTTGACCCGGCAGGGCATCGACTCGTCGTCGGACTTGTCCAGCTCGTCGTGGAGCTCGAGGACGCTGACAGTCATCGGTCTCATTCACCTCCTCTCGATGGATCGGTCACGGATGACGGTCCGGGAAACACGAAGGCCGCGGATCCCGGTTCGGGTTCCGCGGCCTGGAGAGGTGCCGATGACTGTTGGTCTCAACAGATCGGCGGTCTCCAGGCGGAGTCACCCGGGGCGGCTGCAAAGGCCGCGATGGCGGTCTTGGCGCCGCGATCGCGCACGACGCCGGTGCCGACGACGACACCGGAGATCGGGCCCTGGACGGAGGTCCAGAGGTGGCCGTACGCGGGCATGGCGAGGCGCGACGGGGTCAGGACCGTCGTCTGGCGCGTGATGTTCTCCATGGGGGCCACCTCCTTCAGGTGTCTGGCGCCGGTCTTGTCAGGACCGTGGTGCGCGGGTCAACAGGGCGTGAGCAGGAAGTTACTGCCTGCCGCGTGTAAGGGGCAAACCATTTATTGACTATTTCTCGGTTTTTCTCTGGCAGCCTCTGGCCACCGGCACGAACGGGCGTCCGCGCCTCACTCGGTGAGCAGGGAGAGGACCTCGTCGCCGTACTTGTCGAGCTTGGAGCGGCCGATGCCGCTGATGCGCAGCAGCGAGGTCTCGTCGGTGGGGCGGACCTCGGCGATCATCTGCAGCGTCGCGTCGCTGAAGACCACGAACGCCGGCACCTTCTCCTCCTCCGCGCGCGCCTTGCGCCACTCGCGCAACCGCTCGAAGAGCGCCTCGTCGTAGGAGGCCGGGCAGTCCTCGCAGCGGGCGCGCTTCTTCTCGACGGGGGTCGTGAGCGGACGACCGCACTCCCGGCAGGTCATGGCGCCACGACGCCGCGTCGACGGCTCGGCGGGGCGGGCGGAGTCGGGCAGCACCGGGTCGAGGAAGCGGGACGGCTTGCGGCTGCCCCGGCCGCCGGGGTTGCGGGCGGCCGACCAGCTCAACCGCAGCTCGCGCCGGGCGCGGGTGACGCCGACGTAGAGCAGGCGGCGCTCCTCCTCGACCTGCGCGGGCGTCTCGGCGTAGGTGATGGGCAGGGTGCCGTCCTGCAGGCCGACGCAGAACACCGCGTCCCACTCCAGGCCCTTGGCCGCGTGGAACGTCGCCAGCGTGACGCCGTCGGCGACCGGCGCGTGCTGCTCGGCCGCGCGGCGGTCGAGGTCGTCGACGAAGGCGTTGAGCGGGTCGTCGTGGCCGGTGCCGTCGCCCGCGGCGAACTCCTCGGCCTGGTCGACCAGCGCCTGCCAGGACTCCCAGCGGTCCCGCGTCTGACCGCGCGCTGTCGGCGGCACGGAGGTCCATCCCATGCCGGCGAGCGTGGAGCGGACGGTCTCGACGAGGTCCTCCCCCGGCGCGCTGCGGGCGGCGCCCCGGATGCGGGTCACCGCCTCGCGGACCTCGGGTCGCTCGAAGAAGCGCCCCGCGCCACGGACGACGTAGGGGATCTTGCGGGCGGTGAGTGCCTCCTCGAAGGCCTCTGACTGGGCGTTGATGCGGAACAGCACGGCGATCTCGCCGAGCGGGTGACCGGCCTTCTTCAGCTCCAGGATGCGCGCGGCGGTGGCCTCGGCCTCGGCGACCTCGTCGGGCTGCGGGCCGAAGTCGACCGCGGAGCCGGCCGGCTGCTGGGAGCGCAGCGCCACGCCCTCGCTGGGCGTGCCGGCCAGGAGGGTGGAGGCGGTCTGGACGATCTGCGGGGTGGAGCGGTAGTTGCGCACCAGCTCGACCGAGGTGGTGCCGGGGAACTTGCGGGGGAAGTCGCGCAGGTAGTCGGCGTTGGCACCGGCGAAGGAGTAGATCGTCTGCGCCGGGTCGCCCACCACGCAGATCTCGTCGCGGCCGCCCAGCCAGAGGTCGAGCAGCGCGGACTGCAGCGGCGAGACGTCCTGGAACTCGTCGACGACGAACCACTTGTACTGGCGACGCACCTGCGCGGCCACCCGCTCGTCCTCGGCCAGCAGCCCGGCGGTGAGCAGCAGGACGTCCTCCATGTCCATGCGGCCCTCGGCACGCTTGACGTCCTCGTAGGCGCCGAAGACCCGCCCGACGGTCTCGGCGTCCAGACCGGTCACCTCGCGTCGGCGTGCGGTGGCGATGCGGGCGTAGTCGTCCGGCCCGACGTTGGAGACCTTGGCCCACTCGACCTCCGAGGCCAGGTCGCGCAGCTGCGCCTGGTCGGCGCGCAGCCGCTGGCGGCGGCAGGCGCCGGCGAGCATGCCGAGCTTGGACTCGGTCAGCGCCGGCAGGTCGCTGCCGTGCACGTGCGGCCAGAAGTAGCGCAGCTGGCGCAGCGCCGCGGAGTGGAACGTGCGGGCCTGCACACCCCCGGCCCCCAGGGTGCGCAGCCGTTGCCGCATCTCGCCCGCCGCGCGGGTCGTGAAGGTCACGGCCAGCACCTCGGTGGGCGCGTAGACCCCGGTCGCGACGCCGTGGGCGATGCGGTGGGTGATCGCCCGGGTCTTGCCCGTGCCGGCACCGGCGAGCACGCGCACCGGGCCGCGCAGGGCCTCGGCCACGGCCCGCTGCTCGGGGTCGAGGGCGTCGAGCAGGGAGGCGGCGGGAGCCGTCGGTGGGGTCAACGCGGGAACATCTCCGGGAGGTCGCTGGTTGGCTGAGGGACCAGCCTAGGACCAGGAGGGGACAGTCCCTGATGAGTGCCACCGAGACCGTCGCGAGCGTCACGATGTACAGCACCCCGTGGTGCGGGTACTGCCACCGGCTCAAGAGCCAGATGGACCGTGAGGGCATCGCCTACGCCGTCGTCGACATCGAGCAGGACCCCGACGCCGCGTTCATCGTCGAGCAGGTCAACGGCGGCAACCAGACCGTCCCGACGCTCGTCTACTCCGACGGCTCGGCCCAGACGAACCCGTCGCTGGCCCAGGTCAAGGACAAGCTCGCTTCCCTCGGCTGATCCTCCCGCCGAGCCGGCGTATCAATACGCCGGTTCGGCGTCGGGTCACCACTGACCGGGGAGCGGTCCGCCGTACCAGTGCTCGATGAGTGAGCGGCTGATCGAGACGCCGCCGGGGAGCACGAGCGAGCCGGCCTCGGCCTGCTCGCGCATCTCGGCGCGGGTGAACCACCGGGCGTCCTCGAGCTCCTCGCGGTCCACCTCGATCGCGGTGCTCTCGGCACGGGCCACGAAGCCCAGCATCAGGCTCGCCGGCAGCGGCCACGGCTGGTTGCCGAAGTAGTCGACCGCGCCGACGTGGACGCCGGTCTCCTCGAGCACCTCGCGGCGCACGGCGTCCTCGAGCGTCTCGCCGGGCTCGCAGAAGCCCGCGAGCGTCGAGAACCGGCCCTCGGGCCAGATCGCCTGACGGCCCAGCAGGCAGCGTTCGTCGTCGCTGCCGGGCTCCCCCGAGGTGACGACCATGATCACCGCCGGGTCGGTCCGCGGGAACTGCGGCTTGCCGCACTGCGAGCAGACCAGCTCGTGGCCGCTGCGGCGCGGCTCGAGCTCGCCGGCGCAGCGCGGGCAGAAGCGGGTGACGAAGAGCCACTCCGCCAGCCCGAGGGCGTGGAAGACCAGCGGGGCGTAGGCCAGCGCGTCGTCGGCGAGCGCGGGCAGCAGGCCGCGCAGCGGCAGCCAGCCCTCGCCGCTGCGGGAGAGCCCGGCATCGGTGACGACCGCGAACCACGCGCGTCCCTGCCACTCCCCCAGCAGGACCCGCAGCCCGTCCGGGGCGTCGGCCGGGGAGACCCACTCGACCTTCCCGTCGGCGGGTCGGATGCGGGTGCCGGAGACGACGAGCACCCGGCTCTCCGGGTCGGCCCAGCGCTGCGCCAACCACGCATCATCGGTACGACGCAGGGCGGCCCGGTCGTGCGGGTCGGCGGCCATCTGCAGGTGGGCGAAGTCAGGCGACGGGCTCACGGGTAGCTCACCTCCGCGCGCCACTCGTGGGGGTCCTGCCGGGTGGCGGCCAGGATCGCGGCGGCCACCTTGTCGGGGGTGAAGGTGCCCTCCGAGGACAGCGCGCCCCGCACGGTCACCGAGACCGCGCGGATGCCGTCGGGCTCCAGCGTGCGGTCGAGCGAGAGCACGAGGTTGCGCAGCCCGGCCTTCTGCACGCCCAGCGAGGCGGCGCGGTGCCACGGCTCGTCGGCGGCCATCGACCCGGTCGCGCTCACGCGGGCACCGGCCGACATCCACGGGTGCGCGGCCTGGACCGCGACCAGCAGGGCACCGACGCCGACCGCGACGTCGTCGAGCAGGTCCTGCAGGCCGAGCCGCAGCGGGTCGGCCTCGCGGAAGACGCTGGGGTTGACGTGCAGCACGTCGACCCGACCGAGCCGCTCGGCGAGGTCCTCGACGGCCTGACCGCCCGTCACCGGGTCGGCCACGTCGGCCACCCGGCGCTCGACCCGCACCCCGTGCAGGGTCGCGGCGAGGTCGGCCAGCGCCGCCTCGTCGTTGCCCACCAGGCCGACCGACCAACCCTCCGCGGCGTAGAGCCGGGCGAGGGAGCCGCTGACCCCCGGGCCCGCGCCGACCACGATCACAGCGCTCATGGGGTCGAGCCTACGGAGCGGGCGCATCCCCCCGCAGGATCGCCTCGAGCTCGTCGCGACCGGGCAGGTCCGTCGGCTCGACGACCCGGCCGGTGCGCACGTAGTAGAACGCCGTGCGCACCTCCTCGGGCGCCAGGTCGTGCAGCTCGGCCCACGCCAGCCGGTAGAGCGCGAGCTGCAGCGCGTCGGCGTCGGCGCTGCGGTTGGTCTTCCAGTCCACGAGCAGGAAGGTGCCGTCGGCCTCGCGGTAGACCGCGTCGATGCGCCCGCGCACCACCTGGCCGCCGAGCACGAGCGAGAACGGCGCCTCCACCCGGTGCGGCACCCGCGAGCCGAACGGCCCCTCCTCGAAGGCGGCCACGAGGTCCTTGAGGTCGGCCTCGTCCTCGATGCCGGCGTCGCCGCGACCGGGGAGGTCGTCGGCGTCGAAGAGGTCCTGCTGGCCGAAGCGCGCCTCGACCCATGCGTGGAAGCGGGTGCCGAAGCGGGCTGCCGAGGACGGTGGTCGCGGCATCGGGCGGGCCAGCTCGCGGGCGAAGGCGTCCGGGTCCTCGCGGAGCCGGGCGACGGCGGTGGCGGACAGGCTGCTGGGCAGGCGCACCTCGAGGTGGGTGGCACGGTCGCGGCGGGCCTCGGCGAGCAGCCGGTCGAGCTCGGTGTCCCAGTCGGCGACCACGGCCGCCTCGAGCATGTCCAGGCCCTCGTCGGGGGCTGCCGGGTCGGCGGCGCGCACCCGGGCCGCGGCCTCCAGGCGCAGCGCGGCCTCGCGGCCGGTCTCGGTGGAGGGCCAGGGGCGGGACGGGTCGACGGCGTCGTACGGGTTGGGGTCGCCCTTGGCCGGCTTGTCGCGCCAGCCGGGCACCTCCAGCCCCCACTCCTCGAGCTGCTCCTTGAGGGTGCGTTGGTAGTCCGAGGGGCCGAAGGGGGTGGCTCGCTCTGACCAGCAGTAGGAGGTGACCGCGAGCCGGTGGGCGGCACGGGTGACCGCGACGTAGCCCAGCCGCAGCTCCTCCTCGGCGTCGTGGGCGCGCGTGGCCTGGCGGTAGGCGTCGAGCGCCGGCTTGTCGTGGCCCTGCAGCTGCGGGAGGTCGGCGGCGTCGCCGCGCAGCGGGGCGGGCAGCACCGCTGGCGAGGAGGTCCACAGGGTGCGCGAGCGGTTGCTGGGGAAGCGGGTCTCGCAGGTGCCGACCAGGAAGACCGTGCCCCACTCCAGGCCCTTGGAGCGGTGGACGGTGAGCAGCTTGACGGAGTCCGCGAGCGTCGGGGTCGCCAGGTCCAGGCCGTTGCCCTGGTCGTCCTCCGCGGTGAGGTAGGCCAGCAGCGCGGGCAGGGTCACCGCGCCGTCGACGGCCTGGAAGTCGGCGACCGCCTTCACGAACAGGTCGAGGTTGTCGCGCCGCGCCTCGGCCGCGGGGCTGACGGCCGAGGCCAGCTCCACGTCGGCGCCGGTGGTGTCGATGATGCGGCGCACCACGTCGAGCAGTGGCTCCCCGACCGAGGAGCGCAGCGCGCGCAGCTCGCCGGCCAGCAGGCCGAAGCGCTCGCGCGCCTCCTCGGAGTAGGGCAGGTCGCCGGGGTCGGACAGGGCGTCGTCGAGGGAGGGCACCTCGGCCGGGTCGACGCCGTCGGCGATGGAGACGAGGTGGTCGAGGACCGTCGCGTGCTCGACCCGGGTCGAGACGCCGGCGATCTGCCGGGCGCGCTCGGCCAGCAGCCGCAGGTCGCGCGGCCCGATCGCCCACCGGGGGCCGGTGAGCAGGGTCAGCAGCGCGTCGTTGGCGGTGACGTCGTGCAGCAGCGTCAGCACCGCGACGACCTCGGCCACCTCGGGCAGCCGCAGCAGCCCCGACAGCCCCACGATCTCGACGGGAACGCCCGCGGCGGTGAGCGCGTCGAAGACGTCGGCGGCGTGCTGGTTGTCACGGACCAGCACGCCGATCTCGGACCACGACTGCCCGCCCTCGTGGACCGCCCGCACCTGCTCGGTCAGCCAGGCCAGCTCGTCGGCGTGGGTCTCGTGGACCGCCACCTCGACCGTGCCGTCGTCGGCCTCGGGCTTGGCCTCCAGCGGCTCGACCTGCGGGTAGGCGTCGAGCAGCGGGCCGGCCAGGCGGTTGGCGGCGTCGAGGATGCGGCGGTCGCTGCGCCGGTTGACCGTCAGCGGGTAGGTCGGCACCGTCTCCCCCACCGCGGCGGGGAAGGTGTGCTCGAAGCCGAGGATGTTGGAGACCGAGGCGCCGCGCCAGCCGTAGATCGCCTGGTTGGGGTCGCCGACCGCGGTGACGGCATGCCCGAGCCCGGTCTCGGGCGTCGGGCCCGAGAAGAGGCGACCGAGCATCACGGCCTGGGCGACCGAGGTGTCCTGGTACTCGTCGAGGAGCACGACCTTGAACTTGCCGCGCTCGACCGCGCCCACCGACGGTTGCTCGGAGGCCAGCCGCGCCCCGAGCTCGATCTGGTCGGAGAAGTCCATCAGACCGAGGTCGGCCTTGAGCCGGCGGTAGCCGCCGACCAGACCGAGCAGCTCCTGACGGCGCGCGATCGCGTGCAGCGCCTTCTCGATCGGCTCGCGCCAGGTCTTGCGGTTCTTGCCGTCCTCCTCCTCGGCCAGCGCCCGCCGGAACGACTCGGCCGCCTGGGCGTCGACGCGCTCCACGTCGGCCGGGGAGACGAGGTGCTCGCTCATCGCGCTGTCGAGGGCCAGGAGGTTCTGGATGACCGTGGGCGGATGGTCCGACAGGGACCGGACGTCACCGGTCCAGCTGTCGACCACCCGGGCCCCGAGCTGGTAGCGCGCGGCGTCGGTGATGACCCGGGTGTCGGGCTCGTGACCGATGAGCAGACCGTGCTCGCTGAGCAGGTTGGCGGCGTAGGCGTGGTAGGTCAGCACCGTCGGCTCGAGCGCGTCGTCGGGCGCCTCCTCCTCGAGCGGTCGCTGCTCCACGTCGAGCACGCCGGCCGCGCGCAGCGCGTCGCGGATGCGCGAGCGCAGCTCGCTGGCGGCCTTGGTGGTGAACGTCAGGCCCAGCACCTCGTCGGGGCGCACCTGCCCGGTCAGCACCAGGTGCACGACGCGCGCGGCCATCAGCGTCGTCTTGCCCGACCCCGCGCCCGCCACGACCACCGCCGGGGCCAGGGGCGCGGAGATGGCCCGCCACTGCTGGGGACTCGGTGCGTAGGGCGTGCCCATGGCGGCCTGGAGCTGCTCGGGGGTGCGGATGTCCAGTGGCGCCCGGGTCGGCGCGGCGACGGGGCTGGACTGCGGGGTCTGCTCGGTCACTGGCTCACCACCGGCCCTGCGGACTTGATCGGGCACAGCGGCACGAAGGGGCAGTCCCGGCAGTGCTGTCCGGCGATCGCCGGGAAGCTCTCCTGGCGCAGCATCACCGCGGCGGTCTGCAGTCGGCGGCGCAGCTCCTGACGCGCCTGACCGTCCTCGGGCTGGACGTCCTGTGGCTGCACCTTGGCGGTGTCGCTGCCGTCCTCGAGCCCGAGCTGGACCAGCTCGGCCCCGCCCGCGACGCCCGGACCGCCGGTGAGCGGGGAGACGACCTGGTCGAGGGCGCCGCGGTCGACGGCGTACTGGTAGAGGCCGAGCTGCAGGTGGGACTGCACCGAGGTCTGGCTGGGGGCGCTGCGCCCGGTCTTGAGGTCGACGACGACCACGCGACCGTCGTGGTCGAGCTCGACGCGGTCGGCGTAGCCGACCAGCCGCACCCGCTCGCCGTCGGGCAGGACCACCTCGGTGGTGAAGCGCGACTCGGTGCCGACGAGGCGTCTGCGGTTGTCGTGGTGCCAGCGCAGGAAGCGGGCCAGGGCGACCTGGATGCGCTCGTGCTCGCGGGCGCGCGACCACGGCGTGCGGAACTCCAGGCGGCTCCACACCGCGTCGACCTGCTCCATCAGCAGCGCGAGGCCCTCGACGTCGGGGCCGGCGTCGAGCTCTCCGGCGGAGACCCGCTCGGCGATCGCGTGCACCATCTGGCCGAGGTTGGCCGACTGGTGGGCGCGGACGATGCCACCCGCCTCGTCGGCGAGGAACCACCGGGTCGGGCAGATGCCGAGCGCGTCGAGCACCGAGGCGGAGATCGAGACCGGCTGCTCGGGATCGCGCAGCGGCTGGGCCGACAGCGAGGACGAGCGGGTGCCCCACCAGGAGGCGGGGTCGGCCTGCGGCACCAGCTGGCGGGTGTGGGAGCCGGAGCCGACGTGCTCCCCGGCCAGCCGGCGCAGGCGGACCGCTGCCGCCTGTCGCAGCGGCTCGCTGGTCGCGGGGTCCGCGACGGTGCGGCGCAGCTCGGCGACCAGGCCGTCCATCGACAACGGGCGTCGGGGTCGGCCGATGACCGGCTCGATGCTCACCCCGAGCTCCTCGAGGAAGCGTGAGGGCTGCTCACCCTCGTCGTCGGGCGAGGCGACCGCGGTGACGACGAGCCGCTCCCGGGCCCGGGTGGCGGCGACGTAGAAGAGCCGGCGCTCCTCCAGCAGCAGCTCGCGACGCGAGACCGGCGGCACCAGCTCGCCGGCGCCGATGCGGTCGGCCTGCAGCAGCGTGGAGCGGCGGCGCAGGTCGGGCCACGCCTCGGCCTGGACGTGGGCGATGACGACCAGCCGCCACTCCAGGCCCTTGGAGCGGTGCGCGGTGAGCAGGCGTACGGCGGCGCCGCGCGCCCCCCGCTCGGCCAGCGTGTCGGCGGGGATCTGCTGGGCGACCAGCGTGTCGAGGAAGGCGCGCACCCCGAGGTGGTCGCGCTGCTCCTCGGCCCGGGCGGCGATCTCGAACAGCGCGCAGATCGAGTCGAGGTCGCGGTGGGCCCGACGCGCGGCGCCGCCGCCCAGCTCGACGGACCGGCGCAGCCGCTCGGGCCAGCCGGTGCCCGACCACAGCCGCCACAGCAGCTCCTCGGCGGACTCGCCGCCCTCGAGGGCCGCCCGGGTGCCGGCCAGCAGGTCGGCCACGGCGCGGGCACGGTCGACCTCGGGCGCCTCGGCGCCGGTCGGCAGGCCGTCGAGCGCGGCGGGGTCGAGAACCGCCTCGCGCAGCAGGTCGCGCGAGGGTCGGGGGGTGCGCTCCTCGGCGTGCGCGCGCTCCTTCTCCCGGGCGCGGAGGCGTCGCGCGAGGCGGCGTACGTCACCGGCGTCGAGGCCGCCGAGCGGACCGGTGAGCAGGGCCTCGGCACGGGCGGGGCCGACGTGGTCGGGGTGGGCGGGGTCCTCCTCGTGCAGGTGGACCACGGCGCGCAGGGCGTCGAGCAGTGGGAGCACGGCAGGGTCGCGCACCAGCGGCAGCTCGTCGCTGGCCACCTCGACGGGCACGCCGGCCGCACCCAGCGCGCGGCGCAGCGGCGGGATCGAGCTGCGACCCGAGCGCACCAGCACCGCCATCTCGTCCCATCCGATGCCGTCCTCGAGGTGGGCGCGGCGCAGCAGGTCCGCGAGGTGCTCGGCCTCGGCACGCTCGGTGTCGAAGGTCCGCACCACCACCCGGCCCTCGACCCGCGCCTCCGAGCGCGGCCTCAGGAACGCCTCCCGGGCCGACTCGTCGATCGTGCCGGGCAGGCCGAGCCGGCCCGCCACGCGCTGGGCGGCCACGAGCAGTCGCGGCCCGAAGCGACGGGTGGTGCGCAGCGCGACGACCGGCGCGGGGCTGCCGTCGGCCTGCGGGAACTGCGTCGGGAACTCCAGGATGCCGCGCACCTCGGCGCCGCGGAACGCGTAGATCGACTGGTGCGGGTCGCCGACGACCACGAGGTCGCGGCCGTCGCCGGCCAGCGCGCGCAGCAGGGCGACCTGGCCGGGGTCGGTGTCCTGGTACTCGTCGACGAAGACGTGGCGCAACCGCGCCCGCAGCTCGTCGCGGTGCACCTCGGCCTCGAGCGTCGCGCGCCGGATCAGGTCGGGGTAGTCGGTGGCGCCCTGGGCGTCGAGGTTGGTGAGGTAGGAGTCGAGGAAGAGCCCCGCGGCGACCAGCTCGGGGGCGTCGTGGTCGCGGCCCAGCTGTGCCAGCTCGGGCCCCTCCAGCCCCTTCTCCCGGGCGCGGGAGAGCACCGCGTGCACCTCCTTGGCGAAGCCGCGGGTGCCGAGCGCGTGGTCGAGGGAGGAGGGCCAGCGCACGGACTCCGGCGTGTGGGCCAGCAGCTCGCGCAGCACCACGTCGCTCTCGGGTGCCGAGAGCAGCCGCAGCGGCGACTCGTAGAGCTCGGCGGGCGCGAACTCGCGGATCAGGCCGTAGGCGAAGGAGTGGAACGTCGAGGCCAGCGGCGTGCTCATCGTGCGCCCCAGCCGCGCGGTCACCCGGTCGCGCAGCTGCTCGGCGGCCTTGCGGGAGAACGTCAGCGCCAGGACCTGCTCGGGGCGGGCACCGTCCTCGATGCGGCGCGCGATCGCCTCCACCAACGTGGTCGTCTTGCCCGTGCCGGGGCCGGCCAGCACCAGCATCGGGCCGCCGGCGTGGTCGACGACGCGCTGCTGGTCGTCGTCGAGGGTCGGCATCGAGGCCCCGGTGGCCTCCGGCCGCACCAGGACGTACGACGTGTGGTCGCTGCTGCGCGACGTCGCTCGATCAGACACCGGGTCATCAGACCATCCGGCGCCGACACCGACGATGTCCGGGCCGCCGGCAGGGGCGTTCACCTGCTGGTCCCCGATCCCTCACCGACACCACACCTGCGTCACACGCGCCGTCCCCCGCTGCTCGACAGCGTGACGCCCGTGCCCGTCCCGCACGTGCCGATGACCCGGCGCACCGTGCTGACCACCGGTCTGGCGACCGGGGGGCTGGTCGTGGGGGCTCCTCCCCTGGCCGACACCGCCGGCGCCAGCGACCGGCACGACCCGTTCACCCTGGGCGTCGCCTCCGGGGACCCGTGGCCCACCGGCGTGGTCATCTGGACCCGTCTGGCCCGCGAACCACTCACGCCCGACGGCTTCGGTGGGATGCCGCGGATGGACGTCGCGGTGCAGTGGCAGGTCGCCGAGGACGAGCGGTTCCGGCGGGTCGTGCGACGCGGCCGGTCGGTCGCCCGGGCCCGCGACGCGCACACGGTCCACGTCGAGGTCGACGGACTGCGACCGGGCCGGGAGTACCACTACCGGTTCCGGACCGGCCCGCACCGCTCGGTCGTAGGGCGCACGCGCACGGCACCGGCGTACGGCTCCTCGCCGGCGGCGCTGCGGATGGCCGTCGCCTCGTGCGCCCAGCTCGAGCACGGCTTCTTCTCGGCCTACCGCGACGTCGCCGAGCAGCGGCCGGACCTGGTGGTGCACCTGGGCGACTACTTCTACGAGTACGAGAAGGGCGGATACGACCTGGTCCAGCTGCCGCGTCGCATCCGCGACCACGCCGGGCCGGAGGCCAGGACGCTGGCGGGCTACCGGCTGCGGCACGCGCAGTACCGGGCCGACCCCGACCTCCAGGCCGCGCACGCCGCCGCCCCGTGGGTGATGGTCTGGGACGACCACGAGGTGGACAACAACTGGGCCGGCGACGTCCCCGAGGAGCTCGAGGGACCGCAGCCGGACTGGGCCGTGCGGCGCGCGGCCGCGTTCCGGGCCTACGACGAGCACATGCCGCTGCGCCGCTCGACGCGGGCCAGGTCCTTCCAGCAGCTGCGCATCCACCGGCGCCAGCACTGGGGCGACCTGCTCACCCTGCACCTGCTCGACACCCGCCAGTTCCGCTCCGACCAGGCCTGCGGCGACCTGCGCCGGGTCGGCTGCACCGCCGCTCTCGACCCGGCCCGCACCATGCTCGGCACCGCCCAGCAACGCTGGCTGGAGGACGGCCTCTCGACGTCGACCGCCCACTGGGACCTGCTCGGCCAGCAGGTCCCCTTCGCCCGCCGCGACGTCGACCCGGGGCCGGACCTGGAGCTGGTGATGGACTCCTGGGACGGCTATCCCACCGCGCGTACGGCGGTGACGGCCGCGCTGGGGCGCGTCACGAACCCGGTCGTGCTCACCGGGGACGTCCACCGCCACTACGCCGCCGACGTGCTGGCCGACTTCGACGACCAGGACTCCCCCGTCGTCGCCTCCGAGATCGTCACCACCTCGATCACCAGCGGCGGCGACGGCTCCGACCTCCACCGGCACGCCGAGAGCGAGCTGCGCACCAACCCGCACCTGCGCTGGACCAGCAACCGGCGCGGCTACGTGATGACCACGCTCACGCCCGACACGCTGACCGCCGACTTCCGCACCCTGCCGTTCGTCGAGAGGCCCGGCGCCACCGCCTCGACGGCCGCCAGCTGGGTGGTCGAGTCCGGTCGACGCGGACTGGTGCCGTCGTGAGCGATCTGCCCTAGCGTCGGACCATGCAGACCGAGGTCCTCTACTCACCCGCCTACGCCACCGCGAAGCTGACCCTCGCCGCCGGCGAGGCCGTCCGCGCGGAGTCCGGCGCGATGCTCGCGATGTCACCCGGCATCGCCATGGAGACCTCCACCCAGGGCGGGGTCCTCAAGGGCCTCAAGCGCGCCGTGCTGGGCGGGGAGTCCTTCTTCATGAACACCTTCACCGCCCAGGTCGACGGCGCGGAGATGTACGTCGCTCCCTCGCTCCCCGGCGACGTCGTCGCCTGGCCGCTCGACGGTCAGCTGTTCGTGACCTCCGGCTCCTACCTCGCCTCCTCGGCGGGCATCGAGGTGGACACCCAGTGGGGCGGCGGCAAGACGTTCTTCTCCAGCGAGGGACTCTTCATGCTGCGCGTCGCCGGCCGGGGCGAGCTGGTGCTCTCCTCCTACGGCGCGATCCACCACATCGACCTGCAGCCGGGCCAGACCTACACCGTCGACACCGGCCACATGGTCGCCTGGACCGACGGCGTGCAGTACGCCGTGCGCCGCGTCGGCGGCTGGAAGTCGACCCTCCTCTCCGGCGAGGGACTGGTCTGCGACCTCACCGGCCCGGGGCGGATCTACCTCCAGACCCGCTCCCAGGACGCCTTCCTCTCCTGGCTCATCCCACAGCTGCCCAAGCCCTCCTCGAGCTGACCCCGCTCGGCCGGTCGGACGAACACAGGCACAGGCCCGCCCCGGCAGCCTCACCAGCGGGAGCGCCTCGGCGTAGGGACCGTTGTGCCTGTTTCCGTACGACGGTGGCTGCCCCGTCTCAGGCGTCGGGCGCCCGCTCGTTGTAGCCCGGGGCACGCTCCTGGCCGGTGAGGCCGGCGATGGCGTCCATGACCTCGTCGGTGAGCACCCGCCGCGCCTTGCCCGACGCCATGCCCTCGAAGCGGCCGGCCACCTGGATCGGCGCGCCGAAGCGGACGTCGACCCGCACGATCCGCGGGACCGACGAGCCGACGGGCTGCAGCCTCTCGGTGCCGACCAGCCCGACGGGGACGATCGGCACGCCCGCGGTGAGCGCGAGGTGCGCGACGCCGGTGCGCCCGCGGTAGAGACGACCGTCGCGCGACCGCGTCCCCTCGGGGTAGAGCCCGAACGCCTCGCCGCGCGCCAGCACCTCCAGCGCGGTGTCCAACGAGCCCAGCGCCGCCCGCGGGTCGTCGCGGTCGACCGGCAGCATGCCCAGCCCCTCGAACCACGCGCGCGACAGCGCCCCCTTCACCCCGGCCCCGGTGAAGTAGTCGGACTTCGCCAGGAAGACCACCTTGCGCGGCACGACGACCGGGATCACCACCGAGTCGACGAAGGACAGGTGGTTGCTCGCGAGCAGCACCCCGCCGGTGGCCGGCACGTGCTCGAGCCCCTCGACGCGCGGGCGCCAGATCGCCTTCGCGACCGGTGGGACCACGGCGTGGAGGGTCCGGTAGAGGCTCACCCGGCCAGTCTCGTGGTTACCGACGGGTCCGCCGAACGGGCGTCCCGCCAGGCAACCTGAATCAGGAGATCAGGCCGGCCTTGCGACCCAGCTTCTCCGCGACCTCCGCAGGACCGAGCTCACCCGCGAGCAGCCGCGAGGTCGTCCAGCCCGAGGTGTCGAGCCCGGAGAGCCGGGTGAACAGCGGCAGGTCCTCGGCGTACGCCGCCATCAGCACCTCGATGTCCTCGGCGGTCGGGGCGACGCCCTCGAAGCCGGTCTGGGAGGCGGAGCGGGCCTGCGGCTCCAGCGGCTTCTCGTACGGCGCCAGCCCGAGGTCCGCCACGAGCTTGTCGGCCGCGGCCTGCTGGTCCTTGACGAAGGCGTGGAAGTCGAGGAGGTGCAGCTGCTCGGCGGGGAACAGCGACTGCGCGTGCGCCAGCTGCGCGCCGTACAACCCACGCCCCACGACGGAGCGGGTGCGCAGGTCCTTGTCGCTCCACCCGGCCGGCCGGGTGCCGATCCACGACGGGTCATAGCCGATCCGCACGGTCTCGGCGAAGGAGAGGCGCTCCTCCGGCGCCAGTCGCCGGGTGTAGTTCATGACCCAGTGCGAGAACGCACGGTCGACGGGGTCGCGGAAACTCAGCACCAGCGGGACGTCGGGGTTCCAGGCGCTGATGCGCTCGAGGGCGCCGGGCCAGAAGAAGTACGACGGGCTCGCGTCGACCGACATCGTCGCCCGGGCCCGCGGGCCGCGTCGCGCCACCTCGTAGCCCGTGACCTCGCTGCTCCAGTCCATCGACTCGTCGTCGAAGAAGTGCCACTCCTTCTGCGGGGCGCGCGCGATCGACTGGTGCGACACGAGCACCCGGTACAGCGTGCTGGTGCCGGCCTTCTGCACGCCGGCCACCACGACCCCGATGGGGAGGATGCCGTGCGGGGCGGCCTGGGGCGCGCCGTCGGGACGGGGAGCGATGACGTCCTCCTCGAGAGGGCGGGAGAGGGCGGGTCGGGCGCGCCCGAGACTAGCCGACGCTCAGCCGAGTCCTCGGGCCCGGACCGCCAGCAGCACCTGGTCGTCGTCGCGGGTCGGCGTCTCGCGCAGCAGCACGTCGCACAGCTCCTCGGGACCGAGGTGCGCGTGCGCCGTGACCGTCTCCACGAGCCAGGTCAGCCCCTCGTCGAGGTCGGACCCGCGCCGCTCGACCAGACCGTCGGTGTAGAGCAGCAGCAGATCGCCGGGGGCCAGCTCGAGGCGGTGGTCCGCCCGGTGGATCGACGGGTCGAGCCCCAGCAGGAGCCCGGCCTCCGCGTCGAGCAGTCGTACGCCGCCGTCGGCCCGCACCAGGACCGGCGGCGGGTGGCCGGCGTTGGCCCAGTGCACCAGCTGGCCGTCGGGTCCCTGCTCCTCGAGCACCGCGACCACGGCGGTGGCGACCACCTCCATGCCCAGCCCCTCCATCGCCAGGTCGAGGTCCTGCAGCACCTGCGAGGGCAGCCACACGTCGGCGGAGTAGGCCACGCCGCGGGCGAGGTTGCGCAGCTGGCCCATCGCCGCGGCAGCGGTCTGGTCGTGGCCGGCGACGTCGCCGACCATGACGGTGACCGCCCCGTCGGGCAGCGGGTAGCAGTCGTACCAGTCCCCGCCGACCCGGGCCTGCTGCGAGGCCGGTTGGTAGCGCACCGCCACCTCCAGGGCGTGGCCCGGCTGCGGCTGGGTGAGCAGGCTGCGCTGAAGGGCCTCGGAGATGGCGCGCTGGGACTCCGCCGCCGCCACGCTGTCCAGCGCCGCGCCGACCCCGGCGGCCACCGTGCGGAGGAACTCGGTGTAGGCGCCGTCCAACGGCAGGCGCGGGCTCAGCCGACCCTCCAGGTGACGCGGTGGGGTGCTCGCGTGCCGGCGCGGGACCTCCACCCGGCACAGCACCCCGCGTGACGGGTCGCCACCGGTCTGGAGCGTCAGTCCGGTCCCCGGTGCTGCCCCGAGGGGCAGTGAGACCTCTCCGAGGTCCTCGCCCGCCTCGAGCGTCGCCCGGGTCCGTGCGACCACGTCGTCCTCGTCCACGGCGTCCTCGAGGGTGGCCAGCAGCTGCGCCACCAGGTGGCTGCGGCGCCGCGCCAGCACCTGCGCGGTCGTCTCCACCGCGATGTCGACGATGCCCTCGACCTCGCCGTCGGGGCCGAGCACGGCGGAGTAGGACCAGGTGAACCAGCAGTCCTCGACGTAGCCGGCCCGCTCCAGCGGCAGCAGCACGTCCTGGCTCCACGTCGCCTCACCGCCGGCCCGCACCTGCGCCAGCAGCGGTCCGATGGCGTCCATCGCCTCGGGGAACACCTCGTCGCACCGGCGCCCGAGGGCCGGGTGCTTGTCGCCCATCAGCTCGACGTAGGCCTCGTTGTAGAGCAGCACCAGCTCCGGGCCCCACAGCAGGGTCGCGGCGAACCGGGTGCCCCAGATCAGGTCGAGCGACGCCCGCAGCGCCGGGCTCCAGCCCTGCGGGTCGCCGAGCGGACCGGCCGCCCAGTCGGTGGCGGCGTACTCCTCGCGCAGCGCGCCCGCGCGCGCGAAGGCGTGCGGCGGCGCGGGGGGCGACATGGCCACATCGTGGCAGGTCAGCCCCACACCCGCAGCGCAACAGCGACGTCCAGGCGGACCCGCGCGTCGCTGCTCACGGGGCCCACCAGCCGCTCGATCTTCGCCAGCCGGTAGCGCATGGTGTTGTAGTGGAAGAACTGCGCGCGCGCAGCCTCCGCCACGTTGAAGTTGGTGTCGAGCAACGCCTGCAGCGTGACCCGCAACCCCTCGGCCTCCGGGTCCTCGCCGGCCAGCGGCCCCAGCACGTCTCGGGCGAAGGCGCGCAGCTCCTCGCGGTCGGTGACCGAGGCCAGCAGCCGGTCGACGCCGAGGTCGTCGAAGAACGACGTCACGCCCCCGCCGTGGACCCGGCGCCCGACCTCCACGGCCCGGCTCGCCTGGTCGTACGCCGTCGGCAGGCCCGTCACCCGCGCGGCCCGGCTGACCCCGCAGGTGAAGCCGCCCACCTCGCCGGCGACCGTGGCCACGGCACGCTGCACGAGGTCCTCCCCGGCCCTCCGTGAGCGGGCACCCGCCACCGGCAGCAGCGCGACGACCTCGGTGGCGAGGTCCGCGCACGGCAGCGTCGACCCGAGCCGGTCGGTGGCCGAGCGCCAGGCGGCCGCGAAGTGCGACTGCTCGGCCAGCCGGTCCGCGGCCGGACGGTCGAGGGCCGCGACGAGCACCACGCAGTGCTCCTCGAGCAGGTCGAGCCCCAGCTCGGCGAGCACCTCCGCAGAGGCGCGTCCCGACAGGGCATCACGCAGCAGGTGCCCGACGTACGCGTCGTGCTGCTGGTCCGAGAACTGCCTACGCACTGTGCTCCCCTCACGCGTCGCAGAGGGCAGAGACTAGGCGACGTCAGGCGACGGCGGAACCGGTGGTGGCTGCCAGAAGGCTGCCCGGATGTCCACGGCGCCCGAGGGACGCAGCGCCGTCCCCTCCTCCAGATACGCCTGGCGCGCGGTGTCGAGGTGGCTGTCGGGCAACGACCCGTCGGCGCGCACGACCCGCCACCACGGCACTCCCCCGCCGTGGGTCGACATGACATTACCGACCCGGCGCGGCCCGAAGCGTCCGACGGCGTCGGCGATCGCGCCGTACGTCGTCACCCGCCCCCGGGGCACGGCCTCGACGCAGGCGAGCACGTCCTCGACGTAGTCCTCGGGGTGCCTCACCCCTCGATCCTCTCCCCCACGGCGACGTACGCCGCCAGCAGCCCGGCCCCGGCCACGGCGAGACCGGCCGCCGGCCACACCCAGACCGGCGGGTCGCCGGCGGCGGCCAGCGCCGACCCCAGGGCCCACACCGGCACCGCCAGCGCGGCGAGGACCGCTCCGCGGCGGCCCCACAGCACCAGCACCTCCCGGGAGGGCCGCAGCCCGCCCGGTCCGTAGCCCACGACGAGCGCGGCCAGGTGGGCGGCGAGCAGGAGCGCCGCCGCGGGGAGGACCGTGGCCGGAAGCCCCGGCTCGACCCGGGCCCACCATCCCGCGACGCCGAGCAGGCAGAGCACGCCCCCGGGCCCCTCGGGCATCGCGGCCCACCAGAGCGCGAGCAGCAGCGTGCCACCCCAGACCCAGGCCGGCGCGGGACCGGACGGCGCCGCGAGCGCCAGGGCGCCGAGCGGCGTGAGGAGCACCGCCGCCCGCAGCAGCCAGGCCGAGGGCCCCCACGCCCTCATGTGCGCACCCGCGGGGCCCGGGAGCGCCTGGTGAGGGCGGCCAGCACCGCGTCGAGCGAGCCCGGCCCGCGCCAGGCGGCGGTCGGGCAGCCGGCGCCCTCCAGGGCCGACAGCACCCGCTCGCGGTCGAGGAGACGCAGCCGCCAGGCCGCCTCGACGACCCGCTGGTCGATGCCCGGGGGCACGGCGGGTGCGGCGTCGGCCGGCAGGCAGTCCACGACCACGACGGGCGCGCCGCGCCGCTGGCCGGCCGCGGCCAGCGCCGCCACCCGGTCGTCGAGCAGCGCGGAGAGGACCACCACGAACGAGCCCGCGGCCGCGCCCAGCCGCGGGACGGCGTCCTCGGGCTCGGCGTCGCCGGGCGTGACCGAGGCCAGCGCGACCTCCAGCCGCCGCAGCTGGCGGCGCCCGCCACCCGAGGGGACCGACAGCGCCGGGCGGCCCAGCACCCGCAGCGCCACCCGGTCCCCGTTGCGCAGGTGGTGGGCCGCGAGGGCGGCCGCGGCGCGCACGGTGAGGTCGAGGCTGCTCTCGGGGCCGGCCACCCCGCCGGACTCCCCGTGGTCGGCGAGGGCGTCGACCACGAGCAGCACGCCGGCATCCTGCTCGGCCACGGTGGTGGTGACGTGCAGCCGGCCGCTGCGCGAGGAGACCGGCCAGTGGATGCGGCGCAGCCGGTCGCCGGGGGCGAACTCGCGCACGTCGCCGAGCTCCACCCCCGACCCGGTGCGCGCGGAGCGGTGGGCGCCCACGAGGCCCGAGGGTGAGGGCAGCCCGGACCGGGAGCGGTAGGCCGTGGCCTGGGGCAGCACCCGCAGCTCGGTCCCCCAGCGCGGCTGCGGACCCCACCGGTAGCCGCCCCACCGGCTGTCGGCGGCCACCTGCTCCTCCCCCAGCCGCAGCACGCCCCAGCGGTCGGGACGCACGACGACCTCGGGCAGGGTCACCGGGCCCCCGTCGGATGAGCGGACCAGCCCGCCGACGGTGCCGGAGGCCGGCGTCATCGCGACGTACGGCGCGGGGTGGGCGCTGCGCACGACGTGCTCGACGTCCTCGGGGTGCCGCAGGACCGCGGTGGCGCGGACGGCCTGCCCCTCGCGGATGCCGGCGCCGCGGGTGCTCGACCCGACCGCGGGCAGCACGGTGGGCCGGTGCCGCAGGGCGAGCGCCGCCCACGCCGCCAGCGGCGCGACCAGCACCACGAGTGCCGGTCGGCCGGCCACCAGCGCCAGCGCCAGCACCGGCCCGGCGACCAGCAGGCCCCGGGCCAGCGCGGCCGTGGGCTGCCAGGTCATCGCGCGGTCACCCCGCGCCCGACGTCGAGGGGGTCGGTACGGACCCCAGCACGTCGCGGACGACGTCCTCGCCGGTGTTGCCGCCCAGCCACAGCTCGGGGCGCAGCACGAGCCGGTGGGAGAGCACGGCCGGCGCGACGGCCTTGACGTCCTCGGGCACCACGAACCCGCGGCCCTCCAGCAGCGCCCAGGCGCGCGCCAGCAGCACCAGCGCCAGGGAGCCGCGCGGCGAGGCCCCGACGGCGGTGTCGCGGTGCTCGCGGGTGGCGGCGGCCAGGTCCACGCAGTAGCGACCCACGGACTCCTCGACGGTGACGGTCTCCACGCACGCCTGCAGCGCCAGCACGCCCGCGGCGTCGGTCACCGCGTCCAGCTCGACCTCCTCGCGCCGGCGCTCGACCCGGCGCAGCACGACGTCGAGCTCGTCGGGTGCCGAGGGGTAGCCGAAGGAGACCCGGGTGAGGAAGCGGTCGAGCTGGGCCTCGGGGAGCGGGTAGGTGCCCTCGTGCTCGACGGGGTTGGCGGTCGCCAGGACCACGAACGGCGAGCCGAGCGGGTGGGTGACGCCCTCGACGGTGACCTGCCGCTCCTGCATCGCCTCCAGCAGCGCGGCCTGCGTCTTGGGCGGGGTCCGGTTGACCTCGTCGGCCAGCAGCACCTGGGTGTGGACCGGCCCGGGGCGGAAGACCATCTCGCCGGTGTGCTGGTGGAACAGGTAGCTGCCGGTGAGGTCGGCGGGCAGCAGGTCGGGCGTGAACTGGGCGCGCGCGTAGTCCAGACCCAGCGCGGTGGCCAGCGAGCGCGCCGCCAGCGTCTTGCCGAGACCGGGCAGGTCCTCCAGCAGCACGTGGCCGCCGGCCAGCACCGTCGCCAGCACCAGGCGCAGGCTCCGGCGATTGCCGACGACGGCCCGGGCGACCTCGTCGAGCACCCGCTCGGCGGTGCGCCCGGCCTCCTCCACGGACGGGATGGGCGTGGTCGTCACAGGCTCTCGATCCTCTCCAGGTGGGACAGCAGGTCCTGCGGGGCGAGCCGGCGCACCGGCCCGTGCAGCAGGTCGTCGAGCGGCGCACCGAGCCGGGCCCGGCGCTCCTCCTCGTCCAGGTCGTCCAGGCGCAGCCCGTGCCGGGTCAGCAGCACGTCGGCCACCGTGCGCCGCACCCGGTCGCGCAGCTCGGGGCCGGGCCGGGCGGCGGCCCGGTGGTCCTCGAGCACCCGCACCCACGACGCCGTGCCACGGTCCTGGCCTGGCGCCAGGTGCGGCGGCACGAGCGGGCGACGCCAGGCCGAGCCGCCCTCGGGCAGCAGCTCCCACACCAGCACGGCGACCAGCAGCCCGAGCAGCCCCAGCACCGCCAGCCGGTCCGGGTGCGGGTCCGCGCCGAGCAGCACCACCACGACCGTCGTCGCCGCCAGGGCGGCCAGGGTCGCGAGGCCACGGACGCGCAGACGCAGCCGGTCACCTCCCCGCCGCCCGCTCACCGGGTCCCCCCGGCTGCGCGCAGGCCCTCACGGACGCTGGCATGGACGTGGTCGAGCGCGCGGAGCGCCCGCGAGCGGTCCGCGTCGCTCACCTGGACCTCGGAGTAGCGCGCCCGAAGGTAAACCTGCGCCAGCACCGACACCGCGTGCTCGTCGGCGCCCAGGGCGTCCAGCAGCCGCCGGGCCAGCTCGGTCGAGGTCTCGGCCGGGTGCCGTCGTACGCCGCCGGCGGCCGCGAGCTCCTCGATCTCGCGCCAGCACGCGACCACCGCGTTGCGTGGCGGACCCTCCTCCAGCCGGGACCGTCGTCGTGCCTCACCGGAGAGCAGGTCCCGGGCCACCGACTCGGTGTCGAGCACCTCCTCGGTGCCCGAGAGCTCCTCGGCGGGGGCGGCCCGGCGCGCCCGGGCGTCCCAGCGCTGCCAGGCCCAGCGCCCGGCACGCCACAGCACCCAGCCGACCGTGACCGCGACGGCGACCTCCAGCACGAGCAGCACCGCGCGGACGAGCGCCCGCAGCCAGGCGGGGACCTCCCGGGGCTCCTGCTCCGGCGGCGCCTCCTGCTCCCCGGAGCCGGCCTCGGCCGACTCCGTGGTCTCGGTGGGCTCGGCGAGCGTCACGCGCTCGCGGCCCTCGCCCTCCAGCACGGTGCCCGGGCCCGCCACGGCCGCCCAGAGCACCAGCACCGCGGCGGTCACCGCCAGCAGGCAGGCGAGGACGGCCAGCGGTGCGGCACGCCCCGCGGGCACCTCCCCGAGTCGGCGCTCCACGCGGGCAACCTACCCGCCCCGCGGCGGCCACAGTCAGAGCAGCGGCGAGAACGGCTCCGTGCCCAGCGCCAGCCGCAGGCCGGGGATGCCGGAGTGCTGCTGGGCGAAGGCCAGCTCCTGGGCCAGGTCGCCGATGTTGTTCGACAGCGGGAACGGGGTCAGGCCCAGGGTCGACAACGTGCCGACCGCCTTGCCGTCGGCGCTGAGGAAGGCCGACCCGGAGTCGCCGGGGACGCCCGGGGTGACGGTGTAGAGCAGGTGCGACCATCCCTCGTCGGCGGCCTCGTCGCCCAGCGAGATGCCCTGCTTGGGCGAGAGCAGCTCGAGGCCCGCGCGCAGCGAGGAGTTGCCGTAGCTCCAGACGCTCTCCCCGGCGCCCAGGCCGTCGGTGTCGATGCCGGTCGGGCCGCCCCAGAACGGGATGCTCGGGTTGACCTTGGCGACGTCGCCGTCAGCGACCTTGACCAGGGCGAAGTCGTTGAACGAGCAGACCACCGGGTCGCTCGTGCCGATCCGGTTCATGGTCTCCCAGGAGCTGTAGACCAGGGTGCCGCGCCCCAGGACCGTGCCCGAGGTGAGCAGGCTGCCGCCGCGCTCGAAGGTGACCGGGGTGCCGATCGGGACCGAGGCCTGGCCACAGCCGTTGGTGTCGGTCGCCGCACCCAGGCCGGCGCAGTGCGCGGCGTAGCCGACGTACACCCCGCCGTTGCGGTCGGTGAACACGAAGTTGGCGGTGCACTGGCCGCCGTCGGTGTACATCTGCACCCCCGGCGTGATCGACGCCGTGGCTGCGGGGGCCCACGTGACCGCCCGCTTGCGCTTGCGCTTGGCCGCGTCGGCGGTCGGGGCGAGGGTCGCGACGAGGGCCAGGGCCACCGCGCAGACGAGGAGCAGGACCGGCACGGTGCGGGAGCGCAGCAGCGTCATGCCCCCACAACGAGGCAGGGCCCCGACCGGCTACGCGGTCGGGGCCCTGTCCCACAGGGTGGGCTGTCAGAACAGCCCGTGGCTCACAGGAGCGGCGAGAACGGCTCGGTGCCGAGCGCCAGCTCGAGGCCGGCGATGCCGGAGTGCTGCTGGGCGTAGGCCAGCTCGCTGGCCAGGTCGCCGACGCCGTTGGAGCCGGCCAGCGGCGCCAGGGCGAGCGTCGACAGGGTGCCGAGGGCCTGGCCCTCGCCGTTGATGAACGCCGAGCCCGAGTCACCGGGGACGCCGGGGGTGATCGTGTAGACCGGGTGGGTCCAGCCGTTGCCGGAGGTGCCGAGGCTGATGCCCTGCTTGGGCGAGAGCAGCTCGATGCCGCCGCGCAGCGAGGAGTTGCCGTAGGAGTGGACGGTCTCGCCGGCGCCGACGCCGTCGCTGTCGATACCCACCGGGCCGCCCCAGAACGGGATGCTCGGGTTGACCTTCGAGACGTCGGCCGCGTCGACCTTCACCAGCGCGAAGTCGTTGTAGGCGCAGGTGTCGGCGTCGGTCTCGCCGTTGTCCTGCATGGCCAGCCAGGAGCTGTAGGCCAGGGTGCCGCCGCCCAGGCGCGTGCCGGAGCTGACCAGCGAGCCGCCCTCGGCGAAGTCGACCTTCGTGCCGAGCGGGAGCGAGCCGGACTCGCAGCCGTCGGTCTGGGTCGCCTCGCCGGTGCCGGCGCAGTGCGCCGCGTAGCCGAGGTAGACCCCGCCGGCGGCGTCGGTGAACACGAAGTTGGCCGTGCACTGGCCGCCCTCGGTGTAGGCCTGCACGCCGGGGGTCAGCGTCGCCTGGTCGGCCGGCGCCCAGGTGGGGGCGGCGGACGCGGGGGCGACCGTGGCCGTGGCGGCACCGAGCACGGCGGCGCTGGCGAGCGCGGCCAGGGCGACGACGCGACGGGCGGATGTACGAAGGTTCTGCAAGGGACTCATCCTCCAGGGAGCACTGGAGCCGACCACCGAGTAGGCCGGCTGTGACAGAGCCGACCTACCCGGTGTGGCGCGGACTACACCCGGTAGAACCTGTTTTTACCCTCGAGTAACCCCAAGACCTGTCTCAGGCCCGGGGCCCTCCCTCATGCCTCAGTACGACGGCTGGCTGGGGTCGATCTGATTGACCCACGCCACGACACCGCCGCCGACGTGCACGGCGTCGGCGAACCCGGCGCCCTTGAGCACCGCGAGCGCCTCGGCCGAGCGGACGCCGGACTTGCAGTGCAGCACGACCGGCTTGTCCTGCGAGAGCTGCTCGAGGGCGTTGCCGTTGAGGAACTCGCCCTTGGGGATCAGCACCGAGCCGGGGATCTGGTTGATCTCGTACTCGTTGGGCTCACGCACGTCGACCAGCACGAAGTCCCGGCTGCCCTCCTCGCGCTCCTTGAGCATCGACTCCAGTTGGGTGACCGAGATCGTCGACCCGGCGGCGGCGTCGGCGGCCTCGTCGGAGATCGCGCCGCAGAAGGTGTCGTAGTCGATCAGACCGGTGACGGTCGGGTTCTCGCCGCACAGCGCGCAGTTGGGGTCCTTGCGGACCTTCAGCTTGCGCCACGACAGCTCGAGGGCGTCGTAGATGACCAGCGAGCCGATGGCGGGGTCGCCGGCACCGGTGATGAGCTTGATGGCCTCGTTGACCTGGATCGAGCCGATCGAGGCGCACAGCACGCCCAGCACGCCGCCCTCGGCGCACGAGGGGACCATGCCAGGCGGGGGCGGCTCGGGGTAGAGGCAGCGGTAGCACGGCGCACCCTCGACCTGCTTGGGCGCGAAGACCGACGCCTGGCCGTCGAAGCGGTAGATCGAGCCCCACACGTAGGGGATCCCGAGGAAGTACGCCGCGTCGTTGACCATGTAGCGGGTCGCGAAGTTGTCGGTGCCGTCGACGATGAGGTCGTAGCCCTCGAAGACGTCGAAGACGTTGTCGTTGTCGAGGCGCTCCTCGTGCAGCACGACGTTGACGTGCGGGTTGGCCTCGGCGATGGACTCCTTGGCCGAGACGGCCTTGGACTTCCCGATGTCGGACTGGGTGTGGATGATCTGGCGCTGGAGGTTCGACTCGTCGACCTCGTCGAACTCCGCGATGCCCAAGGTCCCGACGCCGGCCGCGGCCAGGTACAGCAACGCGGGGCTGCCGAGACCGCCGGCGCCGATCACCAGGACCTTGGCGTTCTTCAGGCGCTTCTGCCCGGTCATGCCCACGTCGGGGATGATCAGGTGACGGCTGTAGCGGCGTACCTCGTCGACGGTCAGCTCTGCTGCCGGCTCCACGAGCGGCTCGATGCTCACGGGGGTCTCTCCTCGCCTTCGGGGCTGGGGGTCGTGCTCGGTCTTCGGTCGCGGGCACAACACCCACGGCGCGCTCCATGTTCCCCCACGCCCGCCGACGCGCGACACGTCCACCCAGAGCCTGGACAGCCGTGCGGTGCGTCACGCGCGTTAGGCTCCTGTCCCCCACAAGTGACTGAGCAGTAAGCCCGCACGCAAGCCCGCAGCAGACCCCGCGAACCAGGAGACCAGCAGTGACCGCAGAACAGCAGGAGGTCGGCGGCCTCCGCCCCCGCGGGGCCCGGATGCCCCGGCGCGAGCGTCGCGCTCAGCTGTTGGAGTCCGCGCTCGAGGTCTTCGTCGCCCAGGGCTACCACGCCGCCGCGATGGACGACATCGCCGAGCGCGCCGGGGTCTCCAAGCCCGTGCTCTACCAGCACTTCCCGGGCAAGCTCGACCTCTACCTCGCGCTGCTGGACCGCTCGTGCGACCAGATCATCGACAACTGCCGTGCCGCGCTGGAGTCCACCGACGACAACAAGCAGCGCGTCGAGGCGACCATGGACGTGTTCTACGAGTACGTCGCCCACGACACCGGCGCCTTCCGCCTGGTCTTCGAGTCCGACCTGACCAACGAGCCGGCCGTGCGCGAGCAGGTCGACCGCGTCACCACCGAGTGCGCCCGCCTCATCGCCGGCGTCATCCACGACGACACCGGCTTGCCCGACGAGGCCTCGCGCCTGCTCGCGGTCTCGCTGGTCGGCATGGCCCAGGTCAGCGCCCGCTTCTGGCTCACCGAGGCCGGGGGCCTCGGGCGCGACCAGGCCGCGGCCCTCGTGGCGGGCCTGGCCTGGCGCGGCATCGGCGGCTACCCGCGCACCGACGACCCTTCGGTCCAGGACTAGGCTGGCTGCGTGGACGTCAAGATCGGAATCCAGCAGGCCCCCCGCGAGATCACCCTCGAGACCGAGGAGTCGGCCGAGGCCCTGACCTCCAAGGTCTCCGAGGCCGTCTCCTCCGACGGCCTGCTCTCCCTCACCGACTCCAAGGGCCGGGTCGTCCTCGTGCCCGGCGCGAAGATCGCCTACGTCGAGCTCGGGTCGACCACGGTCGCCGCGGTGGGCTTCCGCAGCTAGCCCGGGACCAGCTCGGGGCTAACTCTCGAGCCCGAGCTCGCTCATCCGCTCGGTGTGCCGCTCGGTGAGCCGGGCGAACATCCGGCCGATGGCCGCGAGGTCGAGACCGGGACGGTCGGTGCCGCCGGCCAGGAGCGAGGAGAGCGCGTCGCGCTCTGCGGCGACCCGCTGCGCCTGGATCAGCGCCTCCCCCATCAGCCGGCGGCCCCACAGGGCCAGCCGACCGCCCAGGCGGTGGTCGGCGGCGATGGCGGCGCGGACGCGGTCGATCACGAACTCCGCGTGCCCGGAGTCCTCGAAGGTGCCGACCACCAGGTCGCGGGTCTCCGCGTCGAGGTAGGCGGCGATCTCGCGGTAGAAGTCGTCGGCGAGACCGTCGCCCACGTAGGCCTTGACCAGGCCCTCGTACCAGTCGGCCGGCGCGGTGTGGTCGTGGAAACGGTCGATGGCCTTCTGGAACGGCGCCATCGCCGCGAACGGGTCGGCACCCAGCGCCTCGAGCCGGGAGCGCAGTGCCCCGACCTTGGAGAACTCCGCCGAGGCCATCGTCGCGATCGCGACCTTGTCCTCCAGCGTGGGCGCCAGCTTGGCGTCCTCGGCCAGGCGCTCGAAGGCGCTGATCTCGCCGTACGCGATGACCCCGAGGAGGTCGACGATCGCCTCGCGGTAGGTCGGGTCCTCGAAGGCCAGCGGCGTGTCGCCGTCTCCCGACCGCGCACCCGAGTCGGGCCCGGTCTCGACCTGGGATTCAGTCATGCCCGCACCCTACCGATACAGTCTCGAACAGTATGTGCGCGGTTGACCGGGTCCCGGGTCGGCCGCAGGGGTTGTGGCAGCGCCGCCCAGCAGACAGACCTGACGGGGCCAGCAACCACGAAAGCAGAACACTGTGACCACCTTCCGTGAGCTCGGGGTGCACCCCGAGATCTGCGACGCGCTCGAGCGCGGCGGCATCACCACCCCCTTCGCCATCCAGGAGATGACCCTCTCGGTCGCCCTGATGGGCACCGACCTCATCGGCCAGGCCCGCACGGGCACCGGCAAGACGCTGGCCTTCGGCATCCCGGTGCTCCAGCGCAGCGTCTCCCCCAAGGACCCCGACTACGCCGACCTGCCCCAGGGCAAGCCGCAGGCGCTCATCGTCGCCCCCACCCGCGAGCTGGCCCTCCAGGTCTCCTCCGACCTGACCCTCGCCTCCGCCGACCGGGGCCTGCGGGTCCTGACGGTCTACGGCGGGGTCGGCTACGAGCCGCAGCTGGAGGCGCTGGAGACCGGCGTCGACATCGTCGTCGGCACCCCGGGTCGTCTCATCGACCTGGCCAACCGCAAGAGCCTGGATCTCTCCCACGTCCACGCCGTCGTGCTGGACGAGGCCGACGAGATGCTCGACCTCGGGTTCCTCCCCGACGTCGAGAAGCTGATGCGGATGACGCCGGAGACCCGGCAGACGATGCTGTTCTCGGCCACCATGCCGGCCGCGATCGTCTCGCTGGCGCGCACCTACATGCGCCACCCGATGAACATCCGCGCGGAGTCCTCCTACGAGAACGCCACCGTGCCCGCCACGGCGCAGTTCATCTACCAGTGCCACGACCTGGACAAGCCCGAGATCATCGGTCGCCTGCTCCAGGCCGAGGACGCCGACAAGTTCATCGTCTTCACCCGCACCAAGCGCCAGGCCCAGCGCGTGGCCGACGACCTGGCCGAGCGCGGCTTCGCCGCCTCCCCGCTGCACGGCGACATGGCCCAGGTCGCGCGCGAGAAGGCGCTGGCGAAGTTCCGCGAGGACAAGATCCGCGTCCTGGTCGCCACCGACGTCGCCGCCCGCGGCATCGACGTCCGCGGCGTCTCCCACGTCATCAACTACACCTGCCCCGAGGACGACAAGACCTACGTCCACCGCATCGGCCGCACCGGCCGCGCGGGTGCCACCGGCATCGCCATCACGCTGGTCGACTGGCAGGACCTGCACCGCTGGAAGCTCATCAACAAGGCGCTCGACCTGCCCTTCGACGAGCCGCAGGAGACCTACTCCACCTCCGAGCACCTCTTCCACGACCAGGGCATCGCCCCGGGCACCAAGGGCCGCATCGTCGACCCGAAGCCGGTCGAGAAGAAGGAGCCGCGCGAGCGCTCGGGCGAGCGTGCGCCACGCAACCGCAACCGGACGCGCACCCGCTCGCGCTCGGGCGAGGTCGTCGCCGAGGTGAGGACCACCGAGTCCGGCGAGAAGCAGGTGGAGAAGGTCGAGTCCTCGGCCGGCTCCGGCTCGGGTTCCTCCAGCAGCCGCAACCGGCGTCGTCGCCGCTCGCGCGGTGGCCAGGGCGGTGGCCAGGGCGGCGGCCAGAACAGCCAGGGCGGCTCGGCCCCCGCCGGCGACTGAGCCCGCTCAGCCCCAGCAGACGCAGACACGCGGCCCGCTCCCCCTCGGGGAGCGGGCCTCGTGCGTGTCTCAGCGCTTCTTGCGCCCCGCGCGCGTGACCAGGTTCGCCGCGACCTCGCGGTAGGCCTGGGCACCCTTGCTGGTGCGGCTGGTGGCCAGGATCGACCGGCCGGCCGCGGGGGCCTCGGCGAACTTGATGGTCTTGGGGATCGGCGGTTCGACGACCTCGAGCTCGTAGGTCTCGGCGATGGTCTCCAGCACCGTGCGCGAGTGGTTGGTGCGGCCGTCGTACAACGTCGGCAGCACGCCCCAGACCTCGAGCTTGCGGTTGGTGAACTTCCGGACGTCGTGGACGGTGTCGAGCAGCTGGCCCACCCCGCGGTGCGAGAGCGTCTCGCACTGCAGCGGGATCAGCACGCCGCGAGCGGCCGTGAGCGCCGCGACCGTCAGCACGCCCAGCGAGGGCGGGCAGTCCAGCAGCACCCAGTCGTAGTCGTCCTCGACGTCCTCCACGACCATCTTGACCACGTGCTCGCGGCCGGTGCGGGTGAGCAGGTCGGCCTCGGCGCGGGCGAGCTCGATGGTGGCCGGCAGGAGGTGCACGCCGTCCTCGGTCTCGATGATCACCTCGCCGGGGTCGGTGCCCTTGGTCAGCACGTGGTGCACCGAGACCTCGAGGTCCTCGGGGTCGATGCCGAGGGAGAAGGTCAGGCAGGCCTGCGGGTCGAGGTCGACGAGCAGCACCCGCTGCCCGAGCTCGGCGAGGGCCGCGCCGATGGAGGCGACGGAGGTGGTCTTGGCGACGCCGCCCTTCTGGTTGGCGACGGCGAGTGTCGTGGTCATCGAGGGTCATCATGCCGGACGGGTCGCACGCTGCCGAGGTGGGACCTGTTCTACTCGGGTCATGTCTCGCTCCCTGGTCACCGGCCCGACCGCCGGCATCGGACGCTCCTTCGCCCACCAGCTCGCCGCCCGCGGCGACGACCTCGTCCTCGTCGCCCGGGACGCCGCCCGTCTCGAGGAGCTCGCCGACGAGCTCCGCGACAGCCACGGCGTGGAGGTGGAGGTGCTCGCCGCCGACCTCGCCGACCGCGACCAGCTGCGCCGGGTCGAGGAGCGGCTGGCCGATCTGCAGAGCCCGGTCGACCTGCTGGTCAACAACGCCGGGTTCGGCCTCAAGGGCCGCTTCCTCGACAACGACGTCGAGGCCGAGACCGCGATGCTCGACGTGCTGGTCACCGCCGTCCTGCGGCTGACCCACGCCGCGCTGGGCCCCATGGCCGCGCGCGGCCACGGCGGCGTCATCAACGTCTCCAGCGTCGCGGCGTTCCTCCCCCGCGGGACCTATTCCGCGGCCAAGGCCTACGTCAACCGGCTGGGCGAGTGGGCCGCGGCGGAGTACGCCGAGCAGGGCGTCACCGTCACCACCTTGTGCCCGGGCTTCGTGCGCACCGAGTTCCACGAACGGATGGGCGTGGGTCGGGACTCCGCCCCGTCGTGGATGTGGCTCGACGCCGACGACCTGGTCCGCGACGCGCTGGCAGACCACGCGAAGGGGAAGGTCTACTCGATCCCCAGCGCGCAGTACAAGGTCATCGCCGGCGCCGCGCGCCTGGTGCCCAGCGGGCTGCTCCAGCGTTTCCAGGGGCTGGGCCGCAAGTAGCCGGGGCTCCGGCGGACGTCATACGGACAGGACGTCCGCTGTCGCGGGACGTATGACGTCCCGCGGTGTTGGCTCAGAGCCCCAGCGGCTCCGGGGCGGGCCGGCCCGAGGCGGTGCGGACCTCCGCGGCCGCTGCGAGCAGCCGCTCGAGCTCCTCGGGTGCCGTGGTGTTGCAGGCCAGGTCGTGACCGACCTTGCCGGTGCCGTGGTGGTCGCTGGACCCGGTGACGACCAGGTCGAGGTTGCGTGCGATGGCGCGCAGGGCGTCCCGCGCCGAGTCGTCGTGGTCCTGGTGATCGACCTCCAGGCCGACCAGGCCGAGGTCGGCCAGCTCGGCGATGGCCGCCTCGTCGGGGGTACGGGTGCGCCGGCGCCCCCACGCGTGCGCGATGACGCTGACCCCGCCGGCCTCGGCGACCACGCGGATGGTCTCGCGCAGCGGGGCGGCGTACCTGTCGACGTACCCGGGCATGCCGGGGTTGAGGAACCGTCGGAACGCCTCGTCACGGTCTGCCACCACCCCGGCGACGACCAGCGCGTCGGCGATGTGCGGACGCCCGCTGGCCGCCGCGTCCCCCGAGACGCGGGCGACGTCGTCCTCGGTGAGCTCGACGTCGACCTCGCGCAGCCGGGCCAGCACCGCGGGCACGCGCGACGACCGGCCCTCCAGCACCTTGTCGAGCAGCGCCACGAGCGGCGGGTACGTCGGGTCCGGGAGGTAGGCCAGCAGGTGCACCCCGCGTCCGTCGAGGCGGGTGCTGACCTCCATTCCGCGGACCAGGCCGAGACCGGCGGCGTCGGCCGCGCGGGCCGCCTCGTCCCACCCCTCCGCGGTGTCGTGGTCGGTCACCCCGAGGACGTCCACACCGGCCGCGACCGCAGCGGTCACCAGCTCGGTGGGCGACTGGGTGCCGTCGCTGGCCCGGGTGTGGGTGTGCAGGTCGACCTTCACCGGTCCACCACAGCACTCACCACAGCACTCACCACGGCACTCACCACGGGGGCGCCGGCCCGGCGAAGGGCAGCTCCACCAGCGGCGGCCCGACCGGCGCCACGTCGCGCAGGATCCAGTCGTCGCGCAGCAGCAGCACCGCCGAGGCCGGCCGGACCACGATCCACAGCCAGCGCCCGAAGGCCTCCCCCGCCACGACCGAGCGGTCCCACTCCCCGCTGGAGCCACTGGTCGAGACCGACCACAGCGGCACCTGCTTCTGCTCGAGACGCACCCGCACCAGCGGCTGGCCCTGGAAGTGCCCCGGGTCGGGGTCGTCGTGGCGGGTGCCGGCGACCCGGGCCCCGAGGCCGGTGCCGGGCTCCTCGGTGACCACCAGGACGTCGACCGGCCCGTCGAGCTCGCTGGTGCCGGTGACGCACGTCAGGGTGCCCCGCACGCGCTCGCCCTCGGTGACCGCGGCCAGGTCGCTGATCGACCAGCCGGGGCTCAGCGGCCACGGCAGGTAGGTCGGGAAGTCGCGGGTGCGGCCCAGGTGCGAGGCGAGCTCGTCGTACGTCGCCGCCGCGGGGCGCCACAGCGCGTGCGTGGGCCCGTGGTCGGGGCACGACCAGGCGCCTCCAGCCTCCGACGCGATGGGCGTGACGGGGGCCGAGCAGCGGGAGCAGGAGGGCTGCACGGGCACGGGCCTACCGTACCGAGTGTCCGGCCCGTCAGTCCCGGCCCGTCAGTCCTGGCCCGTCACTCCCGAGGAGTGCTGCGCTGCACGAGCAGGTCGACCTGGGCGCGCAGCGCGGCGATCTCCGCGCGCAGCTCGTCGCGCTCGGCCGTCTCCCGCTTCTCGTCCTCGGCCTCGCCGGCGTCGCTCACCCGTTCGACGAGGTAGCTGGCCAGGGTCGCGGTGACGACACCGAGGAGGGCCACGCCAGTGATCATCAGCAGCGACCCGACGACTCGGCCGCTGGTGGTGACCGGGTAGGTGTCGCCGTACCCGACGGTGGTCATGGTGGTCAGCGCCCACCACATCGCGTCGCCGAAGGAGGTGATCGATGCTCCCTCGGCGTACCGCTCGGCCTGCAGCGCCGCCAGGGCGGCGACGTAGGCGACGATGCCCGAGCCGAACCCGACGTAGAGACCCACCCGGCCCCGCAGTCCCTGCGAGGCCGAGCGGTTGAGGACCTTGACCAGCAGCACCAGCTGCAGCGGGCGCAGCGCCGGGAGGAGCAGCACCGCCGCGTCGAACGCGTGCTGCCACGCCCAGCGGAACCGGTGGTCG
>JAYYWX010000167.1:0-11014 GCA_036341255.1 Actinomycetota bacterium | reverse complement strand
CGGCCGGGCCGTCCAGGCCGGCGTCGTACGCCGACCGCGAGGCGGGGTCCAGCAGCACCTCGGCCGCCTGGTTGTAGGAGCGGAAGCGTCGGTCGGAGGGGTCGAGGTCGGCGATGGCGGCACGCCAGGCCGACCGGATCTACGCGGACGAGGCGTCCTGGTCGACCCCGAGCAGGTCGTACCAGCTGGGACCGGCGCTCACTGCTCGTCCTCCGTCGGCTCGGGCTCAGGGCTCGCGCCCTCGGAACCGGCGCCCTCGGACCCGGAGCCGTCGGGCTCGGTGCCCGGTTCGGGTGCCTCGGTGGGGTCGAGCGTCACCCCGCTGCCGGTGACGGGGGTGAAGTCGTCGACCAGCCACTCTCCGGAGACCTTCACCAGCGAGACCCGGACGCGGAACGGCGCGGGGTCCGTCTCGATGCGCTCGTCGGCGCGCTTGCCGCTGCCGGGGTAGGAGTTCACGAAGGCCCCGGCGACCAGCGCCGTCGCGGAGTCGGCGTCCATCCCGGAGACCCCGGCGCCGTAGACGTCGCACGCGCGGCCGAGCTCGGCCTGGGCGACGGTGAGCTCGGCGGTGCCGACCTGTTGCTCGAAGTCCGCGCGGAAGGCGGGCGTGATCAGCTCGCCCACCCGCTCGCGGTAGTCGGGCATCGTGCCGTCCTCGGAGAGGTCCTCGGGACCGTAGGTGTTGACCCGCAGCATGAACTGGGTCGCCACCGAGAGCACGGCCTCGCGCTCGGCGGCCACGGCGTTCTCGCCGGACAGCAGCGAGCCCACCCGGCCGGGCAGACCGCCGCTGGCCGCCGACGTGCGGGAGGCCAGCAGCAGTCCGGTGGTGACCAGGGATCCGATCAGCACCAGCACGAGCACGACCGCCAGCACCAGCCGGAAGCCCGGCGAGGTGGAGCTGCGGTCGTGGGACCCGTGCTGCTGATCGGCGTCCTCGCCGCTCACCGGCTCGACGTCAGGGGCTGGAGGAACAGCCACTTCCAGGACTCCTTCCCCAGGGTGCGCGGCGCCACGCTACCCGGGGAGGTCAAGGAGCCCGGCACACGGTCGCCCCAGGTGAGGGTCTCCGACTCGGGGTCGTAGGAGGCCACGACCTCGCTGTCGTAGTCGGCCGGAGCACGGAAGCGGTCGTAGATGTTCTGCGCACCGCGGGCGTTGCTCTGCGCCGGGGGCTCGTCGCAGCGGGCCTCCTCGTTCATCGGCCGGTTCTCGCCGTTCTGGGGCGGACGCGTGTCGGTGCTCTGGTAACCGTCGTGGCAGATCGGGTTGGTCGTGATGATCAGGCCGAAGTGGGCGTCGTAGAGACCGGTGTCCGGCGACTTGGAGACGACGGTGAAGCCGCCCTCGACCACGTAGGGGTAGATCACCAGGATCTGCTCCAACCCGTCGAGGCGACGGGTCACGATCTCGCCGGTCGTGATCAGGTTGTTGATCAGGCTCCCGAGCTCGACCTCGTTGTCGTCGATGAAGCGGCGCAGCGCGACCGCGGCGCCCGAGCCGTTGTCGAGGAGCGTGTTGATCTCCGGGTCGGCGTCGGCCAGCGCCCCGGTGAACAGCGAGAGGTTGCGGGCGAAGGAGCGGATCGCGCTCTCGGAGGCGATCTGGCCGTTCAGCACCGTGTTGCTGTCGCGGATGAGCGCCGTCGTGGTGTCGAAGTTGTCGTTGGCGGCGTTGATGAAGTCGTTGCCGGTGTCGATGATCTGCTGCAGCTCCTCGCCGGTGCCGGCGAACGCGGCCCCGAGCTCGGTGACCGTGGTCTCCAGGGCCTTGCGGTCCACGGAGCCGACGGTCGTGGCGAGGTTGGACAGCAGGGTCTCCACCTGGATCGGGGTCCGGGTGTCGGCCATCGCGATCTCGGAGCCGTCGGCGAGGTAGGGCTCGTCGTTGGACTTGGGCTGCAGCTCGACGTACTGCTCACCGACAGCGGACTTGTTGCCGACCAGGGCCAGCGTCGCCGCGGGGATCGAGTCGTGCTCGTTGTCGATCGCCAGCTCGACGTCGACGCCCTCCTCGGTGAGGACCAGCCGGTCGACCTTGCCGATCTGCACGCCGCGGTAGGTCACCTCGGCCCCGGCGAAGATGCCGCCGGAGGATCCGAAGTGCGCGGTGACGGTGTAGGCGCTGTCGTAGAACAGCCGGTCGAGCTTGGCGTAGCGCGCTCCGACGAAGCTGCAGCCGACGAGCGTGATGACGACGAAGACGAGCAGCTGGATCTTGGTACGGCGCGTGATCACGAGACCACCATCCCCGGGATCATCAGGCCGACCAGGTCGGCGTCGTAGAGCGAGGCCAGCTCGGAGACCTGGGGCCCGGTGGGCTCCGCTCCCCCGCCGGGTGCGGTGCGCGGCAGGCCCTGGCCCCCGCTGGTGCCACCGAACAGGTCACCGAGGATCGGCAGCTCGATGCCGCCGAGGCCCGGGAGGTCAGGCAGGCCGGGCAGGTTGCTGAGCAGCGAGCAGACCACGACCTCCTCGTTCTTGGGCTTGGCGCACTCCTCGCGCAGCTGCAGCAGCAGCTCGACGCTGCCGAGCACCTTCTGGCACGCCTTGGAGGTGAGGTCGCCGCTGGTCAGGCAGTTCAGGACGGCGCCCACCACCGCGGTCGGCTCCAGCTCGGTGGGCAGCAGGGTCGGCAGGCTGGTGGGAACACCGGTGATGCCGAGGGAGAGGTCCACCTCGAGCTCCACGGAGAGGTTGGTGTAGTCGCCCATGTGCAGGTTACGGGCGACCTGCGGGTCGCGGCCGACCACCTCGTCGACGAAGGGGTAGGTCAGGGCGACGTTGAAGGACTTCACGAAGGCGTCACCGGAGTTCGCGAGCTCGGTCAGCACGGGCTGGAGCTGGCGGATGGTCTCGATGGTCGTGTCCTTGGACTCCTCGATCACCCGCACACCCACGTCGCCGAGCTCGTTGAGCGACTGCAGCATCGTGACGAGGTCCTCGCGCTGACGGTCCAGCGAGCGCAGGGCGCTCGGCAGCTCGTCGAGGGCGTCGTCGATGGTGCCCTGCTGCTGGCGCACCGAGATCGCGAGCTGGTTGAGCCGCTCGATGGCGTCGACGATGTCGGCCTTGTTGTCGTCGAGTGTCTCGGTGAACACGTCGAGCTGACGCAGCACCGAGCGCGCGGAGTCCTCACGCCCCTCGAGGGCGTTGTTGAGCTCGGAGGCGATCGTCTTCAGCTGCGCGACGCCACCGCCGTTGAGGACCAGCGACAGCGCACCGAGCACCTCCTCGACCTCGGGGTTGCGACCGGTCTGCTCGAGCTGGATGAGGTCACCGTCGCCGAGCCGCTCGGCGTTGCCGCCGTCGGCGGGCGCATCGAGCTCGACGAACTTCTCGCCCAGCAGGGAGGTCTGCCGCAGGCGGGCCACCGCGTCGTCGGGCAGGTCGATGTCGTTCTGCAGCTCCATCGTGACCAGGGCGGTGTAGCCGTCGAGGTCGACGTCGGTGACCGCGCCGACGGTGATGTCGTTGATCTTCACCGTCGACTTGGGCACCAGGTCGAGCACGTCGGCGAACATCGCGGTCACCGTGATCGGGTCGTCCCCGGTGTCGGGGCCACCGGGCAGCGGCAGCGAGTAGACGTCGAACTCGCAGGCCGACAGGGTCAGCGAGGCCGCGAGCAGGCCGAGGGCCAGGCGCGTGCGGCGCAGCGTCGTACGGCGCATCAGCGGGTCACCTCCACGAGGCCGCCCAGCGTGGGGTCGGCCACCTGGGGCGCCACGGTCCGAGCGCCCGTCCCGGTCGCCGTGCGGGGCGCGGTGGCCTGGATCAGGTCGCACAGCGCTCCGGTCGGGTCGACGGAGTTCACGACGGTGCACAGCAGCAGGCCCGGGTCGTTGACCAGCTGGTTCTCGAGGTTGCCGATGTTGGCGTTGGTGTCGAGCGTGCCGGCCTGGGGGTTGTAGGTCAGCGCGAGGTTGTTGAGCGCCAGCGGCGCGACCGCGAGCACCTCCTCGAGGTTCACGCGCTGCTTGACCAGCACCTTGGCCACCCGGTTGAGCTTGGTGATGTCACGGCCCAGCACGTCCTGGTTGGTCTCGACGAAGTCCTTGACCTGGCCCAGGGCGGTGCCGAGGTTGTCCAGCGAGGCGACCAGCTCCTGGCGCTCGCCGGCGAGCAGCTCGCTGACGTCGGAGAGCGAGGTGTTGAACTGCCGCACCGTGGTGTCGTTCTCGGCCAGCGTGCTGACGAAGGCCTGCACCTCGGTGAGGGAGGAGAACAGCTCCTCCTTGTTGTCGTCGAGGGTGGCGCTGAGGTCCCCGAAGTCGGAGATCGTCTGGTTGAACCGGGCGCCCTGGCCGCCGAAGTTGTCGGCGGTGACCTCGAGGAGATCGGTCAGCGCGCCGTTCTCGTTGGCTCCGTTGGGGCCCAGCGCGACGTTGAGGTCGTCGAGGCTCTCGTAGATGTCGTCGAGCTCCAGCGGGGTGGCCGTCCGGTCGACCCCGATCACCTCGCCGCTGGCCAGCACCTCTCCCCCGGTGTAGGCCGGGGTGAGCTGGATGAAGCGGTCGCCCACGATCGACGGCGCGATGATGACGGCCTTCGCGTCGGCGGGGATCTCTACCTCGGGGTCGTAACTCATGGTCACCACGACCTCGGTGCCCGAGGGGGTGACGGTGTCGACGGTGCCCACCGGGACGCCGAGGACCCGCACGTCGGAGCCCTCGTAGACCGAGACGGTCCGCGGGAAGCTCGCGGTGAGGGTCTTGCGCTCCTCCTCGCCGAACAGCGTGAACGCGGCGACGACGACGAGGGCGAGCAGGACCACCGGGACCACGAGGCGGCCCAGGACGCTGGACACGGCGCTCATCCGATGCCACCTCCGTTCGTCAGGTCGGGCAGGACCAGCGGGAAGTTCTGGATGTAGGTGTCGAACCAGGGACCGCTGCCGAGGGTGTTGGCGAAAACCCGGTAGAACGGCGCCATCAACCGGATGCTGTCGTCGATGTTGTCCTCGTTCTTGTTCAGCACGTCGAGGACCTCCTCGAGGCTCTGCAGGGCCGGCTTGAGGTCCGCCCGGGTGTCACGCACCAGGGCGGTGAGCTCCTTGGACAGCTGCGTGGTCGACACCAGGAGCCGGTGCACGGCGTCGCGACGGGCCACCAGCGCACGGAAGAGGACGTCGGAGTCCTCCATCAGCTCGATGATGTCCTGGTCGCGGTCGTCGAGGACGGTCGAGACCCGGCGCAGGTTCTTCAGCAGCGAGTTGATCTCGTCGTTCTTGGCCGCGACGTTGGACGAGAGTGCCGAGACCCCCTCCAGCGCCCCCTGGAACTCCTCCGGGGTGTTGCGCGAGAGGTCGGCCAGCGTGGTCAGCGACTGCGCCAGCTGGTCGGTGTTGATGTCGCCGGCGGTGTCGGCCAGGCCCTCGAAGGCCTGGACCACGTCGTAGGGCGAGCTGGTCCGCTCCACCGGGATCGTCGTGCCCTCGGCCATCTGGCCCGACCCGGCTGGCTCGATGGCGAGGAACATGTCCCCGAGCAGCGTCTTGACCTTCAGGTCGGCGCGCGAGGTCGGACCGAACTGGGAGTCGGTCTTGATGCGGAACCCGACGTTGACCTTGTCGCCGTCGAGCTCGATGCTCTCGACGGCGCCCACGCGGACACCGGCGATGCGGACTTCGTCGCCGACCTTGATGCCGCCGGCCTCGGAGAAGTTGGCGTAGTAGGTGTCGCCGCCGCCGATCAGCGGCAGGTCCTGGGCCCGGAAGGCCGCGACCAGCATGATCGCGAGGACCGCGATGCTGATCGCACCCACGACGACGGGGTTGCGCTCACGGAAGGGCTTCATCCGAGGTCACACCTCGCTCCACCCACGTTGTAGTCGACCGGGACCGAGCTGCCGCCGGGCAGGCGGACGCGGCCCTGGAAGTGGCAGAGGTAGAAGTTGAAGTAGGAGCCGTAGATCGCGGTGCGTCCCACCTTCTCCAGCTTGATCGGAAGCACCTGCAGCGCACGGTCGAGCTCACCCTTGTTGCGGTTGACGTTGTCGGCGAAGCGGCGCAGCTGCTTGATGTCGTTGGTGAACGGCTTGCGGATGCCGGTGACCAGCGACGCGGTCTCCTCCGAGAGCGCCGAGATCTGCTCGAGGGAGTCAAGGATGGGCTTGCGGTCCTGCTTGAGGCCCTTGACCAGCTGCTTGAAGCTGATGATCAGGTCGCTGAGCTCGCTGTCGCGATCGGCGATCCGGTCCAGCACGTCGTCGAGGTTGACGATCAGGTCGGTGATGACCTCGTCGCGGTCGGCGAGCGTCTTGGTCACCGAGGCCGTGTGGCCCAGCAGGCTCTCCAGCGTCCCACCCTCGCCCTGGAAGACCTGGACGATCTCGAAGGACAGCTGGTTGATGTCGTCGGGCGAGAGCGCCTGGAACAGCGGCTTGAAGCCGTTGAAGAGCACCGTCAGGTCCAGGGCCGGGCTGGTGTTGCGGACGTCGATGACGGCGTCCTCCTCCAACGGCGTGGTGTCGCCCACCTGCTGGCTCAAGGAGATGTAGCGCTGGCCGACGAGGTTGCGGTAGCGGATGGCGGCGTGGGTCGCGAGGTTGACCGAGACATCGGAGTCGACGTCGAAGGAGACCAGCGCCCGGGTGCGGTCGATGATCTCGATGTCGGTCACGCTGCCGACCTTCACACCGGCCACCCGGACGTCGTCGCCCTTGACCACGCCGGTCGCGTCGACGAACTCGGCCTTGTAGGGCTTCGATGCCCCGAAGGTGAGGTTGCCGACCATGACGACCAGCAGGCCGGTGGCCAGGGTCGTGACCACGATGAAGACCAACAGCTTGACGAGGTCGGCCGAGGTCTTGGCGTCCAGGAGCTTCATCGCATGCTCACCTCCGCCCCGCGCGCCATCGGGCCGATCAGGAGCGGGCCGAGGTCGGAGACGTCCGCGGAGCTGACGCCGAGGCCCGGCGCGAGCAGCTCCTTGAGGAACGAGGACTCGTTCGCGGTGCCGGTCCAGCCCTCGCTGCTGCGGAACCACGGACCGGGGGCCACGCGCGAGGTCCCCTTGCCGGTCGGCTCGTCCACGCCGTCGTCGAAGTTCGGTTGCGCACGCACGGGGTTGTCCTGGTTCCAGGGCGGGTTCGGGAGGTTCAGGCAGGTGGGGCCGCGGTCCTCGCCGTAGCGGGGCTTGTCGTTGACGTTGTAGCCGCGCGGCTGGTTGGGCAGCGTCTCCAGCACGATGTGGAGGGTGAAGTTGCGGAACGCCTCGGCCTGCAGCTTGCCGGCGTTGACGATGCCCTTGGTCAGGCAGGAGAACTCCGGGGCGTACTTGGCCAGCATGGTCACCTGCGGCTTGCTGACCTCGCCGAGGCGGATCAGGTTGTCACCGTTGGTGCGCAGGAAGTCCTCGGCACTGCCGGAGAACGCCGACACGTCGTTGAACAGGGCGTTGAGGGTGGCCTCACGGTCCTCCAACGTGCCCAGCGTGGTGATCTGGTCGCGCAGGATCTGTCCCACCTCGGGCAGCACGTCGGAGTAGATGTCGGAGACCTCGGCGGTGAGGCGGAGGTCCTCGACCAGCGCGGGCAGCTGGGGGTTGAACCGCTTGAGGTAGCGGTCGACGGTCTCGAGGTTGTCACCGAGCTGGTCGCCGCGGCCCTCGAGCGCCGTCGCCAGCGCGTTCAGGGTCATGTTGAGCTCGGCCGGCTGCACGGTGCGCAGCAGCGGGTAGAGATCGTTGAGGACGGCCTCGACCTCGGTGGCGGTCTTGGTCTGGTCGATGACGTCGCCGGCCTGCATCGACTCCGAGGCCGGGGACTCGGGGATGACCAGGGAGACGTACTTCTCACCGAACAGGGTCTTGGGCACGATCTGGCCCGTGACGTTGGCCGGGACCTGGTCGATCTCATCGGGGTAGATGCCCAGGGTCACCTCGGCGCCGTCGGCGACGGGCTCGTAGTCGAGCACCTCGCCGATGATCACACCGCGGATCTTGACGTCACCGCGGGTCGGGAGCTGCAGGCCGAGGGTCGAGGACTGCAGCGTCACCTCGTCGTACTCGGCGAACTTCTTGGTGAACACGGCATAGGTCAGCCACACGCCGCTGAGGAGCAGCGCGAGGAAGACGATCCCGAGGAGCTTGAACTGCTTCAACATCGGCCTAGCCCGCCAGTCTCACGGTCGTGGTGGTGCCCCAGATCGCCATCGACAAGAACAGGTCGATGACGTTCACGGCCACGATGGACGTCCGCACCGCGCGGCCCACGGCCACGCCCACGCCGGCCGGGCCGCCGGAAGCGGTGTAGCCGTAGTAGCAGTGGATCAGGATGACGGTGACGGCGAAGACCAGCACCTTGCCGAAGGACCACAGCACGTCGCCGGGCGGCAGGAACTGGTTGAAGTAGTGGTCGTAGGTGCCCGCAGACTGGCCGTAGAACTGGATCACCGTCAGGCGGGTCGCGAAGTAGGAGGACAGCAGGCCCACGACGTAGAGCGGGATGATCGCGATGAGGCCACCCACGATGCGCGTGGAGACGAGGTATTGCATCGACGGGATCGCCATGACCTCGACGGCGTCGATCTCCTCGGAGATGCGCATCGCGCCGAGCTGCGCGGTGAAGCCGCAGCCGACGGTCGCGGCGAGGGCGATGCCGGCCACCAGCGGGGCGATCTCACGGGTGTTGAAGTACGCCGAGACGAAGCCGGCGAAGGGCGCGGTGCCGATCTGGTCGAGCGCGGCGTAGCCGGACAGGCCGACCTGCGCGCCGGTGAAGAACGTCATCGAGACGATGACGCCGACGGTGCCGCCGATGACGGCCAGGGAGCCGGAGCCGAGGGTGACCTCGGCGAGGATCCGCATGACCTCCTTCTGGTAGCGCACGGCCGCGGCGGGCGCGGCCACCAGGGCACGGATGTAGAAGGCCAGCTGCTGACCCAGGTCGTCGAGGGACGAGAGGGGCTTGGTGTAGACCGCTTTGAGGTTCGCCATGGGATCAGCCCGTCTTCGGGGGCACGACTTGGAGGTAGATCGCGCTGATGACGAAGTTGACGATGAAGAGCAGGACGAAGGTGATGACGACGGACTCGTTCACCGCGTCACCCACGCCCTTGGGACCACCCGCGGCGTTCATGCCCTTGTAGGCGGCGACCACGGCGGCGATGAGGCCGAAGATGGTCGCCTTGACCAGGCCGACCCACAGGTCGGGCAGCTGGGCCAGGGCGGTGAAGCTGGCGATGTAGGCGCCTGGTGTGCCGTCCTGGAGGACGACGTTGAAGACGTAGCCGCCGGCGACGCCGACGACGGAGACCAGGCCGTTGAGGAAGACCGCGACCAGCATGGCGGCGAGTACGCGGGGCACGACGAGGCGCTGGATCGGGTCGATGCCCAGCACCATCATGGCGTCGAGCTCCTCGCGGATCTTGCGCGCACCGAGGTCCGCGGCGATCGCCGAGCCACCGGCACCGGCGATCAGCAGGGCCGTCGCGATCGGTGCGGCCTGCTGGACCACCGCCAGCACCGAGGCCGAGCCCGTGAAGGACTGGGCACCGAACTGCTTGATCAGGCCACCGACCTGCAGCGCGATGACCGCGCCGAAGGGGATCGCCACCAGGGCGGTCGGGATGATGGTCACCGACGCGATGAACCAGGCCTGCTGGATGAACTCGCGCAGCTGGAAGGGTCGTCGGAACAGGGCCCGTCCCACGTCGAGGCCGAAGGCGAAGAGCTTGCCTGCGGCCCCGACCGGGGCGAGCGCCCTGGTCGCGGTCATGGACGCCACGTGTGTCTCGTACCCCTCAGGCGCCCGTGGTCATGGTCATGTTCTCCTCGAACGAGCCCGGCGGGGGCGTCACGCCGTTCTCGCGGCACCAGGCCCCCGGCTCACGCTGGGACCGGCGCGGGATGCCGTTGGAGGGCTCGAGCTGCATCGGGATCGGCGGCAGCGGCGGCAGCTCCTGGTCGGCCTCGGCGGCCAGCTCGTCGGCGTCCTTCTCCTCCGACATGCCGATGGGACCCACGCGCTGGGCGTTGAGGAACTGGCGCACGACCGGCTCCTCCGAGCTCAGCAGCATCTCGCGCGGACCGAACATCGCCAGGTGCTTGTGGTAGAGCAGGCCGATGTTGTCCGGCACCGTCCGCGCGGTGTTGATGTCGTGGGTGACGATGAGGAACGTCGCGTCGATCTGGGCGTTCAGGTCGACGATGAGCTGGTTGAGGAACGCCGTGCGCACCGGGTCCAGACCCGAGTCCGGCTCGTCGAAGAGGACGATCTCGGGGTCCAGGACCAGCGCACGCGCCAGGCCGGCGCGCTTGCGCATGCCGCCGGAGATCTCACCGGGCAGCTTGTCCTCGGCGCCGAGCAGACCGACGAGGTCCATCTTCTCCATGACGATAGAGCGGATCTCGGACTCGGACTTCTTGGTGTGCTCGCGCAGCGGGAAGGCCACGTTGTCGTAGAGGTTCATCGAGCCGAACATCGCGCCGTCCTGGAACAGCACGCCGAACAGCTTGCGGATCTCGTAGAGCTCCTTCTCCGAGCAGGAGGCGATGTCGGTGCCCTCGATGATGATCGAGCCCTGGTCGGGCTTCAGCAGCCCGATCAGCGTCTTCAGGAACACCGATTTGCCGGTGCCGGACGGACCGAGCATCACGCAGATCTCGCCGGCGGGGACGGTCAGCGTCACGTCTCCCCAGATCAGCTGCTTCCCGAAGGACTTGGTCAGGTGCTCGACCTTGATCTCCACGCCCATGTACGTGCTCCCCTTCGTTCTGCGGCTGCAGGCAGCACCTGCCCCGCCGGGGGAGGTGACCACACTCACGAGTAACAACGCCGTTACCGCCGCGAGGTTACGTCACTTTGTCACCCACGTCACTCCGGCGCCGACGATCGAGACAGGACCGAGACGCGGAACCACCCATCCCCCGCCGGGTACGGTCCGATTCCTCACCGAGCCCGGCGAAGCTGCCTTTCACCTGCGCAAATGCCGGACGGCCCCGTTCCCACGAGGGGAACGGGGCCGTCGGCGCGCCCGGGGGCGGCGCAAGCCGCCCCCCGGGCCGGGGGGC
>JAYYWX010000166.1:0-20477 GCA_036341255.1 Actinomycetota bacterium | reverse complement strand
TCTTCACCGAGCGAGGCCAGATGCCGATGCGGCCCTCACGGACCCAGGGTGAGACTCGGGGAGTCCGGAGTAAAGGCCCCTCGCCGTGGGGCCGGCGTCGACCTGAGGGGACCAGCGATGAGCAACGAGCGCTCACTGTCGGTGGCCGAGATCTGGAGGCTGGCCCTGGTCGACCCCACGCACCACGGCGAGTGCGTCATCGGCGAGGTCTTCGCCGAGCTGGAGAGCCTGGCGGGCCGACCCGTGGAGACCCGGGTCTGCGACCGCCCCGAGCCTGCCGACCTCGCCCTCGTGGACACGACCGTCGTGGACCTCACCGGCGACATGGTCACCCCCGTCGAGCTGCTGCTCGACACCGTCACTGCGCGTCCGCACGTGCCCGTGCTCGCCGTCGTCCCGGAGGACGACCCCGACCTCGCCTCGCGCGCCATGGTCGCCGGCGCCCAGGCGGTCATCAAGATGGGGGAGGACGCCGAGGTGTTCGGCCAGGAGCTGCTGACGCCCGTCCGCGACCTGGACGCCGTCACCGAGGGCATGTCCTCGTGGGACCGTGGCTCGGAGGACGTGGAGCTCGTGATCGAGCCCAGCCAGATGGTGCACGCCATCGGCTCGCACGTGTGGTCGGTGCTGCGCGAGCTCCTCGACAACGCCTTCCTGCATGGTCGGGCCCCGGTGATCCTGGCCGCGCACTCACGCGGCGACTCCACGGTCATCGACCACGGCGAGGGAATCGGCGAGGAGGTCAAGGAGCGGCTCCAGCTCGGGTTCGCCCAGCGCAGCGAGACCGGCGATCAGCACACCCAGGGCACCGGTCTGTGGCTGGCGCGCGCCCTGGTGAAGGCCTACGGAGGCTCCCTGCACCACCAGAGCGTGCTCGGCGGCGGCACCCGCTTCGTGTGCGCGTTCCCCTCGCGCGCGGTCGGTCTCGACGCCTGAGCGGCGGTGCCCCTCGGGGTGACCCGATCGCCCCGATCACTTTCCTAGGCTGAGGTCATGGGCATGCGCGTTCTCGTCACCGGGGCCACCGGGTTCATCGGCACCCGACTGGTGCCTGCTCTCCTCGAGGCCGGGCACGAGGTGCGGGCGATGACCCGGCGCCCGGAGTCCTACGACGGGCCCGGCACCCCGGTCCGCGGTGACGTCTTCGACCCCGGCTCGCTGGCCGAGCCCTTGGAGGGTGTCGACGTCGCGATCTACCTCGTGCACTCCCTCGACGACCAGGACTTCGAGCGCAAGGACGCCGAGGCTGCCTCCGCGTTCGGGCTCGCCGCGGCGGCACAGGGCGTGCGACAGATCATCTACCTCGGCGGCCTCGGCAAGGACGGCGAGGACCTCTCGCCCCACCTGCGCTCCCGTCGCGAGGTCGAGAAGCTGCTCGGCGAGGCCGGCGTGCCGGTCACGGTCCTACGGGCTGCCATCGTCGTCGGCGCCGGCGGGGTCTCGTGGGAGATGACCCGAGAGCTCGTGAAGAACCTACCGGCCATGGTCGTCCCCCGGTGGGCTTCGACGCGCACCCAGCCGATCGCCGTCGACGACGTCATCCGCTACCTCGTGGGTGTCACCGGCAACGACCAGGCCAAGGACCGGGTCTTCGAGGTCGGAGGAGCAGACCAGCTGTCCTACAAGGGCATGCTCCAGCAGGCCGGCGAGGTCATGCACGGGCGGCGGGTCCCCATCCTGCAGGTCCCGGTGGGCACCCCGATGCTCAGCGAGTGGTGGATCAAGCTGGTGACCGGCGTGGACGCCGTCACCGCGGGCAACCTGATCGAGTCGATGGGCACCGAGGTCCTGCAGACCGACCACAGCATCCGGGACGTGGTGCCGGGCGAGCCGCTGACCTACGCCGAGGCGGTGCGGCGGGCCTTGGCCGAGGACGACCAGGCCTGACGTCGGCGCCCCGTGGCGGCCGATGGCTCGTGCCGTGGTGCCACCTCCGCCGCCGGGAGGCTGAGCTCGAAGCTCTTCGACCAGCCCTCGCGATCCACGATGGTGATCTCACCGCCGTGCCGCTCGACGATGCGGCGGCAGACCGCCAGGCCCACCCCGTTGCCGGTCGCGTGCCGTGCTCCGGACTCCCCGCGCTTGAAGATCTCGAAGACCAGGTCCCGCTCCTGTGCGGGGATCGTGATGCCACGGTCCGCGACCTGCACCAGGATGCGGCCCTCCGGGGTCGTCGTCGCCCCCACCGAGACGTCCACTGGCCCCTCGCCCTGGGTGTACTTCACAGCGTTGCCGATGAGGTTGGTCAGCAGCCGGCGCACGAGGCGTGTGTCCGCCCACACGGGAGCCCACGGGCCGGCCTCGAGCCGGACCTGCCGTCCCGACGCCTCCTCCACCCCGGAGACGATCTCGCGGACCAGCGGCTCCAGGTCCAGACGGGTCACCTCGACGGGGACCTGCCCGACCTGCCCGAACTCCAGGAGGTCGTCGATCAGCGTCATCCCGCGCACGGCAGCGGCATCGATCCGCTTCACGATGCGCTCATGAGCGGGATCGCCCTCGGCATGCAGCATCTGCACGCCGAGGACCACCGCGCTCAACGGTCCGCGCAGGTCGTGGGCCGCGGCGGCGGTGAAGTCACGCAGGTCGCGGTTGGCCAGGCGCAGCTCCTCCGAGGCGACCCGCAGCTCGGCCAGCGCACGGTCGGCGACCTCGCGGGCCTCCTCGGCCTCGCTGCGGCGTACGTCGGCGGTCGTCAGACGCGCCCCCGCCAGCCACACCAGGCCGCCGCTGAACAGCGCCACGGTGGTGGCGTAGAGCGCCATGACGAACCCGGGGCCGTAGTCGTGGCGCATCATCCACAGCCCCACCCAGCCCAGCACGGTCGGGATCAGGAGCACGGCCGGCAGGAGGGTGCGGGCCAGCCGACCGCCCACGGTCCGCGAACGGGCCAGTCGCGTCAGCCCCACTTCGCCGTTGGCCGCGACCAGCGCCATGCCGAGCAGGGCGATGCCCAGGGCGGTGTGCAGTGCCACGGTCTGGAAGTAGCCGACGCTGTAGAGGTCGCTGGGACCGAACGCGTAGCCCGACAGCCCGACCAGTCCGATGGTCAGCGCGAGCACGCCGCTGGCATGGGCCACCAGGGTGCGCCCGACGGCGGCGGAGAGCAGAGCAGCGCTGATCACGAGGTGGGCCACGGCCGTGATGCCGGACATCCGGCCCTCGTTCTGGGTCATGTCGCCGAGGATCGTGATCGGGTAGCGCCAGCCCGCGAGCTCGGTGACCAGTGCCGTGCCCGCCACGACCACCACGGTCAGCACCGCCAGGAGCGGCAGCGCCTCGGGCGTCCTCCTGCGGAGCCACCCGCAGTGCAGCGCCGCGGTGGCGAACCCCAGGAGGGCCAAGTCGAGCGCGGTCGCCGGCTGCATCGCGACCAGCTGCGGTAGCAGCCGCGTGGCGCGGTCGGAGCCGACCGCCCAGCCGGCGAGGACGACGCAGCCGATCGCGGTCACCGTGAGCGCCAGGACGCCGACGAGGACAGGGGTACGCCGCGTGGTCTCCACCCGCACCTCCTGACGCCGTCGCTCGGTCGTGCGCGACGTCATCCTCCCACCCGTCCGGTCGGCCGGCCACGTGGGCACGCCCCGGAGGGCACCGCTCGCGGGGTTCGGGTCGGGGGGGTTCGGGTCAGGGGCTCGGGTCAGGCCGGGTCAGGCCGGGTCGGCCCGACGCTCGGGGCGCTCCTCGAGGAGCCGGGCGCGGTGCTCGGCGATGACCGTCTCCAGCGCAGGCAGACCCTTGCGCATCACCGACGGCTCACGCGTCGGCAGCGCCGACCACACACAGACCGGGAGGTCGGGATGGGTGCGCGAGAGACGGTGGCGCACCTCGGCTCCGTCCATGCCCCCCATGCGGAGGTCGGAGAGGACAAGGGCGGGCGGCGAGGTGTCGACCAGCTCCAGTGCTCCCTCACCGGAGTCGGCCTCGACGACCTCGAGGCCCGATGCCACCAGGTGCAGGCGTACCAGGGCGCGGAAGTCGTCGTCGTCGTCGACGACGAGCACCACGCTCCGTCCCATGACTGTGTCCCCTCAGTCGCTGCACCGGCTCGGCGTGGACCGTCACCACGCCCGCCCTCGTCTACACAGTGACCCCAGGGGCACCGGCACACCAGGGCGCTGGGTCCATCTTCATGCCTTCTTCGCAGGTCAGGAGCACTCAAACGTTTGCTCCGCGCCGTCTTCACATGATCCTCACGGCCCTGCTCGCGCCGTTCACACGGTCTTGTCGAGGTGTTTGGGACTCTCAGGAGACCGACGACAGGGAGGTCTCGTGATGGAGCTGGTGCAGGTACGACGCAGCACGGCGTGGCTGGTCTCGCAGGACGGGGAGCCCATCCGCACCGAGGACGTCGCCCACTGCGACCCTGCGGCCTGCCTGGGGGCCCGGGTGGTCGTCGAGGACCTCGACGGAGCCCTCCATCTCGCGCAGATCGAGCCCGTGGTGACGACGGAGGGACGCATCGACCTCGCCGTCCGCATCCGCCTGCGGGTCACGGTGACCGAGGCGCTGGCCCTGGGCGCCTACCGGGACCCCTCGGTCCAGGCGCCGTGGGAGACGACACCGTCGCTGCTGCGTACCTTCCGCCGCGACCGGCAGCTGATCGTCGACCGGTTGAAGCAGAGGCGAACGACCGACTGACCTCGCTCAGAGGAAGATCAACGGCAGCAGGACGAGCATCGACAGCGACCAGGTCAGGTGCGTGATGATCGGGGCCAGGATGCCGCCGGAAGCCCGCCGCTCCAGCCCGACGACGACGCCGAGGAGCACCGCGGCGAAGCTGAGCATCAGGTTGCCCGTCGCCATCGTGGCGATGGTGTAGGCGATGGTCGTGACGGTCACCGGGTGCTTGGGCACAGCGGCGTACGCCGCGCCGCGGAAGAACAGCTCCTCCGCGATGCCGTTGACGGCCGTGATGAGAGCGAGGACCCACAGGGTGCCTTCGTCGGTGTAGGCCAGGACATCGCGGATCTGCTCGGTGAGCGGGTCCAGGAAGGACAGCGAGCGCACCAGCAGTCCGCCCGCGGTGAAGATGCCGACCATCACGGCCCCCACCACGAAGGGCGTGAGCACGGGGCGGACGTGGGCGTCGCGCAGCGCGATCCGGCCCAGGTGCAGCGGGCCGGAGGCGAAGGCGCCGACGGTCCACAGCGCCGCCATCACCAGGGTGAAGACGTAGAACTGGGTCGAGCCCGGCTCGGTGCGCAGCGAGAAGCCGAGCACCACCGCCCCCACGAGGACGAAGGCGATCACCACGAGCTGTCGGCGCCGCAGCGCCCGGGGCGACTCGCGGTGGTCCCGCGGGACCATGTCCCACAGTGCGCGACGCACCTGCGACCTCATGGGGATCTCCTCCTCGTGGGGACGTGGGGCTCCCTCAGCGCGCCTTCGCGCTGAAGGAGGCCGCGCTGTGACGGGACTTCTGACCGGTGCCCTGGGCGCGGCCGCCGGCGGATCCGCCGCCCTGGCGGGACTGGCCGGAGCGCTGGCCGGACCGCTGGCCGGCCTGGGGCCCACCCTGCTTGGCCTGGCCGGAGCCGGAGCCACCGCGCCCACGGCGGGACCGCGAGCGGCCGCCACCAGAGCCCTGCGGCTGGCGCTTGGCGCCGCCGTTGCCCGCGCTGCCGCCCGAACCCTCGCCGCCGGTGCGCTGGGTGGGAGCGGTGAGCACGAGACCGCCGGGCACGAGCACCCGCTCGCCGGGGGCGAGCTCGGTGAGCACCGGGTGGCCCGGGCCCTCGAGCACGGTGATGCGCGGCTTGATGCCCGCGGCCCGGGCGAGGTCGCGCACGTCGCGGTCCTGCTCGGGGGTGCTGAGGGTGACGACGGTGCCGGCCGAGCCGGCCCGCGCCGTACGGCCCGAGCGGTGCAGGTAGGCCTTGTGCTCGGCCGGCGGGTCGGCGTGGACGACGAGGGCGACGTCGTCGACGTGGATGCCGCGCGCCGCGATGTCGGTCGCGACCAGCGTGGTGGCCCGACCGGAGTGGAAGGCCTCCATGTTGCGGGTGCGGGCGCCCTGGCCGAGGTTGCCGTGCAGCTCGACGGTCGGCACACCGGCCTTGTTGAGCTGACGGGACAGCGCCTTCGCGCCGTGCTTGGTGCGGGTGAAGACGACCGTGCGGCCCGGCGCGCTGGTCAGGTCGACCAGCGTCGGCAGGCGGTGCTCGCGGGCGAGGCGGAGGACGTGGTGGTCCATCTTCTTCACCGGCGACTGGGGCGAGTCGGCCTCGTGGGTCACGGGCTGGTCGAGGAACTGCCTGACCAGGACGTCGACGGCCTTGTCGAGCGTTGCGGAGAAGAGCAGTCGCTGCCCACCCCTGGGCGTGGCGTTGAGCAGCCGGCGCACCGCGGGAAGGAAGCCGAGGTCGGCCATGTGGTCGGCCTCGTCGAGCACGCTGATCTCGATGGCGTCGAGGCGGCAGTGCCCCTGGCCGATCAGGTCCTCGAGGCGGCCGGGGCAGGCGATGAGGACGTCGACGCCCTTGCGCAGCGCCTGGACCTGCGGGTTCTGGCCGACGCCGCCGAAGACGGTGCGGCTGGTGAGGCCGGCGGCCTCGGCGAGCGGGGCCAGCGACTCCTGGACCTGCTGGGCGAGCTCGCGCGTCGGCACGAGCACCAGGGCGCGCGGCCGGGTCGAGGCTGCCGGGCGGCCGCCTGCGAGGCGGGCCACGAGCGGCAGCAGGAAGGCGAAGGTCTTGCCCGAGCCCGTGCGGCCCCGGCCGAGGACGTCGCGGCCAGCCAGGGAGTCCGGCAGCGTGGCCGCCTGGATGGGGGTCGGGGTGGTGATGTCGAGGTCCACGAGGACGCGGACCAGGTCGGACGGGACGCCGAGATCGGCGAAGGACGTGGTCGTCACAGGGTTTCTACTCACTGCAGGTGTGTCCCACCAGGTCGTCCGCGGCGCCGCGTCTGCGGGGCGGACGTGTCTCCCATGCGGGGAGAGGTGCGGCCCGAGGGCCGCGAGCCCGGGGCGAGACCGGAACGGGCTGTCCCCCAGAGTACGGGGGACAGCCCGGTCGGCCTAACCCTGGAGTCGAGGAGTGGCACGACTCACGTGAGGCCGTCCTTGAGCTTCTTGCCAGCGTCCTTGACCTTCTCGCCGGCGCTCTTGACGGCCGCCGAGGCCTGGTCGCCCTTGCCCTCGGCCTTCATCTCGTCGTCGTTGGCCGCGTCACCGTAGGCCTCCTTGCCCTGGCCCTTCAGTTCCTCGGCCTTGTTGGACAGCTTGTCGTCCAGTCCCATGGGTTCCCCTTTCGAGAGGTGCCTCGGATGAGCTTGCCCCTCCATGGAACCCGGCCCGACGTGAGCGCTGTTCACCCCGGCGGGTCCGCCCGCCGGGGTGGGTTTGCCGGCGTCGTACGCCGGAGATGCTGGTCCTGCGGGCGTGACCCGTCAGGCGAACTCCAGCACCCCGTCGTCGAGGTCGCCGCGGCGGATGTGCCGGACGTCGACGAGGTAGTTCTGCTTGAGCAGCCACGGCGCCCGGTCGCCCTGCACGGGTAGGTCGTCCAGCGCCCGCAGGACGTAGCCGGACTGGAAGTCCATGAACGGACGCTCCCCCACGCCCTGGTCGCGGCGCGGCACGAAGGAGCGCTTGCCGGTGCGGTCGAGGTGCTCGAGCATCCGGCAGACGAAGTCGCTGACCAGGTCGGCCTTGAGGGTCCAGGAGGCGTTGGTGTACCCGATGGTGAACACGAAGTTCGGCACGTCGGAGAGCATCAGCGCCTTGTAGGCCATGGTGTCGTGCAGCTTCACCTCGGCCCCGTCCACGGTCATCGTGAAGCCGCCGAAGGGCTTGAGCCTGAGGCCGGTAGCGGTGACGATCACGTCGGCCTCGAGGTGCTCGCCGGAGGTGAGCCGGATGCCGGTCTCGTCGAAGGTCTCGATGGTGTCGGTGACGATGCTCGCGCCGCCGCTGCGCAGGGCCTTGAACAGGTCGGCGTTCGGCACGACGCACAGGCGCTGGTCCCACGGGTCGTAGCTGGGGTTGAAGTGGGTGTCGACGTCCACGTGGTCGGGCACCAGCTTGACCGTCTGGCTGCGGATGTACTTCCGCGCCCAGGACGGCCACTTCTGGAACGCCTGGTAGGAGCCGACCTGCATCAGGATGTTGGCCCACCGCACGACCGGGTAGCGCACCTTCTCCGGGAGCCCGGACAGCTTGCGGGCCAGCGGGTCACGGGCCGGCCGGTTGAGGACGTACGTCGGTGAGCGCTGCAGCATCGTGACGTGCTCGGCCTCGCCGGCCATCGCGGGCACCAGCGTGATCGCGGTGGCGCCCGACCCGATGACGACGACCTTCTTGCCCGTGTGGTCGAGGTACTCGGGCCAGAACTGCGGATGCACGATCTGGCCCTGGAACCGCTCGGCCCCCGGGAACTGCGGCGCGTGGCCGGTCTCGTAGTCGTAGTAGCCCGAGCAGCCCCACAGCAGGCCCGTCGTGATCGTCCTGGTCTCCGTCTCCCCGCCGGTCGAGCCCGTCGTGACCTCGACGGTCACGGTCCACTGCTGCTCGGTGGAGTCCCAGTCCGCCGCGACGACCTTGTGCCGGTAGCGGATGAGCCGGTCCACGCCGTACTCCTCCGCGACGGTGCGGAGGTAGTCGAGGATCAGCGGACCGTCGGCGAGCGAGGTGTCGCTGGGCCAGGGGCGCCAGCGGTAGCCGAAGGTGAACATGTCGGAGTCCGAGCGGATGCCGGGGTAGCGGAAGAGGTCCCACGTGCCGCCCAGGGTGTCGCGGGCCTCGAGCACCGCGACGGTGCGGCCGGGGTGGCGGCTGCGCAGCTGGGCGGCGGCGCCGATGCCGGACAGACCGGCCCCCACCACCAGGACGTCCACGTGCTCGGGCTGAGTCTGGCTCATGGAGTGACGGTAGCCGAGAACGTGCGCTATTGACAGATGTTCATTAGGACGGACCGCCGCCGGTCAGCGGGCGAAGAGCTCCACGAATCGGGCGAGCAGGCGCGGCGGCTCGGTGACCCGGGCGGCGCGCGCGGAGTCGATGAGGGCGCTCGCACCGGCGGGCTCGAAGTAGCCGTAGTGGCGGTAGACCTCGATCCGGGTGACCAGCCCGTCGTTGTCGAGCTCGGGGTGGAACTGCGTCGCGTAGACCCGCGAGCCCAGCCGGAACGCCTGCACCGGGCAGGTGGTCGAGGAGGCGAGCAGCACCGCGCCCCGCGGGAGCGTGTGGACCGCCTCCTTGTGGCCCAGGAAGGCGTCGAAGGTGTCCGGCAGCACGCCCAGGAGCGGGTCCTCGCGCCCGGCATCGGTCAGCGTGATCGGGAGCGCCCCGATCGGCTCGCCGTAGGTGCGGTCGACCAGGCCACCCAACAGCCCGCCGAGGGTGCCGATGCCGTAGCAGCAGCCGAGGAACGCGGTGTCGGTCTCGACCACCTGCAGCGCCAGCGCGCGCAGCTCGGCCTCGGCCCGCCGCTGCGCGGGTGACTTCAGATCCTCGGGGTCCGAGACGTTGAACGGACCTCCCCCGAGGATGACCCCGGACCACTCGTCGAGGTCCACCTCGCCGAGCACGTCGGTGAGCGAGTCGCGCTCCAGCCGCACCCGTCGGCACTCGGACTCCTCGAGCCCTGAGAAACGGAGGACGGCGTCGTACTCCCCGTCCGCGGCGCGGTCCTCCGCACGCGTGCCGAGGAAGAGGAAGGGCCGCACGCGGGCAAGCCTAGGAAGGAACCTCAGGCCTGGACGGCCGCACCCCGGTCGATGAGACCGTCCACGTCCTCGATGCCCCACGCCGCGAGTGCCTCGCGGGTGTGGATGCCGGCCTTGGCCGACGGCGGCAGGCCCAGCGTCGCGGGCGTACGGGAGAAGCGCGGGGCCGGCTGCGGCTGCACGACGCCGTCCTTCTCGACGAAGACCTCGCGGGCCGCCATGTGCGGGTGGTCCTTGGCCTCGCTCATCGGGAGGATGCCAGCCACGCAGGCGTCGGTGCCCTCGAAGAGCTCGACCCACTCGGCCTGGGTGCGCTGCTTGAAGGTCTCGGCGAAGAGCGCCCGCATCTCCTCGAAGCGATCGAACTCCATCTGGCCGGGGCAGCGGTCGCCGAGGTCGAGCAGGCGCACCAGCTCGGCGAAGAACTGCGGCTCCAGCGCCCCGACGCTCATGTGCCGACCGTCGGAGGTCTCGTAGACGTCGTAGAACGGGGCGCCACCGTCGAGCAGGTTGCTCGCGCGCTTCTCCTGGAAGGCGCCGGAGTGGAGGAACGCGGCAGTCATCGCGTTGAGGCTGGCGGTGCCGTCGACGATCGCGGCGTCGATGACCTGTCCCTGGCCCGAGACCTTCGCCTCGAGCAGCGCGGCGAGGATGCCGATGACGAGGTACGTCGAGCCACCACCGAAGTCGCCGACCAGGTTGGCCGGGAAGTGCGGACGGCTCTTGTCCTGCCCCAGACCGAAGAGGGTGCCGGTGATGGCGATGTAGTTCATGTCGTGACCGGCGGCGGTGGCCAGCGGACCGTCCTGGCCCCACCCGGTCATCCGTCCGTAGACCAGGCGCGGGTTGCGCTCGTGGCACTGCTCGGGACCGAAGCCCAGACGCTCGGCGACACCGGGGCGCATGCCCTCGATCAGCACGTCGGCGCCCTCGACCAGGTCGAGGACGGTGGCGACGGCCTCGGGGTCCTTGAGGTTGAGGGCGACGCTGGGGCGGCCGCGGTTGAGCAGGTCGTGCGAGCCGCCGGTCATCGCCTGGCCGCCGGGGCGGTCCACGCGGATCACGTCGGCGCCGAGGTCGGCCAGCAGCATGCAGGCGTGCGGCCCGGGCCCGATCCCCGCGATCTCGACGACCCTGATGCCCTTCAGCGGACCCGTGCCCTGACCCAGCTCGATGCTCTGCTCACTCATGGGCGCGATCATGACAGAACTACTGTCACGGTGGCGAGGGCCTCGCCATCCGGACCGCTGACTCCCGCCGAGCCGGCGTATCAATACGCCGGTTCGGCCACCAGGGGAGCGGGCTTGCAACTCGTTGCATAGGTCGGGCACGATGGTCGACATGGCCCTGGAGCACGCGCTGCTGGTCGCGCTGTCCGAGCAGCCGGCCTCCGGACTCGACCTGACCAAGCGCTTCGGCCGCTCGATCGGGTTCTTCTGGAGCGCCACCCACCAGCAGATCTACCGGGTGCTGGGCCGGATGGACCGCGACGGCTGGGTCTCGGTCGAGGAGGTCGCCCAGCAGGGGCGCCCGGACAAGAAGGTCTACGCCGTGACCGACCTGGGTCGTACGGCGCTGGCCGCCTGGCTCGCCGAGCCGACCGACACCGAGCACCTGCGCTCGGAGCTGGCGGTCAAGATGCGCGCGGCCTCCTTCGGCGACCGCGAGGCCGTCCTCGACGTGGTGCGCGCCAACCTCGCCGACCACCACGTGCGGCTCGACCACTACGAGCAGCTGATGAAGCGCGACTACCCCGACCCGACCGCCCTGCTCTCCTCAGGGCCGAGCCTCGAGCTCGACCAGTACCTCGTCCTGCGCGGCGGGGTGCTGATGGAGCAGACCTGGATCACCTGGCTCACCGAGTACCTGGAGGCTCACCAGTGAACGACCACTCCCCCTACCCGCACCTGCTCAGCCCGATCGAGCTCGGTGGCCTGACGCTGCGCAACCGCGTGGTCATGGGCTCCATGCACACCGGCCTCGAGGACGCCCCGTGGGACATCCCCAAGCTGGCGGCGTACGTCGGCGAGCGGGCCAAGGGGGGCACCGGCCTGATCGTCACCGGTGGCTACGCCCCGACCCGGCGCGGCTGGCTCAAGCCCTTCGCCTCCGAGCTCCGCACCCGGCTGCAGGCCGAGCGGCACAAGGCCGTCACCGGCGCGGTGCACGAGCACGGTGGCGCCATCGCGCTGCAGGTGCTGCACGCCGGGCGCTACGGCTACACCCCGATCTCGGTGTCGGCCTCGAGCCGCAAGAGCCCCATCACCCCGTTCAAGCCGTCGGCGCTGTCGACCAAGGGCGTCGACAAGACAGCCACCGCCTTCGCGCGCACCGCCGCCCTGGCGCAGCGCGCCGGCTACGACGCCGTCGAGATCATGGGGTCCGAGGGCTACCTCATCAACCAGTTCCTCGCCGAGCGCACCAACGACCGCACCGACGCCTGGGGCGGCAGCGCGGAGAAGCGGATGCGCTTCCCGGTCGAGGTCGTGCGGCGTACGCGCGAGCTGGTCGGCCCCGACCTGCCGATCATGTACCGCATCTCGCTGCTCGACCTCGTCGAGGGCGGCCAGACCTGGGACGAGGTGCTCGAGCTCGCCCACCGGGTCGTCGAGGCCGGCGCCACCGTGCTCAACACCGGCATCGGCTGGCACGAGGCGAGGGTGCCCACGATCATCACGCAGGTCCCGCGCGGCGCATGGCTCGCGTCGACGGCACGGCTGAAGGCCGAGGTGTCGGTACCGGTCTGCGCGTCCAACCGGATCAACACCCCCGAGCTCGCCGAGCAGGTGCTCGCCGACGGCACCGCCGACCTGGTCTCGATGGCTCGGCCGTTGCTCGCCGACCCGTTCTTCGTGAACAAGGCCGCCGAGGACCGCGCCGACGAGATCAACACCTGCATCGCCTGCAACCAGGCGTGCCTGGACCACGTGTTCCAGAACCAGAAGGCGTCCTGCCTGGTGAATCCGCGGGCCGGCCGCGAGACCACCCTGGTTCTCTCCCCCACCCGCACGAAGCGCTCGGTCGCCGTCGTCGGCGCCGGTCCCGCCGGCCTGTCGGCCGCGGTGAGCGCCGCCGAGCGCGGGCACGCGGTCACCCTCTTCGAGGCCGCGCCGGAGATCGGCGGCCAGTTCCGCCTGGCGATGGCCGTGCCCGGCAAGGAGGAGTTCGCCGAGACGCTGCGCTACTTCAGCCGCCGGCTCGAGGTGCTCGGCGTGGAGGTGCGCCTCTCGACGTACGCCGCTCCGGACGACCTCGTCGGCTTCGACGACGTCGTGGTCGCGACCGGGGTCGAGCCGCGCGTGCTCGACCTTCCCGGCGCCGACCACGAGCGCGTCGTGTCGTACGCCGACGTGCTGGCCGGCCGCGTCGTGCCCGGCCACCGGGTGGCCGTGATCGGGGCCGGCGGCATCGGCGTCGACGTGTCGCACTGGCTGACCCACGACGAGCGCGACGACTTCATGGAGGTCTGGGGCGTGGGCGACCCGTCGGTCCACCCCGGCGGCCTGACCGAGGCCAAGCCCCGCACCGCCGCGCGCGAGGTCACGCTGCTGCAGCGCAAGACCTCGGTCATCGGCAAGAACCTCGGCAAGACCTCGGGCTGGGCGCACCGTGCCGTGCTGAAGCAGGCGGGGGTCACGAAGGTCTCCGGCGCGACGTACACCGCGGTGCAGGGTCACCCCGAGGGCGTGGAGCTGCTCTACGCCGTCGACGGCGAGACCCGTTCGCTGGTCCTCGACCACGTCGTCGTGTGCGCCGGGCAGGAGTCGGTGCGCTCGGTCTTCGACGGCCTCACCCACGACTCGGCGCACCTGATCGGTGGCGCTGACGTCGCGGCCGAGCTGGACGCCAAGCGCGCGATCGAGCAGGGCACCCGGGTGGCCGCCGCTCTCTGAGGCGCTCGACCACGACGTTCTGCAGGAGATCCGGCCGCAGGACCTGCCGGACGTCGTGGTCGCGCGGGTACTACCGTCGGCCCGGTGATCCGCGACCTCACCGATGCCGAGGCCAGGGCGGCGCTGCCGCTGAAGTGGGGCCGCGCCCCCGAGGGCGTGATCCCCGCCTGGGTCGCGGAGATGGACTACGCGCCGGCACCTGCGATCTCGGCGGCCGTCAACGCTGCCGTGGGCAAGGGCATGCTCGGCTACCCGCCCTTCGACCACCCGATGGTCACGGGGCTCGAGGAGGCCTTCCGCGGGTTCGCCGAGCGGCACTGGGGCTGGGCGGTGCCCGAGGGCTCGACCACGCTGACCGGCGACGTCATCACCGGGCTCCGGCTGGTCATCGAGCACCTCTGCCCGCCCGGACCCGTCGTCGTCCCGCTGCCCTGCTACCCGCCGTTCCGGACCGTCGTGTCGCTGGCCGGTCGGGAAGCGGCGTACGTCGAGCTCGACCCGGACGCCGAGACAGCCGCGATCGACCTGGCGGCCGTGCGCGCCCACTTCGAGGCCGGCGCCCGCACGCTGCTGCTGTGCAGCCCGCACAACCCGTCGGGCCGGGTCCCCACCCGGGCCGAGCTCGAGGCCATCCGCGACCTGGCCGCCGAGTTCGGCGCCCGGGTCGTCGCCGACGAGATCCACGCCCCACTCGTGCTGCCGGGCGCTGAGCTCGTCCCCTACCTGACCGTCGACCCCGACGGCATCGTCGTCACCAGTCACACCAAGTGCTTCAACACCCCCGGGCTCAAGGCGGCGCAGATCATCACGCTGAGCGAGGAGGACCAGCAGGCGATCCGGTCGATCCCGTTCGAGGCCAACCACGGCTACACCGGTCTCGGCATCCTGGCCGGCACCGCCGCATGGCGCGACTCCGACCTGTGGCTGCACACCCTGCGCAACCGCCTCGACGTGTTGCGCGAGGACCTCGCCGACCTGCTCGCCACCCACCTGCCGCGGGCGCGGATGCGACCCCTGGAGGCGACGTACCTCGCCTGGCTCGACCTCCGGGCGTACGACGTCGCCGACCCGGCAGCCGCCGGGCTCGAGCACGGGGTGATGGCCGCGGCCGGGCACGACTACCACCCGGGGCTGGAGGGCCACCTGAGGCTCAACATCGCCACCAGCGCCGACCGGCTCGCCGAGATCGTGCGGCGTCTCGGATCGGCGCTCACCTGAGCGTGCGCGAGCGACCTCTCGGCCGTGCGCGAGCGACCTCTCGGCCGTGCGCGGGTGACGGCTCGGCGGTCAGGACTCGATGCGGCGGCCGCGGCGGACCAGGGGACGCTCGGCGTGGGGCAGCCAGGTGTCGGTGACGTAGTCGATGACGTGCACGCCCGGGGGCGCCTCGATGCGGTGCAGGCCCTGGACCTCCTCGCCGCGGCCCTCCTTCAACGCGGAGTAGACCTGCCACTCGCGGCGCTTGCGCGGGGCTCGGGACTCGTCGAAGTCCATCGCCGACCAGTGGGAGAACTCGTCCTGGTCCAGCCACTTGAGCTCCACGCACAGCCCTTCGGGGGCGATGATGCGCTGCGAGGTCTCGGGGAACTCCCGCACCTCCCACTCGAAGGCCTTCACGAACGTGAACTCCGGGCCCATGGGGTAGATCCACGGCTCCAGGAACCGGAAGCCGAGGTCGATCCACGCCACCGACTCGCTCTCGATCGAGAGCGGGTGCCGCGGGATCGCCACGATGGCCCCCGAGTCGTGCAGCTGCCAGGACAGGTCGCGCAGCACGCCGACGCCCTCGGTGGTCAGCACCATGTCGCCGTCCCACTTCATCGAGTAGGCGGTGCGGACGTGGGAGAAGGACCAGTTGTAGAAGTGCGTGAGGGAGTGCACCGAGTCGTGCCGGGTGGCGAGATGCTCGGTGCCGGCGCGCGAGACCCGGTGGGGGTAGGAGTGCACCTCGAGCCGGTCGGCCGCACCGATCGACGCCGCGGCCTCGCGGGCGACCTCCGGGGTGCCGTCGTCGGAGAGGTTGTCGACCAGCACGACGTGCTGGACGGCCTCGAGCATCGGCGGGATGACCCACGGCAGGTTGCGTGCCTCGTTCTTGACGCGGAACACGCAGGTCAGCCCCTGCGAGAGCGGGCCGTCGCGCCACGGCCAGTGCACGTCGTACGCCGGATCCTGCTCGAGGCAGGGGATGTCGGCGCCCCGCAGGGGGCTCATCGCTCGCTCATCCCCTCTCGCGGCCGACGGCCTTGCGGGCCCCACGGCGCAGGAAGCCCGGGACCAGCGCCCGCACCCAGTGCGGGATGCGCTCGATGCCGCGCTTCTGGGTGGACCGCACGCCCTCGCCGAAGCCCTCGCGGCGCGAGGCGAGCGCGGTGGACTGGCTGATCGCGGCGGCCTCGTCGTACATCTCGGCGTAGGCCTCGCGCAGCTGGTCGAGCGTCGCCTGCACCTCGGGCGTGTCACCGCCCTCGTCGGGCAGCTGGTCCAGCGCCTCCCAGGTCTCCTGGGCGATCTCGCGCAGCCGCTTGGGCACGTCGAGGTCGTCCCAGCCCAGCCGGACCCGGCGCAGGGAGGGGTCGATGTAGGCGTGCACCTTGCGGATGTCGTTGGCCGCCGCCGACTTCACGGCGTCGAGGTCGAAGCGCTGTCCGAGGCCGAAGACCGGGACGGTCCAGTCGTCGAGCAGGTCGTGGTAGCGGACGAAGGCGCGGTCGAAGCCGCGCGTGGCCCGCTCGCAGTGCAGCATCATGTTGACCCAGGCGGCGGTGCGGTTGACCTCGCCGAAGCGGGCGTCGTAGTAGCGCTGCTTGGAGCCGACCACCTCGGTGACCGGCCGCAGCATGGTGACGTAGCCGGGCCGCGCGTCGCAGCGCAGCGCAGCGCCTCGCCACAGCCCCATGAACCAGGCGAGCCGCGGGTCCTTCACGACCAGCTCGGGACCACCCTCGACGAACTGCTGCTCCATCCACTCCTGCAGCCGCCGCCGCACGGGCTCGACGTTGTTGAGCTTGCCGGCCTCGAACCATGCCGAGGGCCGGGCGTCGGAGACCGCGACGTTGGCGCGGCGCAGCAGCTCGTCGTGGAAGTCCACGACCCACTGCGGCTCACCGAAGCCCTTGGGGTTGGTCTCGTCGGCGTCGACCTCCGGCTGCGGCACGTGCATGCCCAGCGCCTGCAGGGAGCCGGAGAGCGTGCTGGTGCCGCTACGGCCCGAGCCGACGACGAAGACGATCCTGCGGCCGGCCGCGGTGTCGAGGAGCTGAGCCGGTCCCGCGGAGGGGCTGGGGGCGTCGACCATGCCCGACAGCGTAACGAGCCTCAGCCGACCGACGGGCTCTGGGACGCGATGAGTCCGGCCAGCCAGTGGAAGGACTCCTTGGGGGTACGCCGCTGGGTGACCGGGTCCACGTGCACCAGCCCGAACCGTTGGGCGTAGCCCTCGGTCCACTCGAAGGTGTCCAGGAGCGACCAGACGTAGAGCCCGCGCACGTCGACCCCACGCCGGCAGGCGGCCGCGACCGCCTCGAGATGACCGTGCAGGTAGTCGATGCGGGCCTGGTCGTCGACGCGCCCCTCGGCGTCGGGGTCCCCGGAGTAGGCGGCGCCGCACTCGGTCACGACCAGCGGCGGCAGCGCCGCCCGGTAGCGGGCCCGGAAGGTGATCAGCCACTCGCGCATCGCGTCCGGGACGACCGGCCAGCCGAAGTCGGTCTCGGGGTAGCCCACCAGGTCGTAGAGCGCGAAGAACATCTCGGAGTCCTCCGGCGCGGCCCCGACCCGCATCGGCATGAAGTAGTTGACGCCGTAGAAGTCCAGCGGCTGGCGGATCGTGGCCAGGTCGCCCTCCTGGACCAGGCCCTCGACCAGCGGTTGCAGGTCGGCCGGGTAGCGACCGAGCAGCATCGGCTCGAGGAACATCCCGTTCCACAGCGCGTCGAAGAGCTTGGTGGCCCCGACGTCGGCCTCGTCCTCGGTCGCCGGCCACATCGGCGCGTGGTGGTTGGCGCACCCCACGCTCTGCGCCCCCGCCGCGCGCAGCGCGACCGCCCCGCGACCGTGCGCGAGCAGCAGGTGGTGGGAGACGTGCAGCGCGTCGAACATCAGCTGCCGCCCCGGGGCATGGATGCCGACGGCGTACCCGAACATCGTGGCGACGTTGGGCTCGTTGACCGGCACCCAGTGGGCGACGCGGTCGGCGAGGCGCTCGGCCACGATCGCGGCGTAGTCCGCGAACCGGTCGACGGTGCCGCGGTTGAGCCAGCCGCCGTCGTCCTCGAGCGCCTGGGGCAGGTCCCAGTGGTAGAGCGTGGCCATCGGGTCGATCCCGGCGGCGAGCAGCTCGTCGACGAGCCGGTCGTAGAAGTCCAGACCCTCGGCGTTGACGGGTCCGCGGCCGTCGGGCTGGACCCGCGGCCAGGAGATGGAGAAGCGGTAGTCCCTGGTGCCGAGCTGCTTCATCAGCCCGACGTCCTCGACGTAGCGGTCGTGGTGACCCGAGGCGGTCGCACCCGAGGTGCCGTCCCGCACCACGCCAGGTGCCGCGGTGAAGGTGTCCCAGATCGATGGCCCGCGGCCCTGCGCCGCACCCTCGACCTGGTACGCCGAGGTGGCCGTGCCGATCCGGAAGCCGGGTGGCAACGCCAAGGGGGGTCGGTCGGGCACGGCGTCCATCATGCCGACGAGGCGGCTCCCGCGCAGGACTTCGCGCAGGAGCCGCCTCGATCACGCAAACGTTTGCTCGGCGTCAGTCCGAGGGATCTCCGGTCAGGAGGTCTTCTTCGGGCCGATCCGCATGAAGGCGCGGACGCGGAGGTTGCCGCCCTTGCCGTCGCGGACGATCACGAAGATGCGGTACTGACCCTCCTCCTTGAAGGTGTGGAAGACCTTGCGCTTGCTCTTCTTGGTGCCGTCACCGAGGTCCCAGCGGTAGCGCAGCTTGTCGCCGTCGGGGTCCTTGGCGATCGCCTTGAACCGGATCGGCGTGCCGACCCGGGCCTTGCCCTGGCCCTTGAGCGGCTTCGCGGCGAACTTGCGGATCACCGGCTTGCGGTTGGGCGGCGGGGTGATCTCCTCGGTGCGGGTGGCGGTCGCGGTGACCGTCGCCGTGGCCGTGGTGGTCGCCGTCGCGGTCGAGGTGGCCGTGGTGGTCGCCGTCGCGGTGGCCGTGGCGGTCACCGTGACCGGGGGCGTGGTCGGGTCGGGGTCGGGCACGACCTTGAACGCACAGCCGCCGACCGCCACGTCCGCGTCGGGGGAGAGCAGCAGCAGGTTGCGGCGGCTGACGACCGAGACGTCGGTGATCACGCTGGCGTCGGTGAACTCCGGCACCGCCGGGCTCGCGCCGGACAAGTCGGACTTGCTCAGGTCGACGGTGATGACGTCGAGCGCCGGGTCGAACGCGCCGGTGAGGGCGGTGTTGAGGGTGCGGCCCGCCCCCTCGGTGCCGCCGAAGTCGGAGAGCTCGAAGTATTCCTCGGTGAAGAGCAGGTCGGTCAGCGAGCGTCCGGCGAGGATGGAGTACGGGGTGCCGTCGAGCTGGAAGTCGAACTGGTACTCCTCGCCGACGCCCCGCAGGCCGCCCTGCAGGTCGGAGAGGTCGGTCACCTTGAGGTGGAAGGTGATGGTGTCCAACGTGTCGTTGACCGTGAGCCAGCCCTCGCGGAGGTCGAGGCCGTCGGGGTCCAGGGCCGGGTCCACGGGGACGCCCGGCAGCGGCACGGGGTCGAGGGCCAGGTCGTTCACGTCTGCGGCGGGGTCGGTGTAGCGGGCGTCGCGGGTGCACTCGGCGGCCGCGCTGGAGACGGTGCTGGACGCGACCACACCGACGAGGGTCGCGGCGAGCCCGGTGGCAGCGGCGGCGGACAGGGCGGCGACGCGTAGCGGACGGCGGACGGGGCGGGGAGGGGAGGTGTTCATGGGAGTGGCCATTTCTTCCGGGGGGGAAATGAGGCTCGGTCGCCCGAGCGATCAGCGCTACGTCTCCAACGAGCGGGCCATGACGTGGGTCACGCCTTCGGCCGAACCCTTCACCTGCGCCGCGCCGTCACGGACGCGGCCACGGCTCAGCCGGGACACCCGCCGGGGGCTCACCCGGGACGTCAGCCGGGACGTCAGCCGGGACGTCAGCCGGGACGTCTGCCGGGACTTCTGCCGGGACCCGGCAGGATGACGGCATGAGCGTCGAGATCCGTCGGAGTGCCACGCGTTTCACCAGCCGCGACACCGGACGCCAGACCCGGCACTCCTTCTCCTTCGGGGACCACTACGACCCCGAGCGCACCGGCTTCGGCGCGATGGTCTGCCACGACGACCACCACCTGCGCGGGGGCACCGGGTTCGACACCCACCGCCACGCCGGCATCGAGATCGTCACGTGGGTCGTCTCCGGCGCGCTGCGCCACCGCGACTCGCTGGGCACCGACACCGTGCTGCGCGCCGGCGAGGTGGCCCTGCTCTCGGCGGGCAGCGGGGTCGAGCACTCCGAGGTGGCTGTCGAGGGCGAGGGTCCCACGCGCTTCGTGCAGGTGTGGCTGGCTGCCGACGAGCCGGATGGTGAGCCGAGGTACGAGCGGGGGGCGCCGCACCTGGACGACGGTGCCCTGGTCGACACCGGGCTGCCCGTCGGGGTCGACGGAGCCCGGCTGCTGGTCGGCCGGCTCCCGGCCCACCGGGCCGTCACGCTGCCGCCGGCACCGCGGGTGCACTGCTTCGTCGCCCGCGGGGCGCTCCTGCGCTCCTCGCTGGCCGAGCCGCTGGAGGCCGGCGACGCCTTCTGCTTCACCGACGAGCCCGCCCGGGAGGTCACCCCGGCCGTCGACTCCGAGCTGCTGGTCTGGCTGCTGCCGTAGCCCCAGCGGGGAGCTGGTCGCACGACGGGCCTGGGACCCCCCGGTCCCAGGCCCGTCGCGACCGTCC
>JAYYWX010000165.1:0-6604 GCA_036341255.1 Actinomycetota bacterium | reverse complement strand
GTGCCCGAGCTGCCGGAGGTGGAGGCGCTGGCCCTCGACCTGGGCGGCCGGCTGGACGGGCGCGCGATCGTGACGGTCCACGTGCCGCAGTTCAGTGCGCTCAAGACCTTCGACCCGCCGATCTCCGCGCTGGAGGGGACGCTGGTCGACCGGGTGGGTCGCTTCGGCAAGTTCCTCGACATCGAGGCCTCCGGCACCCACCTGGTGCTGCACCTCGCCCGCGCGGGCTGGGTGCGCTGGCGCGACGAGGTGCCGGCGATCCCGCCGAAGCCGAGCCCCAAGTCGACGCTCGCGCTGCGCATCGTGCTCGACGACGACGGCGGCGCCTCCCCCGGCCTCGACGTCACCGAGGCCGGCACCCGCAAGAGCCTGGCGGCCTACGTCGTACGAGACCCGATGGACGTGCCGGGCATCGCCTCGCTCGGGCCCGACCCGCTCACCGATGACTTCACCGAGGAGGTGCTCGGCGAGATCCTCGTCCGGGAGGGCCGCAAGCAGCTCAAGGGCGTGCTGCGCCACCAGGGCACCATCGCCGGCATCGGCAACGCCTACTCCGACGAGATCCTGCACGCCGCGAGGATGTCGCCGTTCAAGCCCGCCGGCGCGCTGGAGCCCGAGGAGCTGACGACGTTGTACGCCGCGCTCCGCTCGACCCTCGGTGCGGCCGTCGACCGGTCGCGGGGGCTGGCGGCCAGCGAGCTCAAGGGCGAGAAGAAGTCGAACCTCGCCGTCCACGGCCGCACCGGTCAGGCCTGCCCGGTGTGCGGCGACACCGTGCGCGAGGTGTCCTTCGCCGACTCGAGCCTGCAGTACTGCCCGACCTGCCAGACCGGTGGCAAGCCGCTCGCCGACCGGCGGATGTCGCGGCTGCTGAAGTAGGGGTCGGTCGGCGGCTGGCGGGCGGCGGCCGGAAGGTTCGACTGATGTCGGCAGGACCTTGCCTGGTGCGATCGAAGGTTCGACCGCACACCCGAAGGTCTGACTGACACCAGTCAGCCCTTCCCGGGGACCGCCGCACCGACCGCGTGGGAACCCTCCGAGGAGCCACCGAGCTCGTCGGCGATCGAGACCACCAGTCCGCCGACCATGAAGGCTGCGATCGCGGTGACGAGCACCGGCGTGGGCAGGTCGGGGACCCAGCGGCGCCGAGCCGCCGCCCCGTGGAACTCGTGGGTCAGCGCGTGCCCCTTGCCCCGGGAGAGCAGCCACTTGTTGACCGGGAGTGCCGCGAAGAAGGCGACCGCCAGGGCGATCGGCATGCTGACCCAGAACACCGGGTTGACCAGGCCGGCCTCCATCGCACCGGGGATCAGGGCCATCACGACGTTGTCCACGACCTCCATCGTGAGGATGGACAGGGTGTCGGCGGCCAGCACGATGCTCAGTGCGGTCCCGACCGCCGCGCCGGCGCGCAGCAGCGGCATCGTCGAGAGGGTGTAGCCGAAGAGGAAGGCCAATCCGACGGCGATCCCGATGGTCGCGAGGGTGGAGAGCCCCAGGGCGGTGCCGATCATCAGCCCGACGATCTCACCGATCGCGCAGCCGGTGAGGCAGTGCAGCGTCGCGGAGACCGCCATCCGGGTGCTGGCCATGTCGTGGCCGGCGTGCTGGTCATGGCCGGCGTGCTCCTGGTGCTGGTGGGTGTTGGTGTCGTGGGTCATGAGCTCGTCAACGGGTACCCCATAGGGGTATATTCCCGTCTGCTCCTCTCCTGTCGCGACGGTGTGCGGGTCGGTGTCCGGGTCGGTGTCCGGGTCGTTCCTCCCACCACCATGACCACACCCGACACCTGACACCAACGACACCGACGACGCCACCCCTGCAGACATGGCCCCGATACCCTGGGCCGCACCCAACCCCTGGAGAGAGCATGCCCAGCACGCCCGTGGTCGTCGTCCTCGCCGTCGTGGCGCTGCTCGGTGTCATCGTCGTGGTCGACCTGGCCTACTCCGTTCTCCAGCAGCGGCGCCTCCGCCGCGACCAGGCGGGCCCGGACGTCTCCACCTCCGGGAAGGTGACCCACCGCGGCATCACCTCCTCCTTCGCCTCCTTCGCCGCGCGCACCGTCGGCGGCGCCGGCAACGGCCCCGAGAAAGGACGCAGATGATCCCCACCACGCGCGTCGACCTGCTGCCGGCCGACCTCCCCGAGGACGTCACCGTGCTCGACGTCCGCGAGCCCGAGGAGTGGGCAGCCGGCCACGTCGAGGGCGCGCTGCACATCCCGCTGGGCCTGCTCCCCGAGCGCGTGCACGAGGTGCCCGAGGGTCGCGTCCTCGTGGTCTGCAAGGTGGGCGGACGCTCCGCCCAGGCGGCCATGTGGCTGGGTCAGCAGGGCCACGAGACCATCAACCTCGACGGCGGCATGCTGGAGTGGGCGGCTGCCGGGCGCCCGATGGTCTCCGAGACTGGCAACGAGCCGACGGTCCTCTGAGCCGTGCGCGCACTCCTCCTCGCGGCGGCGCTGCCGCTGCTGCTCATCGCAGCCCTCACCGGGTGCGGCACCGACGAGACCACCCGCCCGGTGCTCTCCGACACCGAGCACAGCGCGACCGACGTCGCCTTCGCGGGCGACATGCTCCAGCACCACGCTCAGGCGCTGGCGATGGTCGACCTGACGCTGGGTCGCGACCTCGCCCCGGAGGTGGTGGCGCTGGCCGAGCAGATCCGCGATGCGCAGGCACCCGAGATCGAGCAGCTCACCGACTGGCTGGTCTCCTGGGACGAACCGGTCCCTGCCACCGTGCGCGACCACAGCCTGGCCGGCCACGGCGACCACTCCCCCTCCGAGGCGATGGCCGAACTGGAGGGGACCGACGGCGACGAGCACGGCGGCGACCACGGCTCGATGCCCGGCATGCTCACCTCGGCGGAGCTGGCCTCCTTGGAGGACGCCGACGACGAGGCCTTCGGCCCGCTGTGGCTGGAGCTGATGATCGCCCATCACGAGGGCGCGGTGGAGATGGCGCAGACCCAGCAGGCCACCGGCACGTTCCGCCCCGCGGTGGAGCTGGCCGAGGAGATCGAGGCGTCCCAGACCGTCGAGATCGAGACGATGCGGGGCCTGCTGGACTGAGCCCTACCGGACCCGGGTCACTCCTGCGGCGTCTCGCTCTCGGGGGTCTCGGAGTCCTGGCCGGCACCGCCGGCGCAGGTGGTCGTGGCGTAGCTGACCATCGCGTCCACGTCGGCCTGCTCGGCCTTGCTCAGACCCGGGTCCTCCATCGACTCCAGGTCCTTCGCGGTGGCGTCCTCGTCGACCTGGTCCAGCACGTCGAGGTAGACCTCGAGCCCGGCCTGAGCGTCCTCGCCGGCGCCCTCGGGCAGGCCCGCCTCCTCGAGGCTGTCGCGCAACGCGGCCACGTCCTCGCCGTCCTGCACGGAGGCGGTGGCCATCAGCGCGGTGCAGAAGTCGTCGCCCTCGGCGACCAGGCTCGAGCCGCCCTCCTGCGCGGAGGCGTCCTGCGCCGCGGCGTCGGAGGAGTCGTCGGACCCGCAGGCGGTCAGCGACAGGCCGACGGCCAGCGCGAGGGGGGTCAGGCGGGCGAGGGGGGAGAGCTTCACGAGCAGACCTTTCGTCGGTGCCGGTCACGACCCCCGACATGCTCCGCGGGGGCCGGCCGCCGACCATGACAGGTCTTCCCAAGAGCGCACTGAGGGGTCGTTCAGGCTCCACTCAGGGGCCCCGGGAGGCGGTCAGCCGCGGTCGAACACCACCGGCAGGGGCAGCTGGGTCGCCCGCCGCAGCCGGGCGAGGTACGCCGCACGGTCGATCTCCACGACCCCGAGGGTGGCCAGGTGGTCGGTGCGCCACTGCACGTCCAGCACCCGGTCCGCGGCGTGCTCGTCGCGCAGCATCCCGACCAGCGCCACGAGACAGGCCTTCGACGCGTCGGTGACCCGGTGGAACATCGACTCGCCCGCGAACAGCCCGCCGATCGCCACGCCGTACAGGCCCCCCACGAGCCGGTCGTCCTGCCAGGCCTCCACCGAGTGCGCCCAGCCCAGGCGGTGCAGCTCGCAGTAGGCGTCGCGGACCTCACGGTCGATCCAGCCCTGAGGGCGCCGCGGGTCCGTGCAGGCGGCGATCACCTCGTCGAAGGCGGTGTCGACCCGGATCTCCAGCTCGCGCATGGAGCGGCGCAACGACCGGGAGACGTGGAGCCCGTCGAGCGGCAGGACCCCCCGGTGCACCGGGCAGAACCAGTACATCGGGTCGCCGGGATGCCCCGACGGCATCGGGAACAGTCCGCGTCGGTAGGCCGCGAGCAGGGTGCCCGGCTCGAGGTCGGCGCCGATGCCCACGAGGTCGTCGAGCGCGTCGAAGCCCTGGGGGTCGCCGAACGACCAGGCCGAGGGCGGGGGCTCGAGGGGCACTGCGGGCACGCTACGCGGGACGCACCCGGTCCGACACACCCCGGGCAGGTGGACCGGACGTCCGTACGATCGTGCTGGACGTCCACCGATGGACATCGCACTCGTGAGGAGCGTTTCGTTGAGCAGGAGCCGCAGCGTCGCCACCATGGTCGGCCGTCGCCTCGCCCCGAAGGTCGCCGGCGCGGCCCCGGGCCTGACCGAGACCTTCGTCCGCGAGGCCCTGGACCGCGCCATCCAGGGCGTCGGACCCCTCCCGGGCGCCGCCGCGGCGGCCGAGGCGCAGCTGCGCGAGCAGGACGGCGACGTCGACCGCGCCGTGCACGAGGTGATCGAGAACCACGTCAGGTACGCCGGCGCGCAGGGGTTCCTCACCAACATCGGCGGCGTGGTGACCGCCGCCGTCGCCATCCCGGCCAACATCACCGGCCTCGCGCTGGTGCAGTGCCGGATGATCGCCGGCATCGCGCACCTGCGCGGCTACGAGCTCGAGGATCCCCGCGTGCGCAACGCGGTGCTGGCCTGCCTGCTCGGCGGCGACCAGGTCGACGCCCTGCTACGCCGCGGCACGCTCCCCGCTCCCCCGATGGCGCTGGCCACGGCCCCGGTCGCCGACCCGGCGCTCGACCGGCGGATCGCCACCGAGGTCGGCTCCGACATCATCGCGCGGATGACCGGCAAGCGGCTCGCCGTCACCGTCGGGCGACGGGTGCCGGTCGTGGGTGGTGTCGTCGGCATGGGTGCCGACGGCTACTCCACGTGGAAGATCGGGCGCTACGCCGACCGCGAGCTCCTGCCGCGCGCCACCCGGTAGACCCGGTGCAGCCCACGGCCCACGGCCGTGCGGCGCAGGCCGCGCAGTGCCTTCTCGCGGACGCGGTACGACGGTCGCAGGAAGCTCCTGTCCAGGGCGACCCGGGCCTCGTGGAGCTCGTGACGCAGGCGCTCCTCCTCCGCGCGCATCCGGGCGTTCTCGACCAGCAGCGCGCGGATCGCCTCGACGGCGGCGCCGGACACCTGGGACTCGCGGGGTGAGTCGGGGTCGGCCCAGTGCTCCGGCGGCGGACCCGGCTCGAGGTCGGCGAGGTCCCCGACGACGTCGTACCCGCGCCGGCGCACCTCGTCGTTCCACCGCTGCCCCAGGTCGCGGGCCCACTCGTGCAGGTCCGGCGGCAGGGCCAGCCGCGGGGTGCGCGTGCGGCGCGACAGTGTCTGGTGGGCGAGCAGCTCGCGGACCAGCGGACGGTAGTCGGGCGGGTCGAGCACCGGGTTGACGGCCTTGTTGATGCGCCGCACCAGGGCCGTCTCGGGGACGCCGAGCGAGGGGTTGGCGCGCTCTGCCTCGAGGTCGAGGTCGAGCCCGTCGAGCCCGAAGACGCTGCTGAACCGCTTCCACAGCAGGTCCGGCGCGCCGCCGGGCGGCGGGACCGTGACGAGGTGGATGTGCTCCGGGGGCAGCTCGTAGCCCCACCGGTCGAGGATGTCGGGGATCTCCTGGACGCCCCAGAACCAGGTGGCGATGCGTCCCTTGCGCTCGGGGTCACGCAGCTGGGCGAGGAACTCCTCGTAGGTGATGGTGCTGCGGTGCTTGACGTTCTCCTGCCACTCCGCGGGGATCTGGCGCACCAGGTCGCGGACGGAGAGCACCAGGTGCACCTCGGTGCCGTCGTCGGGGGCCAGCGACTGCATCGCGCGACCGACCTGGCTGCGGGAGGCGGTCGCGAGGATCTCGTGGCTGATGATCGCGGTGCCGGGGTGTCGGCGTACCTGCTCGGCCAGCGCGTCCCAACGCCCGATCGCCTCGGCCTGCAGGCCTCCCCACGGCAACGCCATCAGGTCCAGGGCGGCGAGGAAGTGGGCGTCGTGACGGTCGGCGGGGTAGAGCAGGCCGTGGTGGCGCAGCCGGTCGCGGTTGCGGAACAGCACGTCCTGCAGGTGGGAGGTGCCGGTCTTGGGAGTGCCGACGTGCAGCAGGACCCGGGCGCTCACGTGCCTGCCTCCTGCGGTCCGGTGCGGTCCTGCGCACCGGTCGGTGCGAGGAGCAGGTCCACGGCCAGGGCCAGCACCCGCTCGTCCGCCGCCTCGCCGGAGAGGGTCTCCCCGGAGGCGGCCAGGGCGCGCGGGCGGCTCACCAGGCCGTCCACCTCGCCCACGACAGGGTAGTCACCCGCGCGCACGGCGTCCCGCATCCGGACCGATCGGCGGTGGATCCACCGGTGGTGCTCGGGCGG
>JAYYWX010000164.1:0-5844 GCA_036341255.1 Actinomycetota bacterium | reverse complement strand
CCTCGCCCGCGAGCACGGCCCCCGACCGGATGCCCGGGGCGAGGACGGCGCTCGCCGCGGTTCCTACCTGCTCACCCCTTCCGGCGCCCCGGTCCTCCGCGCCGCGCGGCGCCGCGCGCGGCGACGCCGGGGCGGACGGCGGTACAGCTGGACATGTGCGCCTGCTTTCGTGGGGGATCGCGCTGGTCACGCGGTAGCGTGGTGATGCGCACCACAACGTACCGACCAGCCGGTATCAAGTCAACGGAGTCGGGACTTCTTCACCTTCACCGGACGGCGGGGGCGTCGGCGCTCGCCGACACCCCCGCCGCGCCCTGGGCGAGCGCCCCGGGCCAGCGTCTGGCCCGGGGTCGCTCGTGGCGGCTTCAGCTCGGCGCGGCTTCAGCTCGTGGCGCCGGTGAAGTCCACCGCGTTGAGCGGGCTGTAGACCACACCGTCGACACCGTCGGCCAGGCCGTAGTGGTAGATCTGCTTGTACAGCGGGACGTAGCAGTGCTTCTCCACGACACCCAGGGTGTTCAGCTCCTCATAGACGGGGGCGGCCGACTCGGCGTCCTCCTGCTCGAGGGCCTCGGCGACCAGCTCGTCGATCTGGGGGTCCGGGCAGTTTCCGGTGATCGACGCCGACTTCATGAAGCCGCTGGCGAAGAAGTCCGGCACCGCCACGTTCGGCACACCGGCGAAGATGTAGAGGCCGTTGAGCTGCCGACCGACCACCTGACCGACCAGGGTCCCGTAGTCCAGCGGGTTGTACTCGACCTTGAAGCCCGCCTGCTCGAGGCTGCCGCCGATCGCGCGGGCGACCTCCTCGACATTGGTGTACTGGCTGGGCGGGTAGCTGATCGGCACGGTGGCGCCGCCACCGCCGATGGCCGCCGCGGCGTCCGGGTCGGCCTCGACCTGCTCCGCGGGGTCGGTGCCCGGCTTGACGTTCAGCAGGCCGCCGTCGGCCACGGCCTGGCCGTCGAAGATGCCCTCGACGATCGCGTCGCGGTCGATGGCCAGCGCGGCCGCCTCCCGCAGCTGCGGGTCGTCGAAGGGGGCGGTGGTGGACTGCAGGAAGGCCAGGATCTTGATCGCCGACTCGGTGCTGACGACCTCGAGGCCGGCATCCTGCGCCGCCGTGGCCTGCGCCGGCGGCAGGTCGAAGGAGACGTCGACACTGTCGCTCTGCAGCAGGGCGAGCCGCTGGGCCGCCTCAGTGGCCCAGGTGAAGACGACGCCGGTGTTGTCCGGCGCCTCCCCCCAGTAGTCGGGGTTGACCTCCACCGAGATGCTGCGCCCGGCCTGGAACTCGTCGAGGACGTAGGGGCCGGTGCCGACCGGGGCGACGGCGAAGCCCTCGGACCCCTCGGCCTCGTAGTAGTCGGGCGGCACGAGGTAGACGGTCGTGAGCAGGTTCGGGATGTCGTACTGCGGCGTGCCGGTCTTCACGACCACCGTCGTGGCGTCCGGCGCCTCCACCGAGGCCACGTTGCCGAAGTAGGACTTCAGGATCGACCCCTCGGAGTCCCGCGAGAGTTCCAGGGTGTTCACCACAGCCTCGGCGTCCGCCGCCTCCCCGTTGCTGAACATGACCCCCTCACGCAGAGTGAAGGTCCAGGTCGTCGGGTCGGTGCGCTCCCAGTCGGTGAGCAGGCCGTCCGCCGAGGGCTCGAGGTCCTCGTTGGTGGTGATCAACGGCTCCACCATCGTGGCCCAGACCACCTGCCCGGACCGCGGCGCGACGATGGGGTCGAGCGAGGAGGGCTGGGCATTGAGCAGGGCGCGGATCGGCCCGGAGCTGCTGTTGGCAGAAGCGCTGCCGTCGCTCTCGTCGCTGCCACAGGCAGCGAGGCCGAAGCTGGCCGCAGCGACGGCGCCGGCAGCCGCCATCGATCGCCGCACCACCGGGCGGGGTGTCTTCATCGTCGTAGTCCTTCTCAGCGTTGGTGTCTCAGCGTTGGTGTGAGGTGGCCACCCGGGTCCGAGAGGTGACGCGGACCACAAAGTACCGACCAGCCGGTATCCAGTCAACGGTGTACGCGTCTTGGATCAACGATGCACTGTCGGTTCCATTCATACCGACTGGTATGTATTATCGCCGACATGTCACCCCCTCCTGGACCCACTGAGCCCCCCGGTCGGGCGGTCGTCGTCTATGACCACGCCGACCGCGGGAACAGTCTCGACCAGCCTCGTCTGGAGTCCCTCGTGGACGCACTGGAGCAGGCGGCGGGCCAGCCCGGATGTCGGGTGATCCACCTCGAGATGGCCGGCCCCCACTTCTGCGGCGGGTGGGACACCCGCACCTTCTCCGGCATGGCCGGAGCCGAACCGGCCACGATCGCCGCCGACCTTCGAGCCAGCGACGAGACCCTGGACCGGATCCGGCGCCTGCCGGTGCCGGTGGTGGCAGGCGTCCGCGGCCGGGTCATCGGCTTCGGTGTCGGGTTGCTCAGCGCGATCCACCTGCCGATCGCGGCCACCGGGGCCCGTGCCTCGCTGCCCGAGGCCACGTTCGGCTTCGCGCCGGCCGGGGTGGGACACCTCGTGGCGACCACGCTGCCGCGAGCCCACGCCTACGCCCTCCTCACCGCCGGCAGCACGGCCTCCGCCGAGGACCTGCACCGATGGGGCCTGGTGTCCCAGGTGGTGCCGGACGGCGAGCTCGACTCGGCCGTGGCTGCCACCGTGGCGGGGCTGGCGGCACTCCCGGAGGGTGCCTCGCGCGCCGTCACCGCGGTGATCGAGTCCAGCCGCTCCACGGGCCGCCCGGACGGGGCCTACCAGATCTCAGCCCGCAGCATCGCTGCCGCCCGCCCGATAGGAGGCGACCCCCGATGACCCGATCGTTCCTGGCCGGCGAAGCCGTGTGGATCGAGCTCAGCACGTCCGAGCCCGAGTCCGCCGAGCGCTTCTACTCCGAGCTGCTCGGGTGGGAGGTCCGGCACGAGCAGATCGGCTCCTCGACGTACCGCATGTGCAGCCTGCGTGGCCGCGACGTGGCAGGGATCTCCGACGCGGGGACCCTGCACGGGGGCCGTCGCGGGTGGATCACCTACTTCGCCGTCGACGACATCGAGGACTCGGCGCGTCGCGCGGTGGCCCTCGGGGGCGAGCTCCTCACCCCGCCGCGGTACCTCCCCGCAGCCGGGGCCGGGGGCGCGGTCACCGACCCCTACGGCGCCGTCTTCGGCCTCTACCAGGGTGAGACCCGGGTCGGGGTCGAGATGCTCAACGAGGTCGGGGCGTTGTGCTGGAACGAGCTCGACACCGGCGAGCCGGAGGCCTCGGTGGACTTCTACCGCTCGCTGTTCGGGTTCGGCGCCGAGCGACGCGACTCGCCGACCTCGCAGCCCTACACCGTGCTGACCCTCGGCGACGTCCCCGTGGCCGGGGTCCTGGAGCTGGACAACGACTGGCCCAACCTCATCCCCTCGCAGTGGATCGCCTACTTCAACGTCGCCTCGCTGCCCGACGCCCTCAACACCGTGGTCTCCCTCGGCGGGACGCCCAGCGTCGGACCCATCGCCAGCCCGCACGGCGCACTGCACCTGGTGCGCGACCCGGCCGGCAACACCCTGTGCCTCATCGAGCTCGAGGACGGCCTCCGTCCTGACACCCTCCCCCACGACCCGGCGGTGACCGCATGACGACCGAGCCCCTCTTCGACTCCCAGGAGTTCCGCCAGGTCTGCGGACACTTCCCGACCGGCGTGACCGCGGTGACGGCGCTCGGCGAGGACGGCACCCTGGCGGCGCTCACGGTGAACTCGTTCACATCGGTCTCGCTCGAGCCGGCCAAGGTGCTGTTCTGCCTGGCGACCACCTCCTCGAGCTTCCCGGTGCTGAGCCGGGCCCGACGCATCGCGATCCACATCCTGGGCCAGGACCAGGAGGACATCGCCCGACGCTTCGCCACCTCCGGCCTCGCCGGGTCGGACAAGCTCGGCGGGGTCGCCTGGGCGCCCGGGCCCGGCGGCGTCCCGATCCTGCCGGAGACGCCTGCGGTACTCGCCGGGACCCTCGACGAGGTGATCACCAGCGGCGACCACGTGATCATCCTGATCGACGTCGACCACGTGCACCGCAAGACGACCGACGTGCCCGCGCTGTCGTTCTACCGGGGCAGGTTCGCAGCACCCGTCACCGTGCTGGGCAGCTGAGCCCCATAGGTCCGGGGCGCGAGCCCCGGGCCCACGGGCGCGGCCGACATCGCGGCTCGAAACGGTGGCCGGCACAGGCGGGTCGCGGTGCGACCCTGGCCTGCCGCTGGGCTAGGCGACCAGCCCGTCGAGGACCAGCGCGCAGAACTGGTCGGCGACCTCCTCGATGTTCATCGTCCCCTCGGGACGGAACCACTGAAAGGCCCAGGCACACATCCCCAGGATGCCGAAGCTGATGATGCGGCTGCTCATCGCCGGCCGGAAGGTGCCGTCGTCCAGCCCGCGCTGCACCGCGGCACGGAAGACCGCCTCCAGCTCGCTGCGCTTGGCCGCCACCGACGCCAACCGGTCGCCGGTCAGGTGCCGACGCTCCTGGTAGAAGATCGTCACGTGCGCGCGGTAGGACACCACGCCGGCAAGGCTGAGCCGGATCAGCTGACGCAGCTGCTCGACGGTGTCCGGGTAGGCCTCGACGATCGCGGCCGAGGCCTCGAGCTGGGTGTCGAGGTACTCGTTCTGGATCTGCCAGAGCAGATCCTCCTTGCTCTCGAAGTGGTGGTAGAACGCGCCCTTCGTGAGGTTCGCCCGGGTGACGATCTGCTGCAGGGAGGTGCGGTCGAAGCCGTCCCGCTCGAAGAGGTGCAGCGCACTGTCGACGAGCTCCCGCCGGGTCCTCGGCGGGTCGTAGCCGCCGGTCCAACGACGCCGCCCGGACGGCGTGGTGGTCTCAACAGGCTCGTTCATGGCGCTCTCACCTTCAGGCGTGGTAGCGGAAGAGGATCTCCGCGACGCAGCAGGTTCCAGGATCGTCCGCGAACTCTACGGCCACCGACGCCTTCGCCTGCACGCCTTCGACCGCCGTGTCGTCGGAGCTGATCGGCGTGGCGGACACCAGGGTCGCCACCCCCTGCACGCGGATCCCCGGCGGCAGCGGCCTGACGAAGCGCACGCGGTCGAGCCCGTAGTTCACCCCCATCGAGAAGGTCTTGACCTCCAGGACGTCAGCCAGGAGGAGTGGCACGAGCGCCAGGGTGAAGAACCCGTGGACGATCGTGGAGCCGAAGGGCCCCGTTCGCGCCCGTTCGACGTCCACGTGGATCCATTGGTGGTCGCCGGTCAGAGCCGCGAATCGATCCACCTCGTCCTGCGACACCGTCCGGGGCTCACTGATGCCGAGATCCTGGCCGATGAGGTCGAGCAGGTCCATCGGCGTGGCGACAGTGGTCTTGTGTGGGTTGCGCATGCCTGCTCTTCTCGTGTCGGAGTGGGGCGGTCCATCGCTGGCTTCCCCCAGCACATCGCCACCCGACCAGAGAATACCGACTAGAATGAATGAGCGCGAGTGCTTGCGACCCAGTTGCGTCAGGTGACGCCCTCGCCGCTCCTCACCCGTCGGGGAGCACCTCGGCCGGCCCATCCGACCAGGACGCAGCGGGCGGTCGCGCTCGCCTCACCCCTGGGTGCCGTCGGAGGGTTCCACACCCAGCGGCGGGCCGCCGCGCTCGCCGTCGGGACCACCGCCGGGACCACCGCCGGGACCACCGCCAGGACCACCTGGGCCACCACCGGGGCCGCCCCCGGCGCCACGCCCCATGGCCACCGACGGCTCTGCGGCAGTGACGGACCCGACCTCGCTCAGACCGTCCGTGGAGGCGGCGTCGGTGTCGGCCGACCCCGTCCACACCGTGTACGCCGTC
>JAYYWX010000163.1:0-14836 GCA_036341255.1 Actinomycetota bacterium | reverse complement strand
GCTCACGGGTGCGCTGGAGGCCGCGGTCGCCGGCTCGCCGGAGTCCGCCCTGCGGGTCGCAGGCGACCTCTTCCAGGTCGCCTCGACCCTCCGGGCGGAGGGCGCCTTCCGCCGCTTCGCCACCGACGCCTCGATCCCGGTCGAGGCGAAGGGTGGCCTCGTGGCAGAGGTGCTGGGCGGCAAGGTCGACGACGCCAGCCTCGCGCTCGTGCGCTCGGCCGTGGGTCGCCGGTGGACCGCCACGCGCGACCTCGCCGACGCCCTCGAGCACCTCAGCGTGGTGGCCACCGTCCGTTCGGCGGCCTCCGACTCCCACCGCCTGGCCGACGAGCTGTTCGCCGTCGCCCAGACCGTGAAGGACAACCCCGCCCTGCGCGACGGTCTGTCCGACCCGGGTCGCTCGGTGGCCGACAAGGCGCGGCTGGTCGACGACCTGCTCGCGGACAAGGCGTTGGCCTCGACGGTGTCGTTGGTCAAGCAGGCCCTGCACGGCACCTACCGCACCGTCGGGGTGGCGCTGAACGAGTACCAGAAGGTCGCGGCCTCGGTCGCCGGGGAGAACGTCGCCACCGTCCGTGTGGCCCGTGCCCTCAGCGACGCCGAGCAGCAGCGTCTCGCCGACACCCTGTCGCGCCAGTACGGCCGGCCGGTGCACCTGAACACCATCGTCGACCCGGACGTCCTCGGCGGCATCCGCGTGGAGATCGGCGACGACGTCATCGACGGGACCGTCTCGGCCCGCCTCGACGACGCACGTCGTCTGCTCGCCGGCTGACCCCACCCACTCCAGGACCACCCAGACTTTCGCCCGTACCGGGCACGAGCACACAAGAGAGAAGGCACGAGAATGACGGAGCTCTCCATCCGTCCGGACGAGATCCGCGACGCGCTGCAGAAGTACGTCGCCGACTACCGGCCCGACGCGGCCAGCCGCGAGGAGGTCGGCACCGTCGCCCAGGCCGCTGACGGCATCGCCCGCGTGAGCGGTCTGCCCTCGGCGATGGCCAACGAGCTGCTGGAGTTCGAGGACGGCACCCTGGGCCTGGCCCTGAACCTCGACACCCGCGAGATCGGCGTCGTCATCCTCGGTGACTTCGACAAGATCGAGGAGGGTCAGACGGTGCGTCGCACCGGCGAGATCCTCTCGGTCCCCGTCGGCGACGGCTTCATGGGCCGCGTCGTGGACCCGCTGGGCAAGCCCATCGACGGCCTCGGCGAGATCGAGTCGACCGGACGCCGTGCCCTGGAGCTGCAGGCGCCCACGGTCGTCCAGCGCAAGTCGGTCCACGAGCCGCTGGCCACCGGCATCAAGGCCATCGACGCGATGACCCCGATCGGTCGTGGTCAGCGTCAGCTGATCATCGGTGACCGTGCGACCGGCAAGACCACGATCGCCATCGACACGATCATCAACCAGAAGCAGAACTGGGACTCCGGCGACCCGACCAAGCAGGTCCGCTGCATCTACGTCGCCATCGGCCAGAAGGGCTCGACCATCGCCTCGGTGCGTGGCGCCCTCGAGGAGGCCGGCGCCCTGGAGTACACCACCATCGTGGCGGCTCCCGCGTCGGACTCGGCCGGCTTCAAGTACCTCGCGCCCTACACCGGCTCGGCCATCGGCCAGCAGTGGATGTACGACGGCAAGCACGTCCTGATCGTCTTCGACGACCTGACCAAGCAGGCCGAGGCCTACCGCGCCGTGTCGCTGCTGCTGCGTCGCCCGCCGGGCCGTGAGGCCTACCCCGGTGACGTCTTCTACCTGCACAGCCGTCTGCTCGAGCGCTGCGCGAAGCTCTCCGACGACCTGGGCGCGGGCTCGATGACCGGTCTGCCGATCATCGAGACCAAGGCCAACGACGTCTCGGCGTTCATCCCGACCAACGTCATCTCGATCACCGACGGCCAGATCTTCCTGCAGTCGGACCTCTTCGCCTCCAACCAGCGTCCCGCCATCGACGTGGGTATCTCGGTCTCGCGTGTCGGCGGTGCCGCCATGACGAAGGCGATGAAGAAGGTCACCGGTTCGCTCAAGGTCGACCTCGCGCAGTTCCGCGCCATGGAGGCCTTCGCGATGTTCGCCTCCGACCTCGACGCCGCCTCGCGCCAGCAGCTGGCCCGTGGTCAGCGCCTGATGGCGCTCCTCAAGCAGCCGGCCTACTCGCCGTACCCGCTCGAGGAGATGACGGTCTCGCTGTGGCTGGGCACGACCGGTCGCCTGGACCGCGTACCCGTCGAGGACGTCATCCGCTTCGAGCACGAGTTCATCGACTTCCTCAAGCGCAGCCACGAGGGCATCCTCGCCGGCATCCGCGAGACGACGAAGTTCGAGGACGAGGACGCTCTGGCCGCGGCCTACGACTCCTTCACCGACCAGTTCGAGACCTCCGAGGGCGGCAGCATCAAGCCCGGTCGCGAAGAGGCCGAGGCGATGGAGGACGACGAGCTCGGCCAGGAGCAGATCGTCAAGCAGAAGCGGGGCTGATCCCACATGGCCGTATCGCTGCGTGAGTACCGCGCGCGGATCAAGTCGACGGAGTCGATGAAGAAGATCACGCGTGCCATGGAGCTCATCGCTGCCTCGCGCATCATCAAGGCGCAGCAGCGGGCCCAGGCGGCCGCGCCCTACGCCCGGGAGCTGACACGTGCGGTGTCGGCGGTGGCGACGTTCTCCGACGTCGACCACCCGCTGACCAAGGAGGAGGAGAACCCCAAGCGGGCCGCTGTCCTCATCGTGACCAGCGACCGTGGTCTGGCCGGTGCCTACTCCTCCTCGGTGCTCAAGGAGGCCGAGCGCCTCGCCGAGCGCCTGCGCGAGGAGGGCAAGGAGATCGACACCTACATCTGCGGCCGCAAGGGCGAGGCGTACTTCAAGTTCCGCCAGCGTCCGATCGTGCAGGCGTGGACCGGGTTCTCCGACCAGCCGTCCTACGACGTCGCCGCCGAGATCGGTGGCACGCTCATCGAGTCGTTCCTCAAGGAGCAGGGCGAGGACGGTGACGTGGACGAGGTGCACGTCGTCTACACGCGCTTCGTCTCCATGCTCAACCAGGAGCCGACCGCGGTGCGGTTGCTCCCGCTCGAGGTCGTGGAGGGCGCCGAGCCCCCCGCGGAGAGCGAGCTGCTGCCGCTGTACGAGTTCGAGCCCTCCGCCGAGGAGGTGCTCGACGGGCTGCTGCCGCAGTACGTCCAGTCCCGGATCTTCTTCTGCCTCCTGCAGGCGGCCGCCTCCGAGCTCGCCGCCCGCCAGAAGGCGATGAAGTCCGCCACGGACAACGCCGAAGAGCTGATCAAGAAGTACACCCGCATCGCCAACCAGGCCCGTCAGGCCGGCATCACCCAGGAAATCAGCGAGATCGTCGGTGGCGTCAACGCGCTCGCCGACGCGAACGCCGGCGCCGAGTAACGGAGTAGAGACATGACTGCCACCATCGAAGAGACCACCCAGGCCGGCGGCGCCAGCGTCGGACGGATCGCTCGGGTGATCGGCCCCGTCGTCGACGTGGAGTTCCCCGTCGACGCCATGCCCGAGATCTACAACAAGCTCACCGCGGAGATCACCCTCGGCGGCGAGACCACCACGCTCCCGCTCGAGGTCGCCCAGCACATCGGTGACGGCATGGTGCGAGCGATCTCGCTCAAGCCGACCGACGGTCTCGTCCGCGGCGGCCAGGTCGTCGACACCGGCGAGCCCATCATGGTGCCCGTCGGCGACGCGACGCTCGGCAAGGTCTTCAACGCCACCGGCGACGTGCTGAACCTCGCCGAGGGCGAGACCTTCGAGGTCAACGAGCGGTGGGGCATCCACCGCAAGGCCCCGGCCTTCGACCAGCTGGAGTCGAAGACCCAGATGTTCGAGACCGGCATCAAGGTCATCGACCTGCTCACCCCCTACGTCCAGGGCGGCAAGATCGGTCTGTTCGGCGGTGCGGGTGTCGGCAAGACCGTGCTCATCCAGGAGATGATCGCGCGTGTGGCCCGTGACCACGGTGGTGTGTCGGTGTTCGCCGGGGTCGGCGAGCGCACCCGTGAGGGCAACGACCTCATGGTCGAGATGGAGGAGGCGGGCGTCCTCGGGCAGACCGCTCTCGTCTTCGGCCAGATGGACGAGCCGCCGGGCACGCGCCTGCGCGTCGCGCTGTCCGCGCTGACCATGGCGGAGTACTTCCGTGACGTCCAGAAGCAGGACGTGCTGCTGTTCATCGACAACATCTTCCGCTTCACCCAGGCCGGGTCCGAGGTGTCGACGCTGCTGGGCCGCATGCCCTCCGCGGTGGGCTACCAGCCCAACCTCGCCGACGAGATGGGTGTGCTCCAGGAGCGCATCACCTCCACGCGTGGTCACTCGATCACCTCGCTGCAGGCGATCTACGTGCCCGCCGACGATTACACCGACCCGGCGCCGGCGACAACCTTCGCCCACCTGGACGCGACCACCGAGCTCTCGCGAGAGATCGCCTCGCTCGGCATCTACCCCGCGGTGGACCCGCTGACGTCGACCTCGCGCATCCTCGACCCGCAGTACATCGGTCGCGAGCACTACGACTGCGCGATCCGGGTCAAGCAGATCCTCCAGCGCAACAAGGAGCTGCAGGACATCATCGCGATCCTCGGTGTCGACGAGCTCTCCGAGGAGGACAAGGTCATCGTGAGCCGGGCGCGCCGCATCCAGCGCTTCCTCTCGCAGAACACCTACGTCGCCAAGCAGTTCACCGGCATCGAGGGCTCCACGGTCCCGGTGGCCGACACCATCGAGGCGTTCAACAAGATCGCCGACGGCGAGTACGACCACGTGGCCGAGCAGGCCTTCTTCATGTGTGGCGGCCTCGACGACGTGGAGAAGAACTGGGCCGACATCCAGAAGGGTCTCTGATGGCAGCCGAGCTCGGCACGGGGCTGCAGGTAGTCCTGGTCGCCGCCACCCGGACCGTGTGGTCCGGGGAGGCGTCGATGGTCATCGCTCGCACCGTCGACGGTGACCTGGGAGTGCTGCAGGGGCACGCGCCGCTGCTCTCACTCCTCACCGACGCCGCGGTCGAGATCAGCACCCCGGACGGCGTCGTGCACGCTGCCGTCGACGGCGGGTTCATCTCCGTCGCCGACGACCGCGTCTCGATCCTGACCGAGCACGCGCTGCTGGCCGAGGAGATCCGCATCGACGAGGCCAAGGCCGAGCTTGAGGCGGCGGAGACGCTGACCACCGGCGACGAGCGCGAGTTGCGCATCCGTCGTGCCTCGGCCCGGATCCGCGCCGCCGAGAAGGCGAGCTGACCGAGCCGGTCGTCGTACCCACCCACCGTCCCGCTAGGGTGACCCCCAACCGGGACGGTGGGTGGTCTCATGTCCCGGGTCGTCCGGGAGGGGGAGTGCGGTGCCGCTGTGGCAGTGGCTGCTCGACATCGCCGGCGCCCTCCTCGTGCTGGCGCTGCTGTACGCCGTCGCGCTGGTCGTGCGCCGGCGCGTGATCGCCCGCTCGGGCGGCACTTTCGAGCTGTCCCACCGGGTGCGGTCGGGGCGCCCGGGTCGTGGCTGGCTGCTGGGCGTGGGTCGCTACTCCGAGGAGCGGCTGGAGTGGTTCCGCATCTTCTCGCTCTCGCCCCGTCCCAAGCGCTCCTGGATCCGCGACGAGCTGACCTACCTCGGCCGACGTGAGCCCGAGGGTGCCGAGCAGGTCTCGCTGTTCCCCGACCACGTCGTGATCGCCTGCCGCTCCGCGCAGGGGGAGATCGAGCTGGCGATGAGTCCCGGCACGCTCACCGGGTTCCAGGCGTGGCTCGAGGCGCGTCCGCCGGGGGCGGAGATGCCCGGGTCACGGGGCACGCGACGCTGAGGTCCGCCGGCCCGGCTTATTTGACCGGTAAACAACGGCTCGGCATCATGGGGCGGTGAGCATCCCCACCGTGACGCGCCGCGAGCCGCTGGCGCCTGCGCTGCTGACCGCACGCAACGCGGTCGCGCTCTCCTTCGCCCTCAACGGGCTGGTCTTCGCCTCGTTGGTGTCGCGACTGCCCGACCTGCGTGGCCGCCTCGAGCTCAGCAACGGCGGGCTCGGCACGCTGCTGCTGGCGATCTCGTGCGGGTCCCTGCTGGCGCTGCCCAGCACCGGTCGGGTCATCGAGCGCATCGGTGCCGGCGCGACCGTGCGCGCAGGCGTGCTGGCCGACACGGTGGGTCTCTCGGTGGCGGCAGCCGGCGCGGTCCTCGGCAGCGTGCCCCTGGCCGCCCTCGGGCTCTTCGTCCACGGGGTGGGCATCGGGGTCTGGGACGTCGCGATGAACGTCGAGGCGGCCGAGGTCGAGCGACGGATGCGCCGGACCGTCATGCCGCGCTTCCACGCGGGCTGGAGCGCGGGGTCCCTGGCCGGCGCCGGGCTCGGGGTCGTGGTGATCGCGCTCGGGACGCCCATGCTGGCCCACCTGCTGCTGGTGACCGTCGTGGTCGGCGTCGTCGCCGTCCTGGGCACCCGTGGCTTCCTCCCCGCCGAGCCGGAGCACGCCGACGGACGCTCCCCGCGGGGGCCGTCGGCCTGGCGGGACCCGCGCACCCTGGCCATCGGGTTGATGGTGCTCTGCTTCGCGATGGTCGAGGGCACCGCGAACGACTGGCTGGCCCTGGGCCTGATCGACGGCTACGGCGTCGCTCACTGGGTCGGCGTGGCCGGGTTCGCCACCTTCGTGGTCGCCATGACCGCGGGCCGGCTCTACGGCCCCGTGCTGCTGGACCGCTTCGGGCGACCGGCCGTGCTGTGGGGGAGCGCCACGCTGGCCGCGGTCGGCGCCGTGCTCACCGTGCTGGGGCAGGTGGTGCCGCTGGTCGCCCTGGGCATCGTGCTGTGGGGTCTCGGCGCCGCGCTGGGGTTCCCGGTCGGGATGAGTGCTGCCGCCGACGGTGGGGCCCGGGCGGCCGCCCGGGTCTCGGTGGTCTCCACCATCGGGTACGGCGCGTTCCTGGCCGGCCCGCCGTTGCTGGGTCACCTCGGCGACCGGATCGGCACGCTCGAGGTGCTGCTCGCGGTCACCGCGCTGATGGTCCCCGCCTCGCTGAGCGTGCTGGCTACCCGTCAACCACGCTGACCCCCAGGGACCCAGAGCACGTCGCCCTGCTCCCGGTTGGCGTGGCGGGCCAGGATGAAGACGAGGTCGGAGAGCCGGTTGAGGTAGGTGATCGCGAGCTTGTTCATCGTCTCCCCGTGCTGCTCGTAGGCGGCCCACGCGGCGCGCTCGGCACGGCGGACGACGGTGCGCGCCACGTGGAGGTGGGCCGCCGCCGGCGTACCTCCGGAGAGGATGAAGGAGCGCAGGGTCTCCAGGTGCTCGTTGTACTCGTCGCACCACGACTCCAGGCGGTCGACGTAGGCCTGCTCCACGCGCAGGGGCGGGAACTCGGGGTCCGCGACGACGGGGGTGCAGAAGTCGGCCCCCACGTCGAAGAGGTCGTTCTGCACGTGGGTGAGCACCGCGACGACGTCCTCGTCCAGGCCGCCGCACGCGATCGCCAGGCCCAGGGTCGCGTTGGCCTCGTCGACGTCGGCGTAGGCGTGCAGCCGCAGGTCGTTCTTGGTGGTCACGCTCATGTCGCCGAGCCGGGTCTCCCCACCGTCGCCGGTGCGGGTGTAGATGCGCGTCAGGTTGACCATGCCCGCGAGCGTAGTCACAGGTGCGCCACAGCCGGTTGAGGGTTCCACCACCGACACGCACGAGAAAGTCGCGGCGCAGGTGCAACCGAAACGCGGTGGCGGGCGTCAGTGTGGTGAGAGCAACCTGGGGGCGCACGTCTCGGGAGGTAGGACATGGACATCACGACCGACGGGCCGACGCTCGTCCTGAGCGGAGACCTCGACGGGCGCTCCACCACGCGGGTGCGCGCCGCCCTCTACGACCACCTGGCCGAGCACCCGCACGTCGTGGCCGACCTGAGCGGCGTGGACTCGGTGGACCTCACCGCGCTGCGGGTGCTCGCGATGGCCTCGCGGGCGGCGGCGCGCGAGGGGCAGCACCTCACGCTCCGCGGCTGCGGACCGGCCGTGCGCCGGATGCTGCACCTCTCGCACCTGATCCGGGTCGTGGACGTCGAGCGGGAGCGGGCCAGCGCCTGAGGGCCACCTCCCCGAGGTCGCCCCGCGCCGAGTGGCATTGGCCACACGGACGGAGGTTACCGACGCGTACAACTCGTTCTACCCTCGGACCATGACCGAGAACGCCACGCCCGCACGCCGTGAGAAGGACCGTCCGTGGGTGATGCGGACCTACGCGGGTCACTCCACCGCGACCGCGTCCAACGAGCTGTACCGGACCAACCTGGCCAAGGGCCAGACGGGCCTCTCGGTGGCCTTCGACCTGCCCACGCAGACCGGCTACGACCCGGACTCGGCCATGGCGCGCGGCGAGGTCGGCAAGGTGGGCGTCCCGGTGATGCACCTGGGTGAGATGCGCAAGCTCTTCGACGGCATCCCGCTGACGGAGATGAACACCTCGATGACCATCAACGCGGTCGCGATGTGGATGCTGGCGATGTACCAGGTCACCGCGGAGGAGCAGAACCCCGACCTGTCCCCGGAGGAGGTCGCCGCCCAGCTGGCCGGCACCACCCAGAACGACATCATCAAGGAGTACCTCTCCCGCGGGACCTACGCGTTCCCGCCCGAGGCCTCGATGCGGCTGATCGCCGACATGATCGCCTACACCGTCCACCAGATCCCCAAGTGGAACCCCATCAACATCTGCAGCTACCACCTGCAGGAGGCGGGTGCGACGCCCACGCAGGAGCTGGCCTACGCGCTGTGCACCGCGATCGCGGTCCTGGACGAGGTCAAGAACTCAGGCCAGGTCTCGGAGGAGGACTTCGGCAAGGTCGTCGGGCGGATCTCCTTCTTCGTCAACGCCGGGGTCCGCTTCGTCGAGGAGACCTGCAAGATGCGGGCCTTCGTCGAGCTGTGGGACGAGATCACCCGTGAGCGCTACGGCGTCACCGACCCCAAGATGCGCCGCTTCCGCTACGGCGTCCAGGTCAACTCCCTGGGCCTGACCGAGGCCCAGCCGGAGAACAACGTCCAGCGCATCGTGCTGGAGATGCTCGGCGTGACGCTGTCGAAGAACGCCCGCGCCCGCGCGCTGCAGCTGCCCGCCTGGAACGAGGCGCTGGGCCTGCCGCGCCCCTGGGACCAGCAGTGGTCGCTGCGCCTGCAGCAGGTCCTGGCCTTCGAGTCAGACCTGCTGGAGTACGAGGACATCTTCGACGGCTCCCACGTCATCGAGGCCAAGGTGGCCGAGCTGGTCGCCGGCGCCAAGGCCGAGATCGACCGGGTCCAGGCGATGGGCGGCGCGATCGCGGCCGTGGAGTACATGAAGGGCGAGCTGGTCTCCTCCCACGCGGCCCGCCGCGCGGCGATCGAGTCCGGGCAGGAGGTCATCGTCGGGGTCAACCGGTTCGAGACCACCGAGCCCTCCCCGCTCACCGCCGACCTCGACGGCGCGATCATGGTCGCCGACCCCGAGGCCGAGAAGACCGCTCGCGCCAGCGTGGAGGAGTGGAAGGCCCAGCGCGACCCCCAGCAGGTCGAGGACGCGCTGCGCGCCCTGGCCGAGGCCGCGAAGGGCACTGAGAACCTGATGCACGCCACCCTGGCCGCCGCCCGTGCGGGCGCGACCACCGGGGAGTGGGCCGGCACCCTGCGCGAGGTCTTCGGCGAGTTCCGCGCCCCGACCGGTGTCTCCGGCGCCGTGGGCGTCGCGGAGGCCGGTGCCGAGCTGAGCGAGGTCCGCGAGCGCGTGAAGGCCACCGGCGAGGAGCTCGGCGGGCGGCTGCGGCTGCTCGTCGGCAAGCCGGGCCTGGACGGTCACTCCAACGGCGCCGAGCAGGTCGCCGTGCGTGCCCGCGACGCCGGCTTCGAGGTCGTCTACCAGGGCATCCGTCTCACGCCCGAGCAGATCGTCTCCGCGGCGGTCGCCGAGGACGTCCACTGCGTGGGCCTCTCGATCCTCTCGGGCTCCCACATGGAGCTGGTGCCGGCCGTCCTCGACGGACTGCGTGAGGCCGGGCTCGACGACGTCCCGGTCATCGTCGGCGGCATCATCCCCGAGTCCGACGGACGTCGCCTCCTCGAGCTGGGCGTCGCCGCGGTCTACACGCCCAAGGACTTCGGCCTGACCGAGATCATGGGCGGCATCGTCGAGGTCATCCGCAGGGCCAACGGCCTCTCGTGAGTCCGGCGGGCCGGACCCAGTGGCCCGTTCGTCAGATGTAGGACAGGCATACCTAACTCTTGCTACGCTGCTGGCGTGGGCAAGAAGGAGGACAAGGGCAAGCACGGCAAGAAGTCCGTGCTGGTCAAGCTCCCCAAGACCAAGTGCTGCGAGTCCAAGAGCAAGTGCGGGCGCTGCCCGCTGCGCATGCTCAAGGAGGGCACCCTGCCGCCCGGCTACACGGTCAAGAAGAGGAGACTGGTCCGTGTCGACGGCCGCTCCTTCACCAAGAAGGACCTGACCAAGGTCGCCTGAGGAGAGGACACCCGTGCCTGCCGCACGCTTCATCGAGCAGCTCAACGCCCAGATCGGCCACGAGCTCGCCGCCCACAACCAGTACCTCGCCTGCGCGGTGCACTACGACGCGCTGACGATGCCGCAGATGGCCGCCTTCTTCTACGCCCAGGCCCTCGAGGAGCGCGACCACGCGCTGATGATGGTGCAGTACCTCCTCGACACCGACGCCGACGTCGCCATCCCCGGGGTCGAGGCGCCGGTCACCGGCTTCGCGGACGTCGTGGCGCCCGTGCGCCTCGCACTCGAGCAGGAGCGCCGGGTCAGCGAGCAGATCAACGCCCTGCTCCGCGTCGCCCGGGAGGAGAGCGACTTCGCCTCCGAGCAGTTCATGCAGTGGTTCATCAAGGAGCAGGTCGAGGAGGTCGCGACGATGTCGGACCTGCTGGCCGTGGTCACCCGCAACGTCGACGACGTCGAGGACATCGAGGAGTACGTCGCGCGCGAGCAGCGTGACGGCCGCGAGGACCCGACCGCTCCACGCGTCGCCGGCGTCTGAGCCGCTCTCGGCTCAGCGCTCCACGAATGTGGCGTCGAGCCAGCGCAGCACCGTCCGGCGCACCTTCGGCGCCTGCCTCTCCAGTGGGAGTGCCGAGCCGGCCCTGGCGAAGGTGCGCGCCGTGACGGACTCCGCCGAGCGGTAGCGACCGGCTTGGGCATCCGCGGACTCGTGGCGGTGGCGCACGTCGGCGCCGCCCTGGAGGACCAGCACGTCGGCCTCGACGGCGTGGGTGCCGAGGTTCAGCGCCCCGACGGTCCCGAGCAGGCTGATGACGTCACCGCACGGTGTGTCGTTGCGCTGCTCGAGCGCCGCGCGGCGCACCTTGCCGGGGGCCGAGGCGAAGAGCAGCGAGGAGAAGTCCTCGGGCGTGGCACCGTAGGGCACGTAGTCGTCGGTCAGGCACTCGACGCCCTGCCGGGCCGCCTCGGTGATGGCGTCGGTGGAGGCCCCCGCGTCGCTCCAGCCCATGACGACGAGGCCGTCGACGTCGTCGAACTCCGCCGCCTCCAGCTGGGCCACGGCGGCACCGACGCCGTGGCCGTGCAGGACGACCTGGGCGCCGTGCGGCACCGCCGCGCCGGGGCGGGCGACGTACTCGTAGATGCCCGACTTCACGTGCTGCACCACCTGGTGGAGCATCGTGGCCTGCGCGCCCAGGCAGGTCGCGCGGCCGTCGGCGAGCGGGCTGGCGTCGAAGCCGAGGCGGTCGAGCACCAGCGAGGTCTCACCGCGACGGGCGAGCTGGCCCGCGTAGTCGTAGCGGCGGGCGCCCTGGAGGTTCCAGAACCAGCCGCCGGTGCCGGCGTCGTGGACGAGGATGTTGATGCGGGTGCTCCCGGCGTGACCCAGCACCTCCTCGCGCGGTCCGACGAGACGGCCGGCGACGGTGTGGACATCGCCGTCGGCCAAGCAGGGGACGCCGGTGTCGTTGTGGTTGTTGAGCGTGAACACCACCTCGCGCGAGATCACCCGCTGCGGGTCGGCGGCCGCGGAGGACTGCCCTGCGACCGCCCCCACGAGGGCGCCGGTGAGGGCACCGACCAGGAGGCCCGCCAGCAGTGTGCGTGCCGTGCGGCGCGTGGTGGGGGGTGTCGAGCCGGGGTGGGGGGTGCTCATGGACGTTGAATCTATGTCAACAGAGCACTTGCGAACAAACTGTCGGTATGTGTTCCTGCCCACGCCCGCATGGACGGGGATGCGAGACTGCGCCCGTGAGCAGGGTGCTGGTGGTCGGTGCGGGTGTCGTCGGGCTCAGCTGCGCGGTGCGCCTACTGGAGGCCGGCCACCGTGTCGACGTGCTGGCCCGCGACCTGCCCCGGGAGACGACCTCGGCCGTCGCCGCCGCACTGTGGTACCCCTACCGGGCCCTGCCGCAGGACCGCGTCACGAGCTGGGCGGCCAGCACCTTCGAGGAGCTCGCCGCGCTGGCCCGGCAGCCGCGGACCGGCGTGGAGATGGTGCCGGGCGCCGAGGTGCTACGGCGCAGCGCCGGTGAGCCCTGGTGGGCTGCTGCGGTCCCCGACCTGCGTCGCGGCGTCGACGTGCCGGCGGGGTACGCCGACTCGTGGTCCTTCACCGCGCCGGTCGTCGAGATGCCGGTCTACCTCGACTGGCTCACGGACCGGGTCGCGGAGCTGGGAGGGACGCTCACGCGACTGAACCTCTCAGCCCTCCCGACCGGGGCCCCCGGCGTGGACCTGGTGGTCGACTGCGCGGGCCTCGGCAGCCGGCACCTCGCCGCCGACCCGAGCGTCGTCCCCGTGCGGGGACAGGTCGTCCGCGTCGCCCAGGTCGGGATCGACCGGTGGACCCTGGACGCCGACGGTCCGACGTACGTCGTGCCGCGGTCGCGCGACGTGGTCGTGGGTGGGACCGACCAGGAGGGGGAGTGGAGCCGCACCCCGGACCCGGAGGTGGCGCAGACGATCCTCGAACGCGCGACCCGGCTGGTGCCGGAGCTGGCCGGTGCGCGTGTGCTCTCGCACCGCGTCGGCCTGCGGCCGGTGCGTCCCCGGGTGCGCTTGGAGCGTGTCGGGGACGTCGTGCACTGCTACGGCCACGGCGGGGCCGGTGTGACCTTGAGCTGGGGCTGCGCCGATGAGGTCGCTTCGCTCACCGGGAGTGCGATCCTCGCCTAGGGTGGCACGCGTGGAGGGGACCGACCGGCTGGGCGATGCCGGCCTGTGGCGAGGGGTCGTCGACGCGTCCCCCGACGCGGTCCTGCTGGTGGACGAGGACGGACTGATCGTCTCGGCCAACAGTCACTGCCTCGAGGTCTTCGGCACCCATCCCGACGAGCTGGTCGGCAGAGCGGTCGAGGCGTTGGTCCCGGTCGCCGTGCGCCAGCACCACCCGCGGCGCCGAGCCAGCTTCGAGGGTGTGCACGGCGGCCGACCGATGGGCCTGCTCCAGCTGGCGGCCGCCCGCGCGGACGGCTCCGAGTTCCCCGCCGAGATCTCCCTGGCGAAGGTCTCGACCGAGCACGCGACGTACGTCTGCGCGACGGTGCGCGACGTGTCCTCGCGCGTGCTGGAGCAGGAGCGGTTCCGCAGCCTCCTGGAGGCCGCCCCCGACGCCATGGTCATCGTCGACGAGTCCGCCGAGATCGTCCTGGTCAACCGCCAGGTCGTGAACCTCTTCGGCTACGAGCCCGACGAGCTCCTCGGGCGCCCCATCGAGACGTTGGTGCCCGAGCGCTACCGGGAGGGACACCACGCGCTACGGGAGGGCTTCCTGAGCCGTCCCGGCGTGCGGCCGATGGGTTCGGGCCGCGAGCTGTACGCCGCTCGCAAGGACGGCAGCGAGTTCCCGGTCGAGATCTCCCTCTCCCCGTTGCTGACCGAGGCCGGCATCCTCGTCTCCGCCGCGGTGCGGGACATCACCGAGCGGCTGCGGCTCCAGCGCGAGGCGGATCGGCTGCGCGACGAGCTGGTCGCCACCGTGTCCCACGAGCTGAGGACCCCGCTGACCTCCATCATCGGCTACGTCGAGCTGATGATGGACCTCGACGAGGACGCCATCAGTGCCCCCGCGCGACGCATGCTCGAGGTCATCGAGCGCAACGCCAGTCGCGAGCTGCGCCTGGTCAACGACCTGTTGGACCTCTCCTCGATCGACGTGACCACCGTCGAGGAGCCGCAGCGGGTGTCCCTGGGCAGTGTCGCCCGCTCGTGCGCGGAGGGTGCGGGGGTGGCGGCGCTGGCCAAGGCGGTCCCGGTGTCGGTGCAGGTGCCTCCGGGACTGGTGGTGGAGGGCGACCCAATACGGCTCGCACAGGTCCTGGACAACCTGGTGGTCAACGCCTTGAAGTTCAGCCCCCCGGGCGCCGAGGTGGTCGTCGCGGGAGGTCGTGAGGGCGGTGAGGTCTGGCTCGAGGTGCGGGACAGGGGGACCGGCATCTCCGAGGAGGAGCTGCCCCGCATCTTCGACCGGCTCTTCCGCTCCGCCGACGCCGTCCGTGACCAGGTGCCGGGCGCCGGGCTGGGACTGACCATCGCCCGTGCCATCGTGGACGCGCACCGTGGCCGGATCAGTGCCACGAGCACCCTGGGGGAGGGGACGACCGTGCGCGTGGCGCTGCCCGAGGCGCCCGCCGAGATCGAGGAGACCGGATGACCACCCTGCACCCCTGCCGCCCCGTCGAGCTGGACTACCTCCAGGCCGCACCGGCGGTCTTCTCCAACTCCGTGGACATCGCCCTGACCCCCGAGGAGCTCTTCGAGGTCCTCGCCCGAGCCGACACCTGGCCGCGCTGGGCCTCGGTCATCACCGACGTCGAGTACACCTCGCCGGAGCCGCACGG
>JAYYWX010000162.1:0-8812 GCA_036341255.1 Actinomycetota bacterium | reverse complement strand
GGTGGGGGTGTTGCCCTCACGAAACTACCCCCCGTGGTGGTGTGGTGGTTTTTAGGTGGGGGGAACCCCCCCGCGACGCCCGCCGTCCCCGTCGACGCCAGCAGCGCGGCCACCTCGTCGGCGGCGGCGACAACCTGAGGGGCCACGACGGACTCGTCGAGCACCCCGAGGGTGACGATGCCGACGGAGGCCTCGAGGCCGCCGACGTCGCGGACGGGGGCGGCGAGGCCGCGGGCGCCGGTCTGCAGCTCGCCGGTCGTCGTGACGTACGCCGGAGCCCGGCCGCCCGCGGAGCGCCCGAGCAGCACGGCCTTGCCGGCCGCGCCCTGGGCGAGCGGGTGGCGGGTGCCGACGCGGTAGGAGACGTGGAAGTCGGTCCACGACGGCTCGACGACGGCCAGGGCGAGCGCCTCGGCGCCCTCCACGACCGTCAGGTGCGCGGTGCAGCCGACCTTCTCGGCGAGGCGCCTCAGCACCGGCTGGGCCAGGTCGCGCAGCACCGGCTGGACGGCCCCGGCCAGGTGCAGGATGCCCAGCCCGATGTGCAGGCGCCCCTTGGCGTCGCGCCGCAGCAGCGCGTGCTGCTCCAGGGTGCTCACCAGCCGGTAGACGACGGTGCGGTTCACCCCGAGACGTCCGGCGAGCTCGGTCACGGTGAGCCCTCCCGGGGACCCGGCCAGCACCTCGAGCACGCGGAGGCCGCGGTCGAGGGTCTGGGAGGTCTCGGCGGACATGGCCCGCAGTCTAGGGATCCCGCATCACGTGGAGGTTTCCTGAGCCCCACCGATCGTGCTCGACCTCGCGAACCGTGGCCGGAACCGCTCCAGCCGCACGACCTTCGAGACGGCCTCGCAGTCGCTGCGCCGCAGCTCGACCCGGTAGGCCCCACGCGCCGAGGGCCGCGGCATCCCGTAGGTCGCCGACCGACCACCGGTCCGGGCCACGAGCCGGACTCGGGTCCGGTCCACGACGACCTCGCGACCGCCACGGAGCCGCACCAGGGCGACTCGGGCACGGTCGAGACAGCCGGCCTCGGGCACCGAGAGCTTCCCTCCCACGGTGCGGGGTCTGGTCCGCAGCACCAGCCGCGGCTCGACCGCGCCACCGACGCGGATCCGGGTCGCGTGCACCAGCACTCCCCCGTCCGGAGCCGTCCCGCTGACCACGAGGGTGTGCACCCCGGGAGGCAGCGAGGGCGGGACGCGCACCGCGACGTCGACGACCCCGTCCTCGGGCACCGTCCCGCGCAGCAGCACGCGCGGCTTGCTGAAGAGCGTGACGGTGAAGCCGCTGGAACCGACGTACCCACCACCGCCCGTGCGCGAGGTGTCCCCGGCCAGGACGAGCGGCACCAGCGGCGCGTCGGGCGTCGAGTCGACCAGCGTGAGCCGGAAGGAGGTCGACCGCGAGTTGTCGGCCGCGTCCCGCGCCGTGCAGGACACCGTCGTCGTCCCGACCCGGAAGACCGATCCCGGCGCCGGAGCACAGCTCACATGAGCGGCGAAGGACGCGCTCGTGGAGTCGCGCCGGTCCGTCGCCGACGGCAGGACGTAGGACACCCGTCCCTCCCCACCGGCGACGTCCTGGTTGACCGTGACGTCGGGCGGCGGGTTCGGCGAGAAGGTCGGCCGGATCGTGTCCGGCGGAGCGTTCCCGATCTGGAAGTCGAAGTCGTGCCGCACCGAGCCGATGCGTACGACGCCGGTGACCCGGCCCGAGGCACTCATCGACCCGGTGGCGTCCGCGCAGCCCCCGAACAGGCAGACCCGCCCGTCGAAGTCGCCGGAGATGCTGTCCTCGGAGTCGATGGTGACCTCGATGCCGCCGCTCAGGCACCCCGCCGGGCAGAGCCCGACCGCAGCGTCGAACCCTCCCGTCAACCGGAAGGCGCCCGTGCTGTCCCACCAGCCCTCGACCCGCAGGCTCTCGAACCCGAGGTTGATGCGACTGTCGACGTCGAGCCGCAGCACGCCGTCGCGCAGGTCCGCGTCCATCCGGGCCTCGACGATGCGGAAGCCGAAGAACGCGATGCGTCCCTCCACGTCGAGGTCGAAGGTGCCGCTGGAGCGCAGGTCGAGGCTGTGCAGGGTCACGCTGGCGCTGCCGGCCAGCGCCGTCACCGTCGGACGCGAGGCGGTCGGGGTGAGCAGGTTCAACCGGAGCACGCCGTCGGAGCCGAGGCGGAAGCGGTAGTCGGCGGCACTGACCCGCAGCACCGGCCCGAGGTCGAGCCCGAAGCGTACGGTCCGGTCGATCGTGAGGCTGCTGGTCATCGTGAGTGTGGGGAAGGTCGCGATCGTGCCCATGGGCGCGACCAGGCGCCCGCCGGTCGCGGTCAGGGTCAGGACGCCGTCGAAGCCCGCGGTCCGCACCATGCGGAAGGAGGCGCCGCGCAACGCGAGCTGCTCGGTGCCGATGCTCGGCACCGCGAGGTCGACCTCGAAGGAGCCGTCGCTGGCGATGCTCATCGCGTTGACGCGGACGGTCGCGAGCGTTCCGAGCCTCACCTCGGCATCGCCACCACCGGACGGCGCGAGGACCTGCACGGTCCAGTCGTTGCCGACCTTGCGGACCTGGAGCCGGCCGCTGACCGACACGAGCCCACCGAGGTCGAGCGACCCGTCGAGCAGGGTGCGGGTGAAGTCGGCGGTCGTGAGCTCGAAGGCGGGGAGCACCAGGCGACGATCGGCACCGAAGCTCTGGCAGAGCCCGAGGAGGTTCTCGCGCAGGCACTCGCGCTCGGCCAGACCCGGCAGGGTCAGGCGGCTCTCCCCGATCGCCAGCCGTGGGTTGCTGGCGCCGGCACCCATCGCGAACTGCAGCGAGCCGAGGCTCAGGGCGCCTCCCCCGCCGAGGTCGAGGGTCCGTGACGGGAGCGTGACCGCGGCACTGCCGTCGGAGGCGATCTCGAAGAGCGTGGCGGTGAAGGTGCCGATGCCGTCCCACCCGAAGGTCGCGTTGCTCGCCCGCAGCCGGGTGCGCACCGACCCCCCGACGATCTCGCGTGCCAGGGTGAAGCTGCCGCCCACGGTGAACGGTCGTCCGGTGAACCGCAGCGCTCCGGTCGTGCCGACCGTGAGCGACCCCAGGCCCTGCGAGCTCAGCGACCCGCTGATCGTGACGTCGCGGTCGGTGCCGGGCAGGCGCACGGTGCCTCCGGTCACTGACACGGTGGCGACGCCTCGGGTCAGGACCAGCCCCAGGGTGCCGCGCAACCGCAGCTGGCCGAACGCGAGGTCGCGCAGCCCGAGGACCAGGGAGGCGTCCCCGGAGGAGGCGATGGAGCCGGTCACCGACACCGACCCGACCCCGCCGGCGTCGGCCAGCCAGGTCGGCACGGTGACGGTGCCGTCGACGGCCACCCGGGCGCCCGAGGCGTCGCGTACGGCGACCAGGCTGCCGCGGAGCCGGAAGCCGCCCAGGTCCATCCCGGTCGGCGCCAGCGACAGCGACAGCGAGCCGAACCCGCGGGAGTCCAGGGAGCCGCTCACCCCGACCGTCGTCCCGAAGACCGACCCGCTGCCGGAGACGGAGACCGATGCTGGCCCCGAGCCGACGCTGAACCGGAGCCGGGCGCTGGAGATCCCGACCGGGCCGAAGCCGGCGTTGCTGATCGAGGCCTCCCCCACCACCGAGGTGGGGAGCCCGTTCGGGCCGAGCGTCACGACGAGGCGGGCTTCCGCGGAGTCGACCAGCCCGGGCACGGCGAGCTCGGCCAGCACCTCCAGGCCGCCCGTACGCCGCAGCAGGTCGGGGCTGCCGTCCGCGAGCACCGCCTGCGGGTCGAAGCCCGGTGAGAACGCCCTGACCCGGACCTCCGCGAGGTCCTTGGGGATCATCGACGCCGGGACGCCGAGGTCGGCCAGCGTCCGGGCGGCGTCGTCGGAGTCCACCGTCACCGCGGCGGACACCCGCGGCAACCCGGACCCGCCGTCAGTCGTCGCCACGGGGGCATCCACGGTGAAGGTGGCCTCGGCGCCGAGGAGCGGCACCCCGCCGCGCACCCGCAGGCCCTTGGCGTCGAGGTCCAGCCGCCCGTCGCTCACCGGCAACGAGAGGACCTTCGCGTCCCACAGCCCGGCGAGGTGGGCCCGATCGGCCTCGTCCGGGGGCGGGAGGTACATCTGCACCAGGCCGGGCGACTCCTCCCGGCCGAGCTCACGCCCCAGGGCGTCGAGGAACGCCGGCAGCTCCAGCGGGTCGCTGGGCGCCTTGATCTCGAGGTCGGCCAGCAGCCCGACCGGGTCGGTCAGCAGCCGCGGGGCGCGCAGGTTGCCGGTCAGCAGCAGGCCGCCCGCCGCGAGCAGGTTCGCCTCGTGCTCGCGCTCCAGGATCGGGGTGGGCCGCGCGGAGTCGGCCGGGTCGAACTCCTTGCCGTCGTACAACGGCTGGGTGTGGTCGGCGATGAAGTCGTCGGCGCCCGGCGGCACCAGGAGACCCGACAGCTCGGCCATCTGCAGGCCGAAGATGCCCATCGAGCCCTCGACGGTCACGCCCCACTCGCTGCTCGCCGCGCCCTGTGCCGGGTAGCCGCCTCCGTCGAGCAGCGCCCGGAGCGCCGACTCGACCGGGAACCGCGCGATCACGGTCACCCGGTCGGTGAGGATCGATCCGAGGGTGCGGGTGTAGATCGACGCCAGCCCGAGGGTCGAGGACTCGAGCGTGCGGTTGACGATGGCGTTGAGGGAGGTCGTGAGACGCAGCGAGACGCCGTCCTTGCGGATCCGGAGCCCGACCTCGTCGGTGGGGCCGCCCAGGGGGATCCCCAGGACCTGCGGCTGGATGGCACCGTCGATGGCGAGCACGGGGTCGGCCACGTCGAGGAAGGCGTCACCGGCGTCGAGCACGGCCTCCCGCATCACCACGGCGAGCTGGGCCAACAGGTCCGACGCAGCGGCCTCGGCACCCGACGCGCGCTCCGGGTCCGCGGAGGCCGCGGAGAGCTCGGCCAGCACCGCGGTGGCCAGCAGCCCGGCCCGTTCGGGGCTCACAGCGGTCGGGTCCGCCGGGAGCAGGGCGACGAGCCGGTCCATCAGCCTGACCCGGGTGATGGGGACGGCCTTCTCCCCCGGCGTCAGCGCCCCGCTCCCGTCGGTGTCCAGGACGAGCCGGGTCAGCGGGCGCACCTGCGCCCCGTTGCCGAGGGCGGAGAGCCGATCGGCGTCCAGGCTGAGGGCCAACGCCCCGAGAGCCGCGTCGATCGCCTCGGCGCCCTCCTCCAGGGTGCCCGCGAGCACCCGGTCGACGACGACCCGCAGGGCGGCGACGGTCCCCTCGGCCAGGCCCTGGCTGCTCAGGAAGCCCGCGAAGGTCGCCTCGACGGGCATCAGGAAGCCGATCGGACTGCCCGGCGGCGGCGAGGCGAAGGCGAACTGCAGCGCCGGCGCCTGCGGGCCGACGAGCACCATCCGGATGCCCGCGGCACCGAAGGGCAGGCCGTAGACCGACACGTCGCCCTTCATGAGCACGTCGAGGTCGCCGTCGGCGCCGTACGCCGCCCCCAACGTCACGTCACCGGTGACGACCGGGGCCGCGAGGTGGGTCAGGATGCCGGTCACCGACAGCTGCGCACCGGTCTCCCAGGTGGGGACCCGGGCCGCGACGGCGGGTCGGACGAGGTCGACGATGGTCTCTCGCGTGATCTGCCGGTCCCCGAACTCGTCGAACTCGGGCATCGACAGCAGCGCCGCCGGGTCGTCCTCGTCGGGGTCGGGGAGGGCCCCGGCACCGAAGAGCAGGCCGCCACGGACCGAGGCCAGCACCAGGCCCGACGGGTCGAGCGGGATGCCGGCCGGCGCCATCACCTCGGCGATGACCGGTCCGAACTCCGTGATCACCAGGTCGATGCCGGCGCCGATGCCGTCCATGGCGAAGGTGCCGCCGACCCGGCCGTAGAGCACCGTCTCGACCCCGGAGGGGGTGTCGACGTCGAGGGTGCCGAGCTCGAGCGAGCCGCCGATGACCAGCCCGCCCAGCTCGAAGGGCGCCACGCCCAGCCCCAGACCCTCGAGGTTGGTGACCGGGAACTCCCCGCGCACCAGCCGTCCCAGGTCGAGCTCGAGCCCGCTGACGGTCCCATCCACCGGGAAGAGCAGCTCCCCACTCTCGCCCCGGACGACGTTGAGGCCCCCCGAGAAGCGCAGCGTGAAGTCCGCCGGGTCGGTGATCTCGAAGGCACCCGGCAGCGCCCCCTCGAGGTCGGCCAGCGACAGCCCGAAGCCGACCTCGTCGACCTCGAAGGGCAGCCAGTCGGGCAGCCCGAGGCCGAAGCCGTCCGGCACCTCGACGTCGACGGCGAAGCCGGGCAGCGCGTACGGCGCGAAGTCCGGGCCGATCGCGAAGTTCGAGATGGTGCCGCCCCAGCCGGTCAGCACGTCGATGTCGTCGAAGCGCAGACCCAGGCCGCCGTCGCCGAAGGAGACCAGCGGCAGCCCGGGATCCGGCAGGAGGTTCACGCGCACGTCAGCGGCGGTGGCGGTGAGCAGGTCGCCGAACGGGACCTCCAGGCGGTCCACGGCGATCCCCCCGAGGGTGGGCCGCAGGTCGAGGAGGCCGTCGGTGAGTCGGATGCTCAGGCCGCCGCTGCCGCTGAGCCCGGTGAGGGAGAACGCGTCGAAGTCCAGGGAGGGGAGCGACAGCTCGCCGGAGAGCTCCAACGGGTCCCCGACGACTTCGGGGAGGCTCCCGACCAGGTCGAGGTCGATGCCACCGCCCGGGAAACCGGGTGCCTGCACGGAGAAGCCGCCTCCGAGGTCGAGCACGGGGACCCCACCCTCGATCCCGCCGAAGCGGACCTCGCCGTCGATGGTGGCGCCACCGAGCTCGAGGTCGGTCCATCCCAGCGTGATCTCGCCGAGGTCGGTGGGCAGCAGCAGGCCACCCTCGATCACCGCACCGAAGCTGAAATCGTTGGCCAGCTCGGACACCTGCTCGTCGCCCACCTGGAGGACCGGCACGAACGGGAGGCCGTCGAGCACGCTGAGGTCGAACCCGCCGGTGACCTCGAGGTCGACGTCGAAGGTGTCGGGGTCGATGGTGATCTCGAGGGAGTCCAGCGCGAACGGCAGCAGGCCCCCCAACGTCAGGTCGGGGAGGTCGTCCAGCGCCGCGGAGACCGAGCCGACCTCGAAGCGGCCGCTGTGGCGTACGACGAGGTCCGTGGCGGTGACCACGAGACCGGCCAGCGCCGGGATGCGACCGGTGACGCTCGCGGCGCTGAAGAGCGGACCGGAGGCGTCCGGGCCGAGGGACAGGGTGAGCTCGCCCAGCTCGAGCACGACCGCGCCGCCTCCGAGCGAGAGCTCCACCTCATCGGCGTCGACCGTGAAGGTGCCGTCGCCACCCAGTTCGACCTCGAAGCCGTCGACCACGACGGCGCCGTCCAGGGTCGTGAGTCGGCCACCGACGAGGTCGGCGCCGAAGGCGGTCGCACCGGTGCCGTGGGCGACGGACCCGGCAGCCCGCAGGGTGGTGTCGGAGAGGACGACCGCCCCGTCGAAGAGCGCGAGGTCCTCGATGCTCGCCTCACCGGTCGCCAGGTAGCTGTTCTCGAGCAGCTGGAGCCCGAGGTCGACCGGGACCGTCGTGTCGCCCACCGCGACGAGCAGGCGCGACAGCACGTCCCCGGTGACACCGGTGTCGGTGGCGAGAAGATCGACGTCGAGGCGGGTCAGCCGCTGCCCGGCGAAGCGCAGCGGCGCCGTCTCGCCCGACGCCAGCCCACCGACGATCCTCCAGCCGGAGGCCAGGTGCGTGCCGACCAGGTCGAGGACCGGGGTCTCCCCATCACCGGCGAAGGCCGGCAGCTCCAGCGTGCCTCGCAGCGACTCCGAGGTGAGGGAAGCCTGGGCACCGCTGAGCCCCCAGGCGGCCTGCCAGCGCAGCGAGCCGTCGGGGATCCCGAGCGTGACGTCGGCCGCCGCCGACCCGGCGACCGTCACCGTGGGAGGCGTCGCGAGGTCGGCGAAGCGCAGCCGCGTCCCCTCCGGAGCGGTGGGCCGCAGCGTGGCCGCCAGGTCGGCCTCGACGGCGCCGCTGACGGGGTACGCGGCACCGGCCGCGGGCGTGAGCACCCGGGTGCCGGACACCTGGAGGACTGCCTCGCTGGACTGCGCGAGGTAGAAGAGCGGCTCGGCGTCGGGGGCGTCCACGCCCAGGGTGAGGGTGAGGTCGAGTCGGCCGTCCCAGGCATCGGCGAGGCCCAGTCCGGCAGCACCGCCGAGGTCCTGGAGCAGGGTCGGGTCGGCACCCAGCGCCCCGACCACGGGGTCGGCCGTCAGGTCGAGGCTGCGCTCGCAGGTCGCCTCCAGGATGCGTCCACCCGGCTCGCTCGGGGTCACGACATCGCAGTCCTGTGCGCGTACGTGGTCGGCGAGCTCCTGCAGCGTCACGGTGGCGGGGTCGATCTCGTCGGTGTCGACCAGCGGCAGCTCCAGGAGCGCGATCGTCGCGGCCTCGTCCAGGCGGTACAGCTGGGCGAGCAGCCGGGTGACCACGGCGCGGTCGGCGCTGAGGTCGAAGGCACCCAGCAGCGAGGGCAGTGAGGCACGCAGCGTCCGTAGGCCGGACTCCAGCTCGATGGCCGTCGCCCGCGCGACGTCGTCCGGCCCCGGGTCGCCCGTGGCTGACGCGGTGGGGCTGGGGTCGACGCTCGGGCTCGGGTCGTCGGTCACCGACGGAGACGGGTCGTCGGTCACCGACGGAGACGGGTCGTCGGTCACCGACGGAGACGGGTCGTCGGTCACCGACGGAGACGGGTCGTCGGTCACCGACGGAGACGGGTCGTCGGTCACCGACGGAGACGGGTCGTCGG
>JAYYWX010000161.1:0-11285 GCA_036341255.1 Actinomycetota bacterium | reverse complement strand
ACGAGGCCCAGCTCGACGGGCCGGTGGCCTCGGCCGGCGCCGAGCACGGTCTGGTCGAGGTGGAGCGCCGCATCTACGAGCGCGGGGTGCTGGCGCTGCTGCGCCGGCGTGAGGACGTGGGTGAGGGCTCGATCAGCGAGGTCGGGCTCAGCGGAGGGGGGAGTCGGCGGTGAGCGCGGCGCCGGGGGCCAGGCCGATGACCGGGTTCTCCTCGCGGTCCACGTCGTCGCCCTGGACGAGTCCGATGACGACCATGGTGCCGAGCACGAGCACGATGATGGCGATGACGATGCCGGCGACGACCTTGGGGCGGTCCACGAGGGCCTCCTTCGTGAAGCGGATGTGTCACTCGAGCCTGCCAGCGCGCACGGCGGACCGTCCCACCCCTGCGGCTTCACTCGGTCAGGTGGCCCGTCGCGCCCACCGGGCTCGTTAGCGTCGGTGGGCATGAGCTCCGACGCCGACCAGCCGCGCACCACCGTCGTCCTCGACATCGACGGGACGCTCGTCGACTCCGTCTACCTCCACGTCCACGCGTGGGCGCGGGCCTTCCACCAGGTCGGCCTGACCGTGGCCTCGCACCGCATCCACGGGGCGATCGGCATGGGCGGTGACCGCATCGTCACGCACCTGGCCGGGGAGGCCGCCGAGCAGAGCATCGGCGACGACGTCCGTGCGCGGCACGACGAGCTCTTCGAGTCGGTCCTCGGCGACGTCCGGCCCACCCGCGGCACCGACGAGCTGCTGCAGGCCCTGCGCGACCGGGGCCTCCGGCTGGTCGTCGCCAGCTCGGCCAACGCCGAGACGACCGACGCGCTGCTGCAGGCCGCCGGGGCCGCGACCCTGGTCGAGGAGGTCACCACCGGTGACGACGTCGGCCAGTCCAAGCCGCACCCCGAGCCGGTCGAGCAGGTGCTGGAGAAGGCCGGCTCCGGCGCCGCGTTCATGCTCGGCGACGCCCCCTGGGACGGCGAGGCGGCGCGCGAGGTGGGGGTCCGGTTCGTCGCGGTCCGCACCGGCGGGTTCAGCGACGAGGTGCTGCGCGAGGCGGGCGCCGAGCACGTCTTCGACGACCCCGCCGACCTGCTCGAGCACCTGGACGAGGTCCTGGGCTGAGGCTCCCCGTGGGCGGTGGGTCCTGAACCGATTCCGAGAGGCGTTCGGTTGAGCACTCGCCGCCCGGGGCTGAGGCCCCCCGTGGGCGGTGGGTCCTGAACCGATTCCGAAGGGAGGTCGGTTGAGCACTCACCGCTCGTGGGCGGGCGCTGCTCAGCGCCCCGGCAGCCGCCGGTCCAGCAGGGCCGCCCGGGCGGCGTTGGCACCGGGGGCGCCGTGCACGCCACCACCGGGGTGGGCCGAGCTGGAGGCCAGGTAGAGGCCGCGGAGCCCGGTGCCGGGTCGCCCCGTCCCGGGCCAGGGCCGCAGCACCAGCATCTGGTGCAGCTGCGAGGTGCCGCCGTTGACGGCCCCACCGACCAGGGAGGCGTTGCGCGCCTGCAGCTCGTGCGGCCCGAGCACCCGGCGGGCCAGCACCCGGTCGCCGAACCCCGGCGCCAGCGCCTCGATCCGTGCCTGGATCCGGTCCCCGAACCGCTCGGTCTCCGCCGCGTCCCAGCGCCCCGTGATGCCGTCGCCGCCCGCGTCGCCGCGGACTCGGTGGGGCACGTGGGTGTAGGCCCACAGCGACTCCGTGCCCGCCGGGGAGCGGGTGGGGTCGGCGGTGGTCATCTGACCGGCGAGGAGGTACGGCGCGCCCGGCACCAGTCCGGTGGCCACTTGGCTCGTGGCCTCGTGCATCTGCTCGGGGGAGTCCCCGACGTGGAAGCTGCCGGGGGCGACCGGCGGCGGCGTCTCCCACGGGATCGGGCCCGACAGCGCCCAGTCGACCTTCACCGTGGCCGGGTCGAGCTCGAAGTGGCGCAGCCCGCGGCGTACCCGTGCCGGGTGGTGCTCCTCGTCCACGAGCGAGCCCCACAGCACCGGGACGCTGACGGCCCCGAGCACGGCGTGCCGGGCCCGCACCTCCCGCCCTCCAGCGCGTACGCCGACGGCCCGGCCGCCCCGGACCACCACCTGCTCGACCGGGGTGCTGGTGCGCAGCTCGCCGCCCAGCGACGCGAAGCGACGCGCCATGGCCGCGGTCAGCTCGCCGGCTCCCCCCACCGGCACGGGGAACCCGTCGGCCTGCGCGAGCATGGTCATGATCAGGCCGAACGCCCCTGAGCCGGGTGCGTCCAGCGGGATGTCGGCGTGCCCGGCGGAACCGGAGACGAGCAGACGGGCGGCGTCGCCCCGGAACCGTCCCCCGCCGGCGCCGAGCGCAGGGGTGAGCAGCTCCCGCACCGCGCCGAGGCCGCCGTGCCGGGCCAGGGCCAGCCCGGCCCGGGCACCACCGCGCACCGGCGGGAACGGGCTCAGCAGCAGGTCGAGCAGCCCGGGGCCGATGGCGTCCCACTGCCGGCACAGGTCCAGCCAGGCATCGCCGTCCCCGGGGTGCGCGGCCTCCATGCCGGCGGCCGTGTCGTCGCGGTCGCGGTGGACCAGGGCCCACCGACCGGGCAGCGGGTGGCCCAGCGGGGCCGGCGGCGTGGTCCACCGCAGTCCGTGGGACCCCAGGTCCAGGTGGTCGACCACGGGGGAGGCGGCGGCGAAGGGGTAGAAGGCGCTGAAGGTGTCCTGGACGAAACCGGGGTGGAGCTCGTCGTCGTGACGCACCGCGCCGCCGACCCCGTCGGCGGCCTCGAGGACCAGCACCGACCAGCCGGCATCGGCCAGCAGGTTCGCGGCGACCAGGCCGTTGGGCCCGGCGCCGACCACGACGGCGTCGACGGTCCCGGGCAGCTCGGAGGTCATGTGTCCATCGTCGCGGGGGCGGTCAAGGGCTGCCCGGACCTCAGCCGGCGCTGCGTCGTTCGGCGAGGTAGGCCAGTCGCCGCAGCGACTCGACGTTGCGCCAGCCCAGCATCGCGTGACGCAGCGGGGGCGGGACCAGGCGCCCCGGCCCGTGGCTGGCGTCCTCCTCGATCGTGACCAGGGTGTCGGCTCCCTGGGGCTCGAGGGTGACCGTCACCGCGGCCTGCCCGCCGGGCCAGGCCTTGGCGGTGAGCCGGAGCATCCGGCCCGGGTCGCAGGCCTCGGCCACGGTCTCGTCGTCGAGGAGCAGCGGCCAGGACCCGACCGAGTGGTGCAGCCGGGCGCCCTCGGCCGGCCAGTGGTCGTCGACCTCGCGCATCCGGGACGCACCGACCACCCACAGGGGGTAGAGCCAACCGTCGGCGAGGACGTCCCAGACCTGGTCGGGGGTGGCCTGGACGACGCGGGTGTTGGTGCTCATGCGGGGAGCCTTCCCGGATCGAGGGCACCTTCTCCTCGCCCGGAGGTGTGAGGTCGCGCCCGATCCCAGGCGTGGCGCGGAGATGACGCCCGGAAGGGTGGGAGGACTCGCGGATCTGCGGGGCAGCGTCGGGACTGCGGCACGCACGCTGCCGCGTCCACGACTCGGGAGGGACCCCGGCATGGCCGAGAGCATCTGGTGGAAGCAGCGCGGCACGCCCGCGGCCGACGGCGAGCTGCCGACCGGGCAGGTCGACGTGGCCGTGGTCGGGGCCGGCGTGACCGGCCTGACCGCCGCGCTGCTGCTGGCGCGCGCCGGGCTGGGCGTCGTCGTGCTCGAGGCCCGGCACCCCGGGGCCGTCACCACCGGCCGCACCACCGGCAAGGTCTCCGCGCTGCAGGGGACCATGCTCTCGCGGATGCTCCGCGCCGGCCGGCGCGAGTCGGCGGCGGCGTACGTCGCCAGCACGCTGCGCGCCCAGGAGTGGCTCGCCGCGGAGGCCGACGGTCTGGGGCTCGGGCTCGAGCGCAGGCCGGCGGCGACCTACGCCCCGACCGCGCGGGCGACGGGGACGGTCCGCAGCGAGCACGACGCCGCCAGCGACCTCGGGCTGCCCGTGCGCTGGTCGGACGGCCCCGAGCTGCCGGTCCCGGCGGCCGCCGCGACGCTGCTCGACGACCAGCTGCAGCTCGACCCGGGACAGCTCGTCGAGTCCCTGCTCGCCGCGGCCCTCGAGGCGGGGGCCGTCGTCGTCGGGGACACGCGCGTCCAACGCGTGCGTCAGCGGGGCGACGGGGTGCACCTGGAGGTCTCGCACGGCGGCGAGGAGGCCCGGGTCAGCGCGGGCCGCGTGCTGCTGGCCACCGGGGCGCCCGTGGTCGACCGGCGCATGCACTTCGCGCGGGTCACCGCCCAGCGCAGCTACATCCTGGCCTTCGACACCGCCACGGTCCCGGAGACCATGGCGCTGTCCGGCGGTGGTCCCTCCCGGTCGTTCCGCAGCGCCGAGGTCGACGGCCGGCGCATCCTGCTGGTGGGCGGTGCCGGGCACGAGACCGGACGCGGCCGCGCCGAGAACCGCCGGGTCGACGAGCTGCGCGCCTGGACCTCCGAGCACTGGCCGGACGCGGTCGAGCTCGGCGCCTGGTCGGCCCAGGACTACACGACGACCGACCACCTCCCGCTGGTGGGCAGCCTCGGGGGAGCGAGCCCCGGCGTGCACCTGGCCACCGGGTTCAACAAGTGGGGCCTCACCAGCGGTGTGGCCGCCGCCCTGTCCTTCGCCGGCGACGTGCTGGGGGTGCCGGAGCCCTGGGCCGACGACCTCTACGGTCGCCGGGCCCGGCTGCGCGACGTCCCCGCGCTGGCCGGCATCCAGGTCGGTGTCGCCCTCGGCGGCGCCGCCGCCGCGGCCGGCCTGGCCGCGCCCGTCGAGACCTCCGGCCGTCGCGCCGTGGGTGAGGACTGCCGGCTGCTGCCGGTGTGCACCCACCTCGGTGGCCCGCTGCGCTGGAACCCCCACGAGGGCAGCTACGACTGCCCGCTGCACGGCTCCCGCTTCGACCGGGACGGGCAGGTGCTCGAGGGCCCCGCCACCCGGCCGCTCCGCCGCCTGCCCGCACGGGACTGACGGGCCACCGGCCCCGGTCCCCCCACGACCTCCCGGTCCGGACCCCGTGCGACGGGCGCCGGACCGGGACGACAGAGGACGGCCCCCGGCCGTCCGCCCCCTGCAGAAGGAGCACCTCATGAGTGACCCGACGCGAGACCAGATCCCCGGCGTCCCCGCCCCCGAGCCGCCCTCGGTGCAGGAGCCCCGCGAACCCCACGACCTCCTGCCCCCCAAACCCGACCAGGGCGCGCCCGAGCTGCGCACCGCCACCGGCGAGGCGCTCGAGGGCGAGGAGGGCACCGCCCGCGGCCAGCAGGGCCGCTGGCTGACGACCGCCACCGGCGTGAAGCTGCGCGACACCGACCACTCGCTCAAGGCCGGACCGCGCGGCCCGACCCTGCTGCAGGACCACCACCTGCGCGAGAAGATCACCCACTTCGACCACGAGCGCATCCCCGAGCGGGTCGTGCACGCCCGTGGCGCCGCCGCCCACGGCTACTTCGAGGGCTACGGCACCGCCGGCGAGATCTGCCTGGCCGGCGTCTTCGAGGAGGGCCGGCGTACGCCGACGTTCGTCCGGTTCTCCACGGTGCTGGGCAGCCGGGGGTCGGCCGACACCGTGCGTGACACCCGCGGGTTCGCGACGAAGTTCTACACCGACGAGGGCACCTGGGACCTCGTCGGCAACAACATGCCGGTCTTCTTCATCCAGGACGGCATCAAGTTCCCCGACATCATCCATGCCGGCAAGCCGCACCCGGACCGCGAGATCCCGCAGGCCCAGTCCGCGCACGACACGTTCTGGGACTTCGTGTCGCTGCACACCGAGGCCCAGCACCACACCATCTGGAACATGTCCGACCGCGGCATCCCGCGCTCCTACCGGATGATGGAGGGCTTCGGTGTCCACACCTTCCGGGTCACCAACGCCGAGGGCGCCACGTCGCTGGTGAAGTTCCACTGGAAGCCCAAGCTCGGCGTGCACTCCCTCACCTGGGAGGAGGCCCAGATGCTCGGCGGGCTCGATCCCGACTTCCACCGCCGGGACCTCGCCGACGCCATCGAGGCCGGTGCGTTCCCGGAGTGGGAGCTGGGCGTCCAGGTCTTCCCCGACACCGAGGACCAGACCTTCCACGGCATCGACCTGCTCGACCCGACCAAGCTGGTGCCCGAGGAGATCGCACCGGTGCAGCCGATCGGCAAGATGGTGCTGGACCGCAACCCCACCAACTACTTCGCCGAGACCGAGCAGGTCGCCTTCCACACCGGGCACCTCGTGCCCGGCATCGACGTCACCGACGACCCGCTGCTGCAGGCCCGCAACTTCTCCTACCTCGACACCCAGCTCTCGCGGCTGGGCGGGCCGAACTTCAACCAGCTGCCGATCAACCGGCCGCACGCGCCGGTCAACGACATGCTGCGCGACGGCATGCACCAGCACGGCGTGCACCCGGGGGTCGCGCCCTACCGGCCCAACTCCCTCGACGGCGGGTGCCCTTTCAGCCTGGAGAACCAGGGAGAGGACCTCAGCGACGAGCAGAAGCGGGCCTTCGTCGACGCCGCCGCGAGCATCGAGGCCAGCCGCAAGGTCCGGGCCAACCCCGCGTCGTACGACGACCACTTCAGCCAGGTGCGGCTGTTCTGGCTGTCGCTGAGCCCGGTGGAGAAGGAGCACGTCGTGCGTGCCTACACCTTCGAGCTGGGCAAGTGCTACGAGCAGGCCATCAAGGAGCGTCAGCTGCAGGCGCTGGCCAACGTCGACGAGGACCTCTGCGCGCAGGTGGCCGCGGGGCTGGGGCTCCCGGCCCCCGAGCCGACCACCGCGATCGCGGACGTCGAGCCGAGCCCTGCCCTGTCCCAGCTCGGCGAGACCTGGCCCACCGACGGGCGGATCGTGGGACTGGTCGTGGACGCCACGACCCCCGCCGGCCAGGTGCAGCCGGTGCGCGACGCGATCTTCGAGGCCGGCCTGGTGCCGTTCGTCGTCGGTCCCCGCGGAGGCGAGATCGACGGGGTGCCGGTGCAGCGGACCTTCGCCACCGGTCGCTCCGTCGAGCTCGACGCCGTGCTGCTCCTGGCAGCCCCGGTCCCCGCCCCGGACGCCCTCGGCGCCCGTGACGAGAAGGCCGCGGGTGAGGGCGCGGTCGACCCGCGTGTCCGGCTGTTGGTGGAGGAGTGCTTCCGCCACAGCAAGGCCGTGGGCGCCACCTCGGCCGGGCAGGCGGTGCTCGAGGTCGCCGGCGTGGACCCGCAGTCCGTCGGCGTCGTCGTCGGCGACGACCCCACCAGCGCCTGGGAGCAGCTCTCCGCGCTGCTGCCCGCCCACCGTGCCTGGGACCGCTTCCCGGCGACCCTGGCCTGACCCGGACCACCCTCGAGGGAAGGAGAGACCATGAAGGCAGTCACCTGGCAGGCACCTCGCAAGATCAGTGTCGAGGACGTGCCCGACCCGACCATCCAGGAGCCCACCGACGCGGTCGTGCGGATCACCACGACCGGTCTGTGCGGGTCCGACCTGCACCTGTACGAGCCGCTGGCCCCGTTCATGTCCGCCGGCGACGTCATCGGTCACGAGCCGATGGGTATCGTCGAGGAGGTCGGACCCGGCGTGCGCGACCTGGCCGTCGGCGATCGCGTGGTGGTCCCGTTCAACATCAGCTGCGGCAGCTGCTGGACCTGCTCGCGCGGTCTGCACAGCCAGTGCGAGACCACGCAGAACCGCGACACCGGCACCGGCGCCAGCCTGTTCGGCTACTCCTCGCTCTACGGCGCCGTGCCGGGCGGGCAGGCCGAGCTGCTGCGCGTCCCCTTCGCGGACTTCCTGCCGATGAAGGTCCCGCACGGCCCCGTCGACGACCGCTTCGTGCTGTTGTCCGACGTGCTGCCCACCGCTTGGCAGGGGGTGGAGTACGCCGAGCTCCCCGACGACGGGGTGCTGCTGGTGATGGGGGCCGGTCCGATCGGCGACATGGCCGCGCGCATCGCCATGCACCGCGGCCACCGCGTCCTGGTGGCCGACCGGGAGCGGGACCGGCTCTCCCGCGTCGCCGCCCGCGGGGCGGAGACCATCGACCTCAACGACGTCGACGACGTGGCGGAGGAGGTGCGCTCGCGCACCGGTGGCCGTGGTGCCGACTCGGTCATCGACGCCGTCGGCATGGAGGCCTTCGGCAACAAGGTCGTCGAGGCCACCCACAAGGTCGTCGGCCTGCTGCCCGACGCCCTGGCCGGTCCGTTCATGCAGGCGGCCGGGATCGATCGGCTCGCGGCGCTGCACGGCTCGATCGACGCCGTACGCCGCGGCGGGACGGTCTCGCTGCTCGGCGTCTACGGCGGTGCCGTGGACCCGATGCCGCTGATGCAGATGTTCGACAAGCAGATCCAGATGCGGATGGGCCAGGCCAACGTCCGTCGCTGGACCGACGACATCATGCCGCTGCTGGTCGACGACGCGGACCCGTTGGGCACCGAGGACTTCGTGACCCACCACCTCCCGCTCACCGAGGCGCCCGAGGCCTACCAGCGCTTCCGCGACAAGGAGGACGGCGTCATCAAGGTGGTCTTCACCCCCTGACCCGCCGAGAGGTCGCTCGCGCACGGCCGACAGGTCGGTGACGCACGACGGGCCGGCGCCCCAGCCAGGGGTGCCGGCCCGTCGTCGTGCGGCCGCCGGTCAGGCGGGCTTCAGCAGCTGCCGCTCGCGCACCAGCTCGGTGGCCAGCGTGCGGTAGCCGACCCGGTCGAAGAGCACCGTCACGGTGTCGCGGGTGAGGTCGGTGATCGTGCCGCGGCCGAACCTGCGGTGGCGCACGCCCGACTCCGGGCGCAGCCCGTCGAGGTCGCGCAGCGTCTCCAGTGGGGCGGCGCCGCCCTCGGCGCTGCAGGTGTCGCACCGCCGGCAGGGCTCCTCGGAGAGGTCGCCGAAGTGGTGACGCAGCACCAGGTCGCGGCAGTGGGGCGAGTCGGCGTACTCCCGCACGCGCTCGACCTGGGTGCGGCGCAGCGTGCGCTCGGCATCGGCCCGTCGACGTACGACGTCGGCCAGCCGGTCGACGTCCTGCGACGGGTCCGCGTCGCCGGCGGTCAGCAGCGCGAGCACCCGGCCCACGGTCCGCCGGCCCAGCCCGGTGTTGGACACGAGGGTCCGCACGTCGGCGTCCGGTGCGTCCCGCCACGCCTCCGCGACGCGACGGACCGACGCGGAGCGGGGCCGGCCGCCGGCGAAGAAGTGCCCGAGGGAGAGGTCCTCGTCGCGGAACAGCAGCTCCGCCACGGCCTGCCGGCCGTCGCGGCCCGCGCGGCCGGACTCCTGGTAGTAGACGTCGAGCGACTCCGGTGCCTGCGCGTGCAGGACGAAGCGCACCTCGGGCTGGTGGACGCCCATGCCGAACGCCGAGGTCGCCAGCACGACGTCGACGTCGCCGGCGTGGAAGGCGTCGTGCACCTCCTCGCGACGCGCTCGGGGGAGACCTGCGTGGTAGGCGGGGGCCCGGAGCCCGGCCTCGGCCAGGCGCGATGCGAGGGACTCGGCGTCGCGACGCGTGCGCACGTAGACCAGCCCCAGCCCGCCCTCGGTCTCCTCGCGCAGCGCGCGGACACGCTCCTCGACCAGCGCGGTGCGCTCGGAGTGCTCGTGCAGCCGCAGCACGCGCAGGGTCAGCTCGGGGCGCTCGAAGCCCAGCACCTGCTCGGTCCCCCCGAGCCCCAGCACCCGGTGCACGTCCTTGCGCACCGCGGACGACGCGGTCGCCGTCACGGCCACGGTCGGCGGGGAGCCCCATGCCTCGCGGACCTGCCCGAGCGCGGCGTACGCCGGCCGGAAGTCGGTGCCCCACGTCGAGACGCAGTGCGCCTCGTCCACCGCGAGCAGCGCGGGCGGGTGCTCGGCCAGCAGGTCGCGCAACCGGCCGCCCTCGAGCTGCTCGGGGGAGGTGTAGAGCAGGCGCAGGGTGCCGTCCCGCACGGCGGACTCCGCGGCGTCGAGGTCGGCGGCGGACTCAGCCGAGGTCCAGCGTGCGGCGAACCCCTCCCCGGCGCTGGCGTCGAGCCCACGCACCTGGTCGCCGGCCAGGCTGAGCAGCGGCGTCACCACGACGCACAGCCGCTCGGCGGCCGCCGCGGCGAGCTGGAAGACCAGCGACTTGCCGGTGCCCGTCGGTGCGACGAGCAGCACGTCGTGCCCCTCGAGCAACCGGCGTACGGCGCTGAGCTGGTCGGTCGTGGGCTCGGGCACGTCGAGCAGGTCGGCGGCGAGCGTGCAGAGCTGGGGGTCCGAGACGGTCACGCCCTCCGGTACCCACGCGCCCGCGGACGCTAGCCACCCCCTCGGGTAGCGGTCAGAGCCGGCCCACCAGCGGGGCGGGCCCGCCGACGAGCGGACGGCGGTCCACGTCTCCCAGGGCGTCACGCAGGTCGCCCGGGATGCGCGCGAGGAGCCGGGAGACCTGGGTCGGCGTCACCCCGATCAGTCGTCGCGGCGCGAGGACCACTGCTCGGACACCTCGCGCGCGGTCAGGACGTCCTGGCGGTGCTGGGTCCGCAGCATCTCGAGGGTGTGGTCGTGCTCCTCCCAGGAGACCGACGCGGTCCCGTCGGAGACCAGGACGACCGCCAGGTCGTGGGCGAACGCGTCGCGCGCCGTGGCGGCGATGCAGGACTCGGTGCTGACCCCGGTCAGGACCAGCCGGCGCGTTCCCAGCCGGCGCAACCGCTCCAGCAGGTCGGTGTCGAAGAACGCGCTGTCGCGCGTCTTCAGCAGCAGGTCGGCAGGTCCGGGGTCCAGGCCCTCCGCACGAGCGGCGCCGGGGGTGCCCCGTACGACGACGCCCTGGTCGTCCTCGAGCATCGTCAGGGTCCAGGTGCTGCGGTCGGGCTCGTGCTCGGTGCGCACCTCCAGCACCGGGACCCCGGCCCGGTGCGCGGCCCGGGCCAGCTCGGAGCAGGTGTCCAGCACGTCGTCGCGGCAGCGCTCCAGCTCGTCGTCGACGAAGTAGTCCTCCTGCAGGTCGATGAGCAGCAGCGCGTCGTGGGTGGCTCGCATGCGCCCACGCTTCCCGGTGGCGCGGCCGGCGATGCCTGCCACCTGACCACTCACAGGGGTGAAGTCGGAGCACCTGCGGAGCCCACCCCTGCGGGCGGTGGAACGGCGAGGAGAGCGACCTAGCGTCGAGGACATGACGACGATTGCATTCCTGACAGCGACCGAGGGCATCGAGCGGGCCGAGCTGGTGGAGCCCTGGCAGGCCGTCATCGACGCCGGTCACGACGCCGTGCTGCTGGCCCCCGAGGAGGGGGAGGTGCAGCTCTTCGAGCACCTCGACAAGGCCGACACCCGTTCCG
>JAYYWX010000160.1:0-12348 GCA_036341255.1 Actinomycetota bacterium | reverse complement strand
CTCCTCGGTCACCTGGTCCAGGAAGGCCGCGGGGAAGCTCCTGCCCACGGCGGCCCAGTCGGGGGTGATGCCGAGGGTGGCGACCCCCTCGGAGGCGGACCAGTCCTCGCCGGTCACCGAGAACGTCGCGACGACCACCCGGGTCGGCGTCGTGCTCGTGCCGGGCAGGATCGGCAGCACGGCCGACAGGGGGCTGGGGGTCTCGCCGGAGACCACGGCCGTGACCTGCCCGGCGCCGGTCCCGTCCACCTGCAGCCGCGGGTCGGCCAGGGTGAGGGAGTACTGCGTCGAGAAACCGAGGAACGGGTCGGGCACCGATCCGGTGACCGAGCCGGCGTACGACACCGTGGTGACGCCGGTGGCCTCGTCGTGGCTGCCCCGGCCGTCGGGGAACGTGACGACCCCGTCGGACTCCGTCGCACCTCCGGAGAGGCTGCGGTCGAAGACGTCGGTGAACTCCTGGGAGACCGCCCAGTCCAGGGTCAGCGGCGCCGCGGGCTCGGGCTCGGGCACGACGTCGGTGGGGGTGGCCTGAGCGACGAAGGCCGCCGGGCGCTTCTTCTCGTCCGAGCCCGAGCCGGTGGCGTAGAAGTGAGCGCGGACACCGGAGGTGATCTGGTGCAGGAAGGGGACGGCCCAGGCGCGGCCGTCGATCGGGGTCCCCTCGTCCATGCCGAGCTCGGCGGCGTCGTCGCTGCCCGGCTCGACGACACCCGCCCAGTCGGGGGTCGCCGACAGCGAGGCGAGCGCACCGTCGGGCGACCAGTCGGACGAGCCGGCGTCGAAGCCGAACATCACGACCCTCGCGGGCTGGGTCTCCTGGGCCTCCTCGCCCTGGGCCGCGATGTTGGCGGCCGAGACCAGCGCCGTCATCTCCCCGCGCCCGGAGCCGTCGACGTACAGCACCGGCTCGGCGATGCGGACGTGGTAGAACTCCTGGCCCAGCCGGAAGGCACCCCTCACAGAGCCCTGGTAGGCAACCTCGGAGACGCCGGTGGCGGGGTCGTAGGTGCCGGCGCCCTCGGGGAAGGTGACCACACCGTCTGAGTCCTCGGTCGCGCCCCCGCCGAGCTCGTGGCTGCTGAGGTGGTCGTCGAACTGCTGGGACACCTCCCACCGCAGCACCGGGGCTGCCGCGGTGGCCTCGCCGCTGCTCTCGTCCGCGGCGGCGGGCGCCGCCAGGACGCCCGCGAGCCCGACAGGCAGCGTGCCGAGGCAGCAGACCACCAGGCCCGCGAGCATCCTGCGCACGGCTCAGCGCACCTTGAGGGTCAGTCGGTCGGTCGACCGCGCGTAGGTGTCGGACGGCTTGAAGACCACGACGACCTTCCACTTCCCACGGGACAGCTTGGGAAGCGTGACGCGGGCCTTGCCACGGGTGACGGCCTTGGTCACCTTCTTGGTCTTGCCGCCCTTCTTCGCGGTCACGACGGCCTTGCCGGTGGCCTTGCCCGCCTCACCGGTGACCTTGGCGAGGATCACCCCACGACGCTTCGTCGTCGGCAACTTCCTGACCTTCACCGTGGTCGTCGAGGCGACGTCGGCGAGCCCGAGGGCCGCCCAGTCGATCGCGACCTCGGTCTCGGTGTCCTGGCTGGTGTTGGAGTGGGCGTGGGCCTGCCAGGTGTAGACGCTGTAGTCGCGCTGAGCGTCCAGGTCGGCCGGGTCGGCGGTCAGGGTGACGTCGATGGTGCCGTCGGTCATCTGCGCGGCCGGCACCCAGGCGGCGGCCGCGAAGGCGTCCTGGTCCTCCTGCGAGTCGGTGTCCGGCAGGCCCCCGGCCGGTGCGAGGCCGACGTACACCCCGTCGTCACCGGGGTTGGTCACACCGGTGAAGCCGGAGCCGTCCACGTCGAGCACGAGGGCGTCGGGCGTGGCGGAGGAGGTGCTCACCGCGACCTGCGGCCCGGCGGCCTCGGCAGCGAACGCCGACGGCTGCTTGGTCGCGTCGGAGCCGGAGCCGGAGGCGTAGAAGTGGGCGCGCACGCCGGGCGTGAGCTGGGCCAGGAACTCCGGCGCGAACGACTGGCCGTCGACCGGCTGGGTCTCGGAGAGGCCCAGGGCCAGCGCGGCCGGGCCGCCGGTGGGCAGCACCCCGGCCCAGTCGGGGGTCGCCTGCAGCGTGGAGAGTCCACTGGTGGGCGTCCAGGCCGCGTCGGCGAACGTCGTCACCAGGACCCGGGTGGGGTCGGTGGCCGCTGCCTCGCCCTGCTGGGAAGCGGCGTTGGCGGCGGAGACGACGGCGGTCAGCGACCCGCTGCCGTCCTCGGCGACCGAGACGACGGGGTCGGCGAGGGTGACCGAGTAGTACTCCGTGCCCATCATCGCGAAGGCGCCCTTCACGGAGCCGTCGTAGGTCAGGGTGCCCGCACCGGTCGCCGGGTCGAGGTCGGCGGCGACGAGGGGGAACGACACGACGCCGTCCTCGTCCTCGCTCGCGCCGTCGGACAGCGTGTGGGTGGACAGGTGGTCGTCGAAGCGGGCCGAGATCTCCCAGCTCAGGACGGGCGCGGCGGCGTCGGCGTGGGCCGGGGCGGCCAGCCCGACGACGACGGCGGAGGCCGCGAGCGTCGGGACCAGGGCCGTGGCCAGGCTGACACCGAGGGCGGTGGCGCGGTTCATGGCGTGTTCCTCTTCTTGACGGGGACGAGCAGGACCGCGACCGAGAGCAGCAGCAGGCTGCCCCCGACCCACCACAGCGGGTCGGGACGGTCACGCGGGGTCGCCGTGGACGGGGCGGCCAGCAGGCGGGTCTGGGTGGTCACGGTCGTGACCGGGGCGATCGAGGTCGCCGAGGGCTCGCCGACCGGCGGGGCGGGCGCCGACGGGGCGGCTGCCGGGGCGGAGGCGGGCGCGGCTGCCGCGGTGACCGTGGCGGTCACCGTCGCCGGGGGCGGGACGACGGTCGGCGGAGCCGGCGTCGCGGTGGTGCCGGGGCCGGTGGGGGCGGCGGTGGGCGTCGGACCCACGACGCCGTCCTCGCCGATCGACAGGGTCAGCGGCGCGGCAACCTTGAAGGCGTCGGTGGAGCCGCCGCTGGAGTACCAGAACGCGGCGGTGCCCAGCCGGTCCATGACGTCGACGAAGGACTGCGGGAAGGAGCCGGCGTGCTCGCCGTCGCGCTGCTGCGGGACGCCGCTCACCCGCACCCCGAGGTACGCCGGTCGCCAGCTGACCCCGGTGTCGAGGCTGCCGTCGGTGAGCGCGTCCACCTCCACGTCGGGCAGGTCCGCGACCGTGACGCGCTCCGGGGCGACCGGCTCCCACACGTCCGGGTCCGCCTGCGAGGAGGCGTAGCCCGACACCTCGGCGGTGAGCACGCCGGCGCCGTCGGCGACCTCGAGCACCGGGTCGGCGAGGTGGAAGAAGCTCATCCCGGAGTAGTAGAGGACCGTCACCTCGCCCTCCCAGGCGATGGTGGCGGTGCCCTCGACGGGGTCGACCACCCCGTCGCCACCCGAGACGGTGACGGTGTGGTTGCTGAAGGTGCCGGCCGTCGGGGACCCGAGTGGTTCGCCGGCGCTGGTGGTGCGCAGACCGGCCCAGGTGGCGCGCCGCCAGGCGGTGCCGTCCCACTTCTCGACCTGCACCGCGCCGTCGCGGCTGCTCCAGTCGGCCCGGTCGATCGTGGTCCCGCCCCGCCCCGGGTCGGGGATGCGACCGGCGGAGAAGAAGTTGTAGGTGTCGGGGGCGAAGGCGCGGTTGCTCGACTCGTCGTTGAGGCCCCAGCGCAGGGTGACGTCCTCGATCGCGGTGGAGCCGGTGGGCGTGTCGGTCTCGCCCGGATGGCCCGGCTGGTCCTGGGCCGCCGCGGCCGGCAGGGCGACGCCCCCGGCGCCGACGGCGAGCAGCAGCGCGGCGAGGAGACGGCGGCTCATGCCCGCCTCCCGCGCACGAGCAGGGCCAGGCGCAGCAGGGCCAGGGCCAGCAGCAGCGCCCCGGACACCACGAGCAGCACGGCGCCGGGGTCCCGGCCCGTCTGCCGGCCCGACTCCTGGCCGGAGGCGGCGACCGGCTCGACGGGGACGGTGCCGGCCTGCTGCACGGCGAACGACACCTCCGGCGCGTCCGCCCCCTCCCCCGCCCACAGGCGCAGCACGTGGGTGCCCGGGCCGAGGTCGACCGGGAGCGTCAGGACACCCGCGAGCGTGCCCTCGGAACCGGCGACGAAGGGGCCGGCCCCCGCGACCCCGTCGTCGAGGACCAGGGAGTACTGCCGGCCCGCGGTCAGGCCCACCGCCGAGAACGGCAGGACGTGGCCGGCCACCGCGGACTCGCGGTCGACCTCGAGGGCGGCCGCCGCCGAGCGGGCGCGTCGCCCCGGGGACGTCCCACCCTGCTCGGTCGCCGGCTCGGCGACCTCCGCGCCGGCCACGGGCGTCGGCTCCCCCGTGGCGGTCGGGTCGTCGGCGTCGTACAGGTCGGAGACGGTGACCGGGGTGAAGGTCTCGTTCGTGGCGTTGCTGACGCCGTGCGCACCGACGGTGATCACGCCGCAGGTGACCTCGCGGCAGTCGATGGTGCGCGACCCGCCGCTGCGGTCGAAGGCCTCGAAGACCGCGCCGGGGACGGTGAGGGTGGCCGACCAGGCACCGGACCGGCTCATCGTCGCTTGGGCAGAGGAGGAGGTGTCGGAGCCCGGGAACGCGACGAACTGCTGGAAGCCCTGGTTGTCGCGCGACTCGCTGTCGGGGACGTAGAAGTAGTCCTCCCCGGTGCGCCCGCCCTGGCTGGGTCGCCACCCGTCGCGGACGTGGCCGAAGAAGACGTAGACACCGCCGTGCCCGCCCTGCACGGCTTGGAACCCGCTGCCGCGCACGGTGAGCGTGGTGGCGTAGGTCGGGTCCACGACCGCACCGCCGTCGGGGCCGGTGACGGTGACGCGGCCCTGCGCATGCGCGGGGACCGCCACCCCGACCGGCACGACCAGGCCGGCGAGCAGCAGGATCAGGACAGCAGCGCGTCGCACGACGCCTCCTCCCGGACCGGGACGACGACCAGCGCGCCGTCGACGTACACGACCCGCACCGGGTGCTGGTAGACCTCGCCGAGCAGCTCGGCCGTGAGCACCTCGTGGGGAGCCCCGTCGGCGCGGACCGCGCCGCGGGCGAGGACGCAGATCCGGTCGGCGTACGCCGCCGCGAGGCTCAGGTCGTGCAGTACCACCACCACGGCGCGACCGGCGCGCGCGAGGTCGCGGGCCACCGACAGCACGGCCTCCTGGTGCCGGATGTCGAGGGCGGCGGTGGGCTCGTCGAGCAGCACCACCGCGGTCTCCTGGGCCAGCACCCGCGCCAGGTCGGTGCGGGCGCGCTCGCCGCCGGAGAGCGTGGGGTAGCTGCGCTCGGTCAGGTGCACGACGTCGGCGCGCTGCAGCGCCTGCTCGACGAGGCGATCGTCGTCGTCCTCGTGGCCGGTGCGCGCCCACGGGGCACGCCCCATCGCGACGACCTCGCGGACGAGGAACCCGAAGGCCAGGCGCCCCTGCTGCGGCAGCACGGCGCGGCGCCGGGCGAGGTCGAGCGAGCGCATCGAGCGGACCTCCCGCTCACCGAGCCGGACGGTGCCGGCGTCGAGGTCGAGGTCGCCGGCCAGGGCGGCGAGCAGGGTGGACTTGCCGGCGCCGTTGGGGCCGACGAGCGCGACCAGCTCTCCCCCGCGGACGTCGAGGTCGACGTGGTCGAGGACGGTGCTGCCGCCGAGGCGGACGGACACGCTCTCGGCGCGGAGCCGGGTGGCGCTCATGCCCAGGCCCCCGAGGTGCGGCGGGCGCGACGGATCAGCCAGAAGAAGAACGGGCCTCCGACGAGGCTGGTGAGCATGCCGATCGGCAGGTCGGCGTAGGCCACGAGGGTGCGCGCGCCGAGGTCGGCCACGACGAGCAGCAGCGCCCCGCCGAGCGCGCTGGCCGGCACGAGCAGCCGGTGACCGGGGCCCGCGAGCAGCCGGACGAGGTGCGGGACGACGAGGCCGACGAAGGCGATGATCCCGCAGAACGCGACGGCCGCGGCGGTCAGCAGCGCAACCACGACGATGGCGCCCATCCGCAGCCGCTCGACGTCGACACCCACGTGCCGGGCGGCGCGGTCGCCGAGCGCGAGCAGGTCGAGACGACGGGACATGGCCATGGCGACGACCAGGCCCACGACCATGAACGGCGCCGCGACGCCGACCTGCTCCCAGCGCGAGCCGTTGAGGCTGCCGAGCTGCCAGAAGACGATCTCCTCCCGCGCCTGCTGGTCGCCCAGGAACAGCAGGAAGGCGAGCCCGGCGCTGGCCACCGCGTTGACGGCGATGCCGGTGAGCACCAGCGTGACCACCTCGGTGCGCCCGCCGTCGCGGGAGAGCAGGTAGACCAGGATCGTGGTGACCAGGCCGCCCACGAACGCGAACAGCGCGACGGTCCAGGTGCCGACGAACGCGAGGTCGAAGACGATGACGGTCGAGGCGGCGAGCGCGGCACCCGAGGAGACGCCGACCACCCCGGGCTCGGCCAGCGGGTTGCCGAAGATGCCCTGCATGAGGGCCCCGGCGGTGGCCAGCGCGGCACCGGCGACCGCGGCCATCACGACACGGGGGAAGCGGACGGCCCACAGCGTGACGTCGCCCTGGGGGTGGCTCGGCATCGGGCCGAGGTCGAGCCCCAGGCGGTGCAGCAGCGAGCCGATCACCTCGGCGGGGGCCACGTCGAGCTGGCCACGGCCGGCGGCCACGACGACGGCTGCGAGCAGCGCGAGGGACAGGGCGCCCAGCAGGCCCACCCGCCGCACCGACGTACGCCGCTGGGCGGCCGTCACAGCGACCGCGGTCACGACACGGCTCCGGGGGCGTGGACCGCGACCGCCAGGGCGTTGAGCGTGGTGGCCGTGGTCGGCCCGAAGCCGAGGATCTCGGCGTCGGCCATGTCGACGAAGCGTCGCTGCTGCCCCGCCGGGGTGCTGGCGAGCGCGGGCAGTCGCTCGAGCAGCCCCTCGACACCGCCGGCGGACTCCAGCCCGTCGGTCATCATCAGGACCAGCTCGGGCTGGGCGGCCACGATGCCCTCGTCGGTGACCGGCTTCATCCCGTCCCAGCCGATCTCCTCGGCCACGTCGTAGAGGCCGACCGCGTCGATGAGGGAGTCGGCGCCGCTGCCCTCGCCGAAGAGGTAGTAGACGCCCGACTGGCCGCGGACGTAGAGGAAGAGGGTGCGCAGCCGCTGGGTCGGGTCGGCCGGGGCGACGGCCTCGATCTGCTCGGTGACGGCGGCGACCTCGGACTCGATGCGGTCGGCCAGCGTGCGGCCGCGCTCGGGCACGCCGAGGGCGTCGGCGACCTCCATCGTGAGCGAGGAGAGGTTGTCGAGGCCGCGGTGGGAGTCGGTCACGACGACCGGGATGCCGGCGTCGCGCATCTGCAGCACGACGTCCCAGGGGCCCAGAGAGGTGTCGGTGAGGATGACGGTCGGGTCGAGCGCGAGGATCGCCTCCGCGTTGAGGTCGTGGCCGTTCTGCGTGACCAGCGGCAGGTCGGCGGCCTCCGCGAACTGGGTGGAGATGTCGCGCCCGACGACCTGCCCGCCCAGCCCGAGCTCGTGGACGGTGCGCGCGAGGGTGCCGTGGACGTCGAGGGCCAGGATGCGGCTGGCGTCGGTGATCGTGACCTCGGTCCCCTGGGCGTCCTCCAGCGTGACCGGCAGCTGCGGCTCGGGCCCGGTCACCGGGTCGACGGGGGTCGGTGCCGTGACCGCGCTCGTCGGGCCCTCCCAGGAGCGCGGGTCGGCCAGCACGTCGTCGCGCACGTCGGCGAGCGCCGGTGCGACCGTCGTGGCGGCGGACGAGGACGTGGGGCCGTCCGCACCGGCCGCGCAGCCGGAGAGCGCACTAATGAGCAGGAGGGTGCACACGGCGGCCAGGGCCGCGGGCAGGGGGGAACGCATGGATACCGTCTCTCGATCCGGGCGCGGCCTGGCCACGCGAAGTTAGGTGAGGCTAACATCATCTAACCAAGGTGAGCCTTACCTGTCCAGACGTTTGTTGACACAGTGTCGACTTGTTGTCGACACTGTGTCGAGAAATTCGTTCGCACGGCCACCCGTGCACGTCCCCACTCCCAGAGGACCCGATGACCACCACGCTGCTCGCCCTCTCCGCCGCCATGCGGGAGGGCTCCCGCGCCGAGCACGAGGCCGCCGAGGGCTCCTCGTTCATGATCGAGCTGCTCGACGGCGGCATCGCGCCCGAGGGCTACACCGCCTACCTGCTGCGGCTGCGCACGGTCTACGCCGCGATGGAGTCCGTCGGCCGCCAGCACCTCGACGACCCGTTCGTCGCCGCCGTGCACGACGTGGACCTCGAGCGCCTGGCGGCCATCGACGCCGACCTCGACCACTGGGCCCCCGACGGCCCCCGGGAGGTCGACTCCCCCGCCGCCGACGCCTACGCAGCGCGGCTGCGCGCCTCGGCTGCCTGGGGCGGCCTGTTCGCCGCGCACCACTACACGCGCTACCTCGGCGACCTGTCCGGCGGCCAGGCCATCGGCCGCTGCCTGGACCGGGCCTTCGACCTCGACGGCCGCGGCATCGCGTTCTACGACTTCTCTGCGATCGGCAAGCCCAAGCCCTACAAGGACGCCTACCGTGCGCGCCTCGACGCCCTCGGCACCTCACCGGAGGAGACCGAGCGGGTCGTCGCCGAGGTCAAGGTCGCCTTCGGGCTCAACCAGGCGCTCTTCGAGGAGCTGGGCCGCGACCTCCCCCGCTGGCGACGCGCTTGACCCGGAGCACGCTCCAGCCCGCACACTGAGGCGATGGGCACCTATGCCATCGCCGAGGCGGCCGACCTCACGGGCCTGACACCCGACACGCTGCGCTACTACGAGAAGGACGGCCTGCTGCTGCGGAGCGTCCCGCGCAACAGCAGCGGCCAGCGGCGCTACGAGGATTCCGACCTGCGGTGGATCACTCTGCTGACCCGGCTGCGGGCCACCGGCATGCCGATCCGCGACGTACGCCGCTACGCCGACCTGGTCCGCGCCGGGAGCGGCAACGAGCAGGACCGCCTGGCGCTGCTGCACACCCACCGCCGTCACGTGCTGGCGCAGCTCGCCGCGGTGACCGAGCACCTCGGGGCCATCGAGGCGAAGATCGGGATCTACGAGCAGGCGATCCTTGACCTGGAGCGCGCTCCAACGGCTTCAGTGCAGACATGACCCCCACGATCAGCACCCCCACGATCAGCACCCGCACTCTCGGCACCGCCTCGTCGCTCACCGTGTCCGCGCTCGGCCTGGGCTGCATGGGCATGTCGGAGTTCTACGGCTCACCCGACGAGCAGGGCGGCCTCGCCACCATCCATCGTGCCGTCGACCTCGGGGTGACCTTCCTCGACACCGCCGACATGTACGGGCCCTTCACCAACGAGCGACTCGTCGGCAAGGCGCTGATGGGCCGCCGCGACCGGGTCCAGCTGGCCACCAAGTTCGGCAACGAGCGAGCCGAGGACGGCACCCGGATCGGCATCAACGGGCGTCCGGACTACGTGCGACGCGCCTGCAATGCCTCCCTGGAGCGGCTCGGCGTCGACCACATCGACCTGTACTACCAGCACCGTGTGGACCCGTCGGTCCCGATCGAGGAGACCGTCGGGGCCATGGCCGAGCTCGTCGAGGCCGGCAAGGTCGGGCACCTCGGGCTCTCCGAGGCCGGCGCCGAGACCATCCGCCGCGCGCACGCGGTGCACCCGATCACCGCCCTGCAGACGGAGTACTCGCTGTTCACCCGGGACCTGGAGGACGAGATCCTGCCGGTGCTGCGGGAGCTCGGGATCGGCCTGGTGCCCTACTCCCCGCTCGGCCGCGGCATCCTGACCGGGGCGATGCACGTCGGATCGGCCGAGGAGGGCGACAGCCGAGCGTCGGCGTACTTCCCGCGCCTCAACGGCGAGAACCTCCAGCACAACCTGCGCCTGGTCGACGAGGTGCGCCGACTGGCCGAGCAGCGGGGCTGCACCCCGGGCCAGCTCGCGCTGGCCTGGGTCCTCGCCCAGGGCGAGGACGTGGCGCCCATCCCGGGCACCAAGCGGGTGCGCTACCTCGAGGAGAACATCGGGTCACTCGACGTGCGCCTGTCCCCGGAGGACCTGGCGGCCCTCGCGGCCGCGGTGCCGCGCGACGCGGTGCGGGGCGACCGGTACGGCGACATGAGCCACATCGACTCCTGACCCTCAGGCCAACCGTGCGGCCAGTCCCTGGCGGCAGCCGCGCATCATCTGGTCGTGGTTCCACGTCAACAGGGGCCGGGCGACGCGGGAGAGGGCGCCGAGCACCCCCGGCACGTCGACGTCCTGCGCGAAGTCCAACCGGGTGCCCTCGCCCTCGGGTCTCAGCTCGAACCGCACCGTGCCCTCCAGGTCTCCCTCGACACCGACCTCCAGGACGTCGGGGCGGTTGCGGAGCTCGGTGAGCAGCAGCTCGAGGGTGTAGGGCAGCACCGAGCGGCACAGCACCAGCCCACGCCCCTCGCCAGCGGCCGCGACCGCCACGACCTCGGGCCACCACTCCACGTAGTGCTCGACGTCGGCCAGCACCTCGTGCACCCGCTCGGGCGGGGCGTCGAGGTGCCAGCGGTCGCGGAAGGAGTAGGTCGCCACGGGCTGCAGGGTCGGCACGGGGACCATCCTGCGGCTACCGTCCGGTCCATGACGACCCCCTCGGAGTCCGAGCTGACCGACCTCCTCGCCCGCGCCCGTGCCTGGGCGGCCGCCGACCCCGACGCCACCACGCGCGAGGAGCTGGAGCGCATCGTCGCCGAGGTCGAGGCCGGCGGGGACTCCAGCGACCTGGCCGACCGTTTCGACGGGACGCTGGAGTTCGGCACCGCCGGCCTGCGCGGCAGGCTCGGCGCCGGCCCGAACCGGATGAACCGGGTCGTCGTCCTCCGCGCCGCCGCCGGGCTCGCCGCCCACCTCGGCCCGGGTGGCGCCGTGGCGATCGGCTACGACGCCCGCCACCTCTCCGACACCTTCGCCGAGGACACCGCCGCCGTCATGCGCGGCGCCGGGCTCGACGTGTGGCTGCTGCCGCGCCCCCTCCCGACCCCCGTCCTCGCCTACGCCGTGCGCGAGCTCGGCTGCGTCGCCGGCGTCATGGTCACCGCCAGCCACAACCCGCCCGAGGACAACGGCTACAAGGTCTACCTCGGCGACGGCAGCCAGATCGTCTCGCCGGTCGACGCCGAGATCGCCGCGCGGATCGCCGAGGTCGGCGACCTCACCTCGGTCCCCCGCGGCTCGGACTGGCAGGTGGTGGGCGAGGACCTGCTCGACCGCTACCTCGACCGCATCGCCGCACTCGTCGCCGACGGGCCTCGTGACCTGACCGTGGTCCACACCTCGCTGCACGGGGTCGGCGGCTCGCCCGTCGCGCAGGTGCTGGAGCGGGCCGGGTTCCCAGCGCCGTACGCCGTCGCGGAGCAGGCGCAGCCCGACCCCGACTTCCCGACCGTCGCCTTCCCCAACCCCGAGGAGGACGGCGCGATGGACCTCGCCCTGGCGCTCGCCGAGGAGCGCGGGGCGGACCTGGTCGTCGCCAACGACCCCGACGCCGACCGCTGCGCCGCCGCGGTCCCGACCCCCACCGGCTGGCGGATGCTGCGTGGCGACGAGGTCGGCGCCCTGCTCGCCTCGCACCTGCTGCGCCGCGGCCGCACCGGCACCTTCGCCACCACGATCGTCTCCTCCACGCTGCTGTCGAAGATCGCCGCCGCCGCCGGCCAGCCGTACGTCGAGACGCTCACCGGCTTCAAGTGGATCGGCCGCGTCCCCGACCTGGCATTCGGCTACGAGGAGGCGCTCGGCTACTGCTGCGACCCCGACCACGTGAAGGACAAGGACGGCGTCTCGGCCCTGGTCCTGCTCTGTGAGCTCGCCGCCTCCCTCAAGGCCGAGGGCCGCACGCTGCTCGACCTGCTCGACGACCTCGCCCGCGAGCACGGGCTGCACGCCACCGACCAGGTCTCCGTACGCGTCTCGGACCTGTCGCTGATCTCCGGCGCCATGGAGCGGCTGCGCAGCGCTCCCCCGAGCGCGCTCGGCGGCCTCGACGTCCTCGGCGTCGACGACCTCGCCGAGGGCTCCGACGACCTGCCGCCCACCAACGGCCTGCGCTTCCGGCTCGCCGACGGCGCCCGGGTCGTCGTGCGCCCCAGCGGGACCGAGCCGAAGGTCAAGTGCTACCTCGAGGTCGTCGTGCCGGTCGAGGACGCCAGCGACAACCCCGACCAGACCGACGCCGTCGAGGCCGCCCGGATCTCCGCCGCCACCCGCCTGGACGCCCTGGGCTCCGACATTCGCGCCGCCGCCGGCCTCTGAG
>JAYYWX010000159.1:0-11331 GCA_036341255.1 Actinomycetota bacterium | reverse complement strand
CTGCACGACCTGACCGCACTGGAGCAGGGGGCCGCGGTCGCGGCCGGGGAGGTTTCCTCGGCCGATCTGGTCGAGAACTACGTGGTCCGCATCGATCACCTCGCCGGACCGGACGGGGGGGGGGCCTGCGGCATCGTGCCGGCCGCGCCGGCCCGCGCGCGGGCGCGCGCCGGCCGGTCGGCCCCGGGAGACGGCCCGCTGCGCGGCGTACCCACCGCGATCAAGGACCTCAACCTGACCGCCGGGGTGCGCACGACCTTCGGGTCGGCGGCCTACGACGACTTCGTGCCCGAGGTCTCCGACGGCGTGGTGCTGTCGATGGAGGCGGCCGGGCTGGTGAGTCTCGGCAAGACGGCGACGCCGGAGTTCGGCTCGCCCTGCTACACCGAGCCCGACGGCCGTCCGCCCAGCGTCACGCCGTGGGACCGCACCCGCACCGCCGGCGGCTCCTCGGGCGGCGCCGCCGCAGCCGTCGCCGCCGGCCTGGTGCCGGTCGCCCAGGGCTCGGACGGCGGCGGCTCGATCCGCATCCCCGCCTCGTGCTGCGGGCTGGTGGGTTTCAAGCCGTCGCGAGGCCGGGTCAGCGGCTCCCCGATGTACGGCGACCCCGTCGGCCTGGCCACGGCCGGGCCGATCGCGCGGACCGTCCGCGACGCCGCCGCGCTGCTCGACGTGCTGGCCGGGCGGCGCCCCGGCGACCCCTACTTCGCCCCGCCCGCCGGCCCCTTCCTCGATGCCTGCGATCGCGAGCCCGGGCCGCTGCGGATCGCCCGCTTCGTCGAGCCGGTCATCGCCGACGTCGAGGTGCACCCCGAGGTGCGGGGGGCCTGGGAGGACGCCTCGCGCCTGCTGGAGTCGCTCGGCCACACCGTCGAGGACGTCCCGGTGCCGATGAGCCACGACGCCGTGCCGGTCTTCGAGACCTGCTGGGCCGTGCTGACCGCGCTCTCCCCGGCGCCGCCCGGCCGCGAGCACCTGCTGCGACCGCTGACCCGGTGGCTGGGGGAGCGTGGGCACGCGCTGAGCGGGCCGGAGTTCGGGCTGGCGATCGGTGCCATGCGACGACATGCGGCTGCCGCGCTGGAGTCGCTGGCGGCGTACGACGCGGTCCTGACGCCGACCCTGGCGACCCCGCCGGTGCGGGTCGGTGCGCTGCGCGACGACGAGCACCCCGAGCGCGACTTCGAGGCGCAGAAGGCCTTCACGCCCTGGACGTCGGCCTGGAACGTCACCGGCATGCCGGCCGTCTCGCTGCCGCTGCACTGGACGCCCGACGGGCTGCCGGTCGGGGTGATGCTGGCTGCGCGGCCGGCCGAGGACGCGCTGCTGCTGTCGCTCGCCGCGCAGGTCGAGGCTGCCGCTCCGTGGCACGACCGGCGACCGCCGGGCTGGTGAGCGGTGAGTGGTGAACCGATCCGGGTGCTGACTCGGTTGAGGGCTCACCGCCCCCCCGCCCGCTGCCGCGAGGAGCGGTGCGTGGTGGACCGTTCCGGGCGGTCGATCGGTTGAGGGCTCACCCGCCCCCGCCGTCGCCCGAGGTCAGTCGCCGAGCCCTCGTGCGGCGAGCGCGTCACCCTGCTCGTGGGCCCGGGCGACGACCCGCACGACGAACGGCGTGAGGTAGACCCTCGGGTGACGTCCCAGGCCACGGGCCCGGGCCGCGTCGCGGGTCTCGAGCGCCAGCGCGAGGGTGCCGGGAAGCGCCCCGATGGCCAGCGAGATCGTCAGGGCGACCCGCTCGGGGTCGACCCCGACGACACGCAGCGGTCGCACCACCCGCACCAGCGTGTCGAGCATGGCGTTGACCGGCGTCGTCGCGCTGACCGTGATGGCGGCCAGCGCCAGTGCGAGCAGGTCGACGAGGGTCTCGACGGCCTTCGGCGGTCCGTCGATCCACCACTGGAACCCGGCCGCCACGACCGCGAGCACCAGGATCGCGCGGGTGGCCCGCGCCAGGGTCGCCAGGCGTACGCCGCCGACGGCCGCCGCCAGCAGCGCGAGCCCCAGGAAGACCGGAGCCGCCACCGCGGAGCGCGTCAGCACCACGGTCAGGCTGAACGCAGCGAGCCCGAGCAGCTTGGCCCCGGTCGGGCAGCGGTGCAGCAAGGAGCTCCCGGGCTGGTGCACGCCCACGAGCAGCGGCGAGCTCACGCGCGGCCCCGGTCGACCGCGTCGACGTACGCCGCCACGCCGGCCGGTCCGGCGGCGTCGGCCACGACGCGGCCGTCGGCGACCACCAGCACCCGCTCGCAGCGGGCGGCCAGGTCGAGATCGTGCGTCAGCAGCACCAGCTGCTGCGGGAGCCCCAGGAGGAGGTCGCCGACACGTCGGGAGTTGGCCAGGTCGAGGAGCGTGGTGGGCTCGTCGGCGACCACGACGGCCGGGTCCGTGGCCAGCACACCGGCCAGGGCGAGCAGCTGGCGCTGCCCACCGGAGAGGTCGTGGACGCTCTGGTGCGCCTGGTCGGCCAGCCCGTGCTCAGCCAGCACCGCGAGCGCCCGCTCGCGGCGCCGCGTCGGGTCGCGCTCGAGGCGGCGCAGCGACAGCTCGACGTCCTCCACGCAGGTCGGCATGACCAGCTGCGCGGCCGGGTCGGTGAAGCAGAACCCCACGCGCCGGCGTACCTCCGCCCCCCTGCGCGCCACGTCCAGCCCGTCGACCAGCACCCGACCGGAGGTGGGGGAGACCAGGCCGTTCAGCAGCCGGGCCAGCGTCGACTTGCCGGAGCCGTTGGCGCCGACGATGCCGATCCGCTGCTCGGTGAGCCGCAGCGAGGTGGGGTGCAGCAGCACCTTCTCGCCGGCCCCCTCCGGCCCGGCAGGTGCGGCGACCGAGACGCCCGCCGACTCGAGCTCGAGGACGGGCACGGTCAGCTGCGGGCGGGGCGGGCGCCGCGGGCCCGGAGCAGCCGCGGGAAGGCGCGGTGCACCTCGGCCGCGATGAGCGCGACCATGGTGGTCTTGAGCAGGTCGCCGACCCAGTAGAGGACGTCGATGCGGAACGCCTCGGTGACCGTCATGTCCAGGGTCACCATCAGCCCGATGATGCCGGCTGGGTGGATGACCAGGATGCTCCCGGCGATCGAGCACAGGAACACCACGGCGGCGCGGGACTTGCCGCGCTCCCCGGCCAGGTAGGTGACCAGCAGGCCGGCCACGAGGGCTGCGACCGGGAACGACAGCAGGTAGCCCGCGCTGGGCTGGGTGAAGGTGCCCAGGCCCGAGGTGTGCTCGGCGAAGACCGGCAGCCCGATGGCACCGAGCGCGAGGTAGAGCAGCACCGAGAGGAACCCGCGCAGCGGACCGAGCAGGCAGCCGGCCAGCATCACGCCGAAGGTCTGCAGCGTGATCGGCACGCCCGCGCCGCCCACCGGGATCGCCCCGACGTAGGCCAACGCCGAGATCAGCGCCGCGAACGACGCGATGAGCGCGAGGTCGGTGGTGCCGAGCCGCGGGCGGCGGCGCTCGTCGGCGCCGGGAGCGGGTACGGCGGTGGGCTGGCCGGTGGTCTCGGCAGTCATGGTGCATCTCCTCGGTGGGCCTGCGCAGGCCCGTGCGTGAACACTGTTCAGGACGGCTCGGTCACCTTAGGCGCCGACCGCTAGCGTGCACGGTGCCGTCCCACCTCCTGAGGAGCCACTGTGTCCTGGACCACTGCCGACATCCCCGACCAGACCGGCCGTGTCGCGCTGGTCACCGGCGCCAACGGCGGGCTCGGGCTCGAGTCCGCGCTCGCCCTGGCCGGAGCGGGCGCACACGTGGTCATGGCTGCGCGCGACCAGGCCAAGGCCGGGGCGGCCCGGGAGCGCATCCTCGCCGCGCACCCCTCCACCTCGCTGGAGGTCGTCGAGCTCGACCTCGGCTCCCAGGCCTCGGTGGCCCGCGCTGCCGAGCAGGTGCTGGCCGCGCACGAGCGCCTCGACGTGCTGATGCTCAACGCGGGGGTGATGGCTTCACCGAAGGCGACCACCGAGGACGGGTTCGACGCCCAGCTGGCCACCAACGTGCTGGGCCACTGGTCGCTGCTGTGTCGGCTCGCGCCGCTCGTCGTCGCCACGCCGGGGGCCAGGGTCGTGACGCTGAGCAGCATCGCCCAGCACCAGGGCCGGGCGCTCGACCCCGCCGCCCCGCACATGACCGAGCGCTACAACCCCTGGCTGATGTACGGCAACACCAAGCTCGCCGCCCGCCATCTCGCGGTGGGGTTGCAGGAGCGGTTCGAGGCCGCCGGTGTCGACGCGATCGCGGTCGCAGCCCACCCCGGCCTGACCAACTCCGACCTGCAGGCCACCACCCACGCGCTCGGCGGTGCCGGCTGGCAGGGGCCGCTGTGGGACCGCCTGTCGAGCTGGTTCGGGATGAGCGTCCCGCGCGGCGCGCTGAGCCAGCTGCGGGCGGCCACCGAGCCCGGGGTGCGGGGCGGCACGTTGTACGGCCCGCTGCTGGCGATGGCCGGTCGGCCGGTCCGACGCCCGCTGGTGCGGCCCGGGTCGGCCAGCGCCGTACGCCGGTTGTTCGAGGTGTGCGAGCGCGAGACCGGCCTGTCGCTGGACCTGTCCGGCGTCTCCGCGGCCGGCCGCTAGGGTCGCTCGCGTGAGCCGCACTCGGGAGGACCTCGTCGCCGTCGCGCTGCGCCTGCTGGACACCCACGGGCTGGCCGACGTCTCGATGCGCCGGGTCGCCGGCGAGCTGGAGCTGCAGCCGAGCGCGCTCTACCACCACGTGGCGTCGAAGCAGGAGCTGCTGGCGGCCGTCGCCGACGAGGTGCTGCGCCGTGGTGCGCGTCCGCGCGGCGCGGTGACCTGGGACGAGCGGGTCGTCGAGGTGGCCCACGAGCTGCGCGACGCGATGCTGGCCTACCGCGACGGCGCCGAGCTGGTCTCGACGGTCATCGCCTTCGGGCTGGGAGCCACACAGCCGCTGGACGACCTGACGGCCGCACTGGCCGAGTCCGGTCTCCCGGAGTCGCTGGTGCCGACCGCGGCCCGCACCGTCCTGCACCTGGTGCTCGGGCACACGATCGAGGAGCAGACCCACCTGCAGGCCGGCTCCGCCGGTGCCATCGACGCCGACCCGTTGCCCGCCGACTTCGGCACGGGGCTGGGGTTCGTGGTGGATGGGATCCGGTCGCGGGTGCGGGAAGGTTCAGCGGCGCCCCGCTGAACGTCACCAGCCCGGCAGCCAGCCACCCGCCGCGGCAGCGAACTCCCCGCGCCCCAGGGCGCCGGCACCGGCGGGCACCGCCCCGAGCAGTGGTACGCCGGTGACACGCGGCAGGTCCTCGCGGTTGCAGGTCTCGGCCAGGCCGGGGGAGTCGGGCCACGACCCGATGACGAGTCCCCGCACCGGGACCCCGCGGGCCTCCAGGGCCCCGACGGTCAGCTCGGTGTGGTTGAGGGTGCCGAGCCCCGCGGCGCAGACGACGACGACCTCCACGTCGACGTCGCGCTCGACCAGCCAGGCGGCGAGGTCGAGCAGGGTGCCGCCGTCGGTGTCGAGCCGCACCAGCAGGCCGCCGGCGCCCTCGACGACGACGGTGTCGTGGAACTCGGTGTGCACCTTGAGCCGGTCGGCGTGCTCGGCGACGGTGGGCAGGGTGACGCCGGCGCGGCGGGCGGCGGTCTCGGGCGCGAGCGGCTCGTCGAGCGCGGCGTGCTCCTGTACGGCGCAGCCGGTGAGCCGGTGCACCTCCTCGGCGTCGCAGTCGCCGTCGGCGATCCCGGTCTGCACGGGCTTCACGACGACGACCTGCTCGCCGCGCGCGGCCAGCACCGACGACAGGGCCGCCGTCACGACGGTCTTGCCGACACCGGTCGACGTGCCGGTCACCACCAGGACCCGCCCGGGCCGACTCACCGGTGCTCCTTCACGACAGCGACCAGCGTCTCGACGGCCCGTGCCCACGCGTCCTCGGGGACGCCTGCGGACACGGTGATCCGCAGCCGCGAGATCCCGTCCGGCACCGACGGCGGCCGGAAACAACCGACCCGCACGCCGGCCGCGAGGCACGCGTCGCGCGCAGCGACGGCGACCTGGGGCGACGGCATCGGCACCGACAGCACCGCCCCGTCCGGTGGCTCGACGCCCAGCACCGCCGCCAGGTCGAGCACCCGCTCCCGCACGCACGCGGCCAGCGAGGGGTCGGCGCGCGCGATCCGCAGCGCCTCCAGCGCGGCCCCCGCGGCCGCGGGCGCGAGCGCCGTGTCGAAGATGAACGGCCGAGCCCGGTTGACCAGGTGCTCGACGACGGCAGGGGAGCCGAGCACTGCCCCGCCCTGGGAGCCGAGCGCCTTGGACAGCGTGGCGGTCACCAGCACGTGCGGGAGTCCGGCCAGGCCGAGCCGCTCGACGACCCCGGCCCCGTGCACGCCCAGCCCGTGCGCCTCGTCGACCACGAGCAGCGCGCCGGCCTCCTCGCAGGCGGCCGCGAGCTCGACCAGCGGCCCCTCGTCGCCGAGGACGGAGTAGATCGATTCGGCCAGCACCATCGTCCGCTCGCCCGGGGCCGAGGTGGCCAGGGCATCCACCACCGCGGCCACCGAGTTGTGCGGGGTGATCGTGAGCCGCGCCCGCGACAGCCGCGCGGCGTCGACGAGCGAGGCGTGCACGTGGGCGTCGGAGACCACGTGGCAGTCGCGGCCGACCAGCCCCGTGACGACGGCCAGGTTGGCGGCGTACCCGGTCGAGAGCACCAGCGTCGCGTCGTGCCCCGTCCACGCGGCGAGCTCGGCCTCGAGCTCGGAGTGCAGGTCGAGGGTGCCGGTGACCAGCCGCGAGGCGCCCGCCCCGCCGCCCCAGGTCTCGGCCGCTGCGGCGGCGGCCGCCCGCACCCGCGGGTCGCGCGCCAGCCCGAGGTAGTCGTTGCCCGCCAGGTCGATCACGTCGTCGTCCGCAGGCCGCGGCACCAGCCAGCGGGTCAGTCCCGCGGCCTCACGGGCAGCGGCCTCGGCGGCCAACCAGTCCGACCAGGAGGTCATCCGGCCGCCACCGCCTCGGCCACGCCCTCGCACACCAACGCGACATCGGCCGGCGAGGTCACGTAGGGCGGCATCACGTAGACCAGGTCGCGGAACGGCCGCAGCCACACGCCCGCATCGAGCGCCGCCTGCGTCGCCCGCGGCACGTCGACCGCGTGGTCGAGCTGCACGGCACCCACCGCCCCCAGCACGCGCACGTCCACCACCCCCGCAGCATCGCGCAACGGCCCGAGGCCGGTGCGCAGACCGTCCGACACCCGGGCGACGTCGGCCGCCCAACCGCGCGAGGTCAGCAGCTCCAGCGACGCCAGCGCCACCGCGCAGGCCAGCGGGTTGCCCATGAACGTCGGCCCGTGCATCAGCACCCCGGACTCCGAGGCGGACAGGTCGCGCGCGACGCGAGACGTGCACAGGACCGCTGCGAGCGTGAGGTACCCACCGGTCAGCGCCTTGCCCAGGCACAGCACGTCGGGCACCACCCCGGCCGCCTCGCAGGCGAACATGGTGCCCGTGCGCCCCAGCCCGGTGGCGACCTCGTCGAGGACCAGCACCAGGTCGTGCTCGTCGGCGACCTCGCGCAGCACCCGCAGGCACGCGGGCGGGTAGGTCCACATGCCGCCGGCGCCCTGCAGCAGCGGCTCGATCACGATCCCGGCGAGCTCGTGCGCGTGCTCACCCGCCAGACGTCGTACGCCGGCTGCCCACGCCTCCACCTCCGCGTCCGTCGCGGTGGCGGCCGGCGGCCGGTCGGCGAACACCTGCTGCGGCAGCACCCCGGCGAACATCGAGTGCATGCCGCCCTCGGGGTCGCACACGGCCATGCAGCCGGCGGTGTCGCCGTGGTAGCCGCCGCGCACGGTCAACATCCGCGAGCGACCCGGCCTACCGCGGCCGCGCTGCGCCTGCAGCGCCATCTTCAGCGCGACCTCCACCGACACCGACCCGGAGTCGGCGAGGAAGACGTGCTCGAGCCCCTCGGGGGAGATCGAGACCAGCTTCTCGGCCAGCCGGACGGCCGGGGCGTGGGTCAGCCCGCCGAACATCACGTGCGACATCCGCCCCGCCTGGTCGGCCAGCGCCGCGTCGAGCTCGGGCACGGCGTACCCGTGCACCGCCGACCACCACGACGCCATCCCGTCCACGACCTCCCGGCTGCCGTCCGGACCCGCCAGCCGCAGCCGGACGCCGGCGGCCGACTCCACCACCCGCGCCGGCGCGGGGTCGGTCATCGAGGTGTAGGGGTGCCACACGTGGGCGCGGTCGTAGGCCAGCAGCGCGGGCACGTCGGTGGGGTCGAGGGGGCTCATCGCGGGGTGAGCCTACGGCGCGGCACGCCCACGGACTGAACACTGTTCAGGATCCGGCTCGACGGGTCTACGCTCCCGGTTCGTGACTGCTGCTCCCGTAACCCCGGACCAGACCGAGCCCGCGATCCTCGGCCGCGCCCGCACCCAGGTGCTGGAGAACGGCGAGGGCCTGTCCTACGAGGACCTCGTCGAGGTGCTGCGGCTGCCCGACGAGCACGTGCCCGCGCTGCTCGGGCTCGCCCACGACGTGCGGATGCGCCACTGCGGCCCCGAGGTCGAGGTCGAGGGCATCATCAGCCTCAAGACCGGCGGCTGCCCCGAGGACTGCCACTTCTGCAGCCAGTCCGGCCAGTTCACCTCCCCGGTGCGCTCGGTGTGGCTCGACATCCCGCAGCTGGTGCAGGCCGCCAAGGAGACCGCCGAGACCGGCGCGACGGAGTTCTGCATCGTCGCCGCGGTGCGCGGCCCCGACGAGCGGCTGATGTCGCAGGTCCGCGACGGCGTGAAGGCGATCCACGACGCGGTCGACATCAACGTCGCGTGCAGCCTCGGCATGCTCACCCAGGAGCAGGTCGACGAGCTCGCCGCCATCGGCGTGCACCGCTACAACCACAACCTCGAGGCCGCGAGGTCCTACTTCCCGAGCGTCGTCACCACGCACTCCTACGAGGAGCGCTGGGAGACCTGCCAGATGGTCCGCGACGCCGGCATGGAGCTGTGCTGCGGCGGCCTGGTCGGCATGGGCGAGACCCTCGAGCAGCGCGCCGAGCTCGCCTCCCAGCTCGCCGAGCTCGACCCCCACGAGGTCCCGCTGAACTTCCTCAACCCACGCCCCGGCACCCCGTTCGGCGACCTGTCGACCATGGACGCCCAGGACGCGCTGCGCACCATCGCGGCCTTCCGGCTGGCGATGCCGCGCACGATCCTGCGGTACGCCGGTGGGCGCGAGCTCACCCTCGGCGACCTCGGCACCCGCGAGGGCCTGCTCGGCGGCGTCAACGCGATCATCGTCGGCAACTACCTGACCACCCTGGGCCGCGACCCCGACGAGGACCTCGCGCTGCTCAGCGAGCTGAAGATGCCGATCCGCGAGCTGGCGAAGACCCTGTAGTGACCCAGCCAGTGACCCAGCCAGTGACCCGGCCCGGGCCCACCTGCGGTCACTGCGGTCAGGCGCTCACCGAGCCGCACCCCCGCTGCGAGCAGATGCTCGCCATGGAGCCGCCGCGCTTCTGCACCCAGTGCGGTCGGCGGATGAAGGTCCAGGTCACCCCGCGCGACTGGACTGCCACCTGCGTGGAGCACGGCACCGTCGTGGGCTGAGGGGCCCGCCGCGGGCGCCTGCCCGGGTTTGTCGGCCAGCCGACGAACCCGGAAGTGGGACGACGAACCTTTGTCGTCTGACTCCCGGGTCTGTCGGCCAGCCGACGAACCCGGCCAGCCGAGGTCAGTCCACCACCGCGCCGGCCAGCTCGGCCAGCAGCACCGCGCCGGCGAGGTCGAGCCGCGTCTCGCCGAGCCGCGCCTCGCGCAGGTCGAGCCCCTCGAGGGTGGCGCCGCGCAGGTCGGCGCGCCTCAGGTCGGTCTCGCGCACCAGCGCGCCGCCCAGCCCGCAGTCGCGCAGCACCGCCCCGGACAGGTCGGCCAGCGACAGGTCGGCGTCGCGCAGGTCGAGCCCGGTCAGGTCCTGCCCGGAGAGGTTCGCGCCGCGCAGGGAGACCCCGCGCCACTGGCCGCCGACCACGCGCAACGGTCGGGTCGTGCACCGCTCGAAGGCCGAGCCGCTGAGCTTGCAGCCCTCCCACGTGGAGTCGAAGAAGTTGCACCCGCTGAAGGTGCAGGTGACGTAGGCCGTCGACTCGTGGACCGAGGCGTTGAACGCGCACCGCTCGAAGCGGCAGTCGGTGAACACCGACCCGCGGATCGTCGCCTCGGTGAGGTCCACGTCGGTGAACGTGCACGAGGTGAACCGGGCACCGACCAGCTCCTCGGCGTACCAGTCCTCGCCGCGGTGGGTCGTCCCGCTCTCCTCGCGCGTCACGCCGTCACCCTAGGCGGGGAGCCCGGGGTGCGCGCGGCGTCGGGTCGAGGGCCGGGTGGGGGGAGCCGAGCAGGATCAGGCGGCGACGAGCACGGCGCCGCGCTGCACCAGCGAGCGCGCGGTGGCGAAGTCCAGGCCGTACCCGACGAGCAGGCGGTAGACCGCCATCTCGCGGGAGTCCTCGTGCTGCTGCGGGACGCCGCCGCCGTCGGCCCACCAGGTCCAGATCTCGGTGAGGGCGCGGGGGTCGCGGACGACGTGGCCGAGCAGGTGGCCGTCCAGCCGCACGGCGAACTCGTCGCGGTGCGCCACGGCGTCGAGTCGCAGCAGGTGGGTCATGCCTTGTCCTTCGGCACGTCCGGACGTGACCTGAGCCACCCGATTCAGATCAGCGCGTCGCACGCCTCCACCAGGCGCGCCCGCAGGGGAGCGCCCCGCTGGGCGAACGCGGCCTGCGCGTCGGCGTAGGTCCGCTTGCCCTCGGCGGTCTCGATGCGCACCGGGTCCAGCCCCAGGTCGGCCAGGTCGTACGGCGATGCCCGCATGTCCAGCACCCGGACGTCCCACGCGAGCTCGAAGCAGTCGGCGACCAGGTCGGAGGGCACCATCGGGCTGAGCCGGAAGGCGTGCTTGTAGAGGTCCATCCCGGCGTGCAGGCAGCCCGGCTGCTCGAAGTCCTCGCGGTCCTTCGACCCCGGGCTCAGGGTGTTCAGCGACCGCGCGGAGGGGGTGAAGAAGCGGAACGCGTCGAAGTGCGTGCAGGTGATCCGGTGACCCTCGACGACCTCGTCGGTGCCGCGCTCGCCGAGCCGCAGCGGCCACTCGTGCCGGGTCCCGTGCTCGGAGGCGCGGTGCACCATGGCCCACTCGTGCAGCCCGAAGCAGCCCAGCTGCGCCGGCCGCGAGGCGGTGGCCACCAGCAGCCGTCTGATCGCCTCGACGAGCGGGCGCTGCGAGGCGACGTAGGCCGGGTCCACCTCGACTCGTGCCCCTGAGCGGGCGCCATG
>JAYYWX010000158.1:0-9446 GCA_036341255.1 Actinomycetota bacterium | reverse complement strand
GGTGGCCGCCAACCTGGTCACCGTCGTGGAGGATCTCGACCGGATCCGGGCCAGCGACATCTCCCCGGTGCGGGTGAGCCTGACCCGCGCTGCGGTGCCCCCGTCCTCGCCGCGCTCGCCGGTGCCGATCCTCAACCTCGGGGTCGGACTGATGCTGGGCCTGGGTCTCGGCCTGGCCTTGGCGCTGCTCCGGGAGTCGCTCGACACCACGATCAAGGACGACGGGGACGTCGAGACCGCCACGGGACTGACCGTGCTGGCCTCGGTCCCGGTGAACCCGGACATCAACGACACACCGGTGATCCAGCAGGGCGCCGCGAGCCCGGTCTGGTCGGAGTCCTACCGCAAGCTGCGGACCAATATCAGCTACCTCGCCCCGGACAACCCACCCCGATCGCTCATGGTGACGAGTGCTCACCAGGGCGACGGCAAGACGCTCACGGCGGCCAACCTCGCGGCCTCGCTGGCCCAGAGCGGTCGGCGGACCGTGCTGGTCGAGGCCGACCTGCGTCGCCCCAGCATCGCCCGGCTGCTCGGCCTGGTGCCGGATGTCGGCGTCACCTCGGTCGTCTCGGGCAAGGCCTCGGTGGAGGAGGTCCTCCAGCACGCCCACGGCTTCGACGTCCTCACGAGTGGGCCCATCCCGCCCAACCCGAGCGAGCTGCTGGAGTCCCAGTCCTTCCGGGGGCTCATCGACTCACTGCTGGCGACGCACGACGCGGTCATCGTCGACACACCGCCGCTGATCGCCGTGACCGACGCCGCCCTGGTGGGTGCGGTCGCCGACGCCTCGATCGTGGTGTGCCGCAGCAAGCGCACCAAGGCGCCCGAGTTGCGTCGTGCGCTGCTCAGCCTCCGTGCGGTGGACGCGAAGATCGCCGGTGTCGTGCTCAACCGCGTGACGATGGACTCCAGCGCCTACTACCAGTACAGCTACAAGCGCCCGACCGCCCGCCAGGGCGGCTGAGCGGTGCCCTCGCCCGGGACGCCGGGGGCCGGCCGTCGCCGCTTCGTGCTGGTCGCCGGGATGCCCCGCTCCGGGACGACCGGGGTGGGGAGCGCCCTGGCCCACGCCCCCGGGGCGGCCTCGCTCTACGAGCCGCTCAACCCGGAGTCGGGGCTGCGCTCGGTCGGGGAGTACTTCGTGCTCCCGCCCACCGGCCCTCTGACGCAGGACCCTCAGCTGTCCGGGGTGCTGGCCCAGGTGCTCCGGGTCTCGGTGCGCACCCGCACCGGGGTGTGGCCGCAGGACTCCCGGCTGCGCAGGGCGGTCAAGCAGGTGACGGGCAGCACCAGCCGGGCCTCGGCTGTGCGGATCCGGCTGGACCCGCGGGTGCGCACGGTGGTCTGGAAGGACCCCTTCGCCTCGCTGCTGGTGCCCACCGTCGCGCGCGAGCTGGGGATCCCCGCGGTGGTCACGGTGCGGCCGCCGGAGGCTTCGGCGGCCAGCTTCAAGCGGCTGGGGTGGGACTTCGACGTCGAGCGCGTGGTCCGGGGGCTGGAGCAGGTGCACCCGGGGGCGGCGTACCTGCAGGGGATGGTCGAGCAGGTACGCCGACGGCGCGACCCGGTCTCGGTGGGCGCGCAGCTGTGGCGGGTCGTCTACGGCCACCTGGCCCACAGCCTGGCCGGGCCGGGACTGCCCGAGGGTGCGGCCGAGGTGGCGTGGGTCAACCCGCGCACGCTGCTCGCCGACCCGGTCGGCACCTACGTCGACCTCTACCGACGGCTCGGGCTCGAGATGACCGACGGGGCCCGGGCTGCGATCGAGCACGACTACCGCGACGAGGGAAGCGGGACGCCGGCCGGCGGGGTCACCCACGACGCCCGGCGCAACGTGCAGCAGGCCAACTCCTACTGGGCCTCGGTGCTCGATCCCGACGAGGTGGCGCTGGTGCGCTCGCTCACCGACGGGGTCCGCGAGGACGTGGAGACGCGGGTCGGCCGATTGGCCTGATCCGGTGCGCGGCCCGGCGACGTGCCGCTACTGTCCGGCGAAGCCTTCCCCCCGAGGCACCCCCCGTGATGTGGAGAGTCGCATGACCCAGGTCTCTGTCACCCCGTCGATGCGTGTGCGGGCAGCCGTGCCCGACGTGCTCGTCCCCGCTGTCGTGCGTGCCCGCGTGGCGGCCAAGCGCCGCCGGCCGGCCGCCTTGGAGAAGGCCCGCCGGGAGATGGAGTGGCTCCTCGGTGCGGTGGCGCCGGAGCGGGTCGAGGCCGCCGCGGCCGCCTACCTCGTCAGGGACGTGGTGCGATCGGAGTGGCGCTACCACCCGAAGCGGGTGTCCTACCAGCCGGTGGAGAACGCCGGTGCCCTCACGAAGGCTCGCGCCACCGGCCGTGGTGTCGTGGTGAGCTTCCTGCACCACGGCCACTACGAGGGGGCGACCGCCTCCCTGGCGGTGGCGGACCGGCCGATGGGGATCGTGGTGTCGCCGGAGATGCTGGCCGAGGACGCGCCGACCTTCCTGCGTCAGCACGTGCGGGCCGGCACGATCACCGGCAACCACCCCGTCGACGCCGGCCTGGGCGGCAAGGAGCTGGCCGGTCGCCTGGCCAAGGGCGAGGCGTTGGCGATCGCGACCGACGTCCCGGGCTCGGCGGTCGTCCCCTTCCTCGGGCGCGACCGGCGGGGCTCCTCGGGGGCCGCGCGGCTGGCGGCGGCGACCAACAGCCTGGTCGTCACGATGCACGCCCACTGCGAGTCCGACGGGCGGCTCTGGCTCAGCCTCGGCGACCCGATCGAGCCGCGCGACTTCGCCGACCCCGACGACCTGCTGCGCCACCTGGTCGCCGCCCAGGAGGAGTCGGTGCTCGCCTGGCCGGAGGGCTACCACCAGCCCACGCTGCGGTGGGGCGAGGAGAGCGCGGCCAGCACCGACTGAGTCGCGCGGGGACGGATCGGCCCCCTCAGCCGATCTCCTCGGCGATCCACGCCTCCACCTGGCGGTGGAACGCCGGGACACCGAAGTCCTGCCCGCGGCGGCGTACGGCGGCACGGTCGAGCCGGTCGAGGGCGCCGACGCGCTCGGCCCATGCGGCCGCGTCGAGGTCGGGCAGCAGGTATCCGGAGACGCCGTCGCGCACGGTCTCCTTGGTGCCGGCCACGTCGAGCGCGAGCACCGGCGTGCCGGCGGCCATCGCCTCGACGGGCACGAGACCGAAGTCCTCGACGGCGGGGTAGACCAGTGCGGTGGCGTCGGCGAGCAGCCGGACCACCTGGGCGTCGCTGGCGTCGGTCACGACACGCACGGGCACGCTCGCCTCTGCGGCGCGTGAGCGCAGCATCCCCTCGAGGTGCCCGCTGCCCACCAGCACCGCTGGGAGCCCGGCTGCTTCGGCGACGTCGATGACGAAGTCGAGGCGCTTGTAGGGGATGAACCTGCTCAGTCCGAGCAGGTAGGGCTCGACACCCGGGGTGGGCGCGGCCTCCTCGAAGCGGGACAGGTCGGTCGGCGGGTGGATGACGCGGGCGTCGCGGTCCCACACCTGGGCGATGCGCTGCCGGGTGGCCTCGGAGTTGGCGGCGTACGACACGACGCGGGTCGCAGCGCGGCGGTCCATCCGGCGGATGTGGGCCCCGAGCGCCCGGGCGGCGGGGTTGCCGCTCGCGCGGTCGTCGAGCTCGGGGAACCAGGCGTACCGGGCGGGGGTGTGGACGTAGGCGAGGTGGGGGACGTCGGAGTAGACGGCCGTCCAGTGGCTCGACATGTGGTGGCTGGCCAGGACCAGGTCGGCGGACCGGTCGAGCCGGCGACCCCAGACCGGCCAGGTGGCGGCGTTCATCGCGGCTGCCACCTGCCGCCGGTCCATCAGGCGTTCGGGTCGCCGGAAGGCGGCGGTGATGCGGTCACGGTCGATGCTGGGTGCGCCGCCGTGGAACGCGCACGGCGTGAACACCCGGGCGGTCGGGAGGGCGGCGGCCAGGTGCTCCACGACGCGTTCGGACCCGCCCAACGGGGAGAGCCACTCGGCCGTGATCACGGTGCGGCTCATGGACGCTCACCTGCCGTGGCGGTCCCCGTCTCGGCCGCGGCCGGTTGCAGGGGTCGTGGGACCAGCGCTCGGGCCACGGCGAGCGCGAGCGTGTAGCCGATCGACCCGGCGGCGACGCACCAGGCGACGTCGGCGGGGCTGTCGAAGGGCGCCACGGCCAGACCGGCGCCCAGCGCGGCGAGGGTGGCGACGACCCGGGCGATGCCGATCTCGCGGGCGCGGCCCTCGGCGCGCAGGCTGGCGGCGGGCAGCAGCGTGGAGAACATCGCTGTGTGGTTGGTGGCGAAGCCGAGGATGGCCAGCCAGGTCAGGCCCACGAAGCCGGGGAAGGCCCAGGGGTAGAGCGGGGTGCGGGTGAGGGCGAGCAACCCGGCGCACACGACGAAGGTGACCGCGCAGATCACCCCCCAGACGACGGCGAACCGTGGACTGAGCGGGCCCTTGGCGACCTCCTGGTAGACGAGTCGGCGGGCCGAGAGGCCGAGCACGGTCACGGGGCCGAGGATGGTGAAGGCCATCCGTGCCGCCGAGGCGTCGCCCACGCTGCCCTGGGCCTGTGCCAGCGCGAGCGCGACCACGAGGGGGACACCGGCGAGCAGGGCGTCCAGCAGCAGCGGGGTGCACTCGCGGGCGTCGTCGCGCAGGACCCGCAGACCCCGTCGGAGACGGGGCAGCCCGCCCGCGAGACCGGCCCAGACCGGGACGCCGATGCACCACCAGACCAGCATCCACCAGGCCTCGCGCCCGAGGACGGCCCAGAGCACGAGCACCGAGACGGTCTGCACCGACAGCACGAGGACGTCGGCCCGGAGGAACAGCTTCCCCTCGTGGTAGCAACGGGTGAACCGCTGGAAGTCGTAGGCGACGTACGGCGCGAGCGTCAGCGAGGCGAGCACCAGCGGCAGGCTGCCGAGCGCCACCGCCACCGAGAGCTGCACGACCAGCACCATCGCCGCCAGCACCCCGGCGGAGTGCGTGCCGTCGGCGAGGGTGCGTCGGCCGATGACGACGCGCTCGGTGCCGATGGCCTGGCCCAGGCCGATGACGAACATGCCGCTGGTGACCCACACGGCGTAGTCGTCGAAGTCGGCGCGGGGCAGCGTCAGCGCGAAGACGGCCATCTGCAGCACGGTGCTGATGGAGTTCAGCGCCTGGATGAGGATCACCGCCGAGCTCTTGCCGACCCGGCCGGTCCCCATGTCCTGCCCTGTCATCGTTGCTACCTTTCCTCGACCGCGGCCCGCCCAGGTGTCGCTCGACGCTCGGAGGAGACATGCGCTCGCCACGCCGCCCCTGGCGCCGACGGGTCCTCGACCGGCTGGTCGGCCTGGCCGACCTGCTGGTCCCCGCCGGTCGCGCGGTGGTGGTGCATTCCTCGCCCGACCTGGACGACAGCACCGTAGCCCTGCTGCGGGGTGCCCCGCCCGGGATCGAGGTGATCGTGCTGGTGGAGGACCTGCCGGCTGCCCGACGCCGGGCGGCCGCGCTGGGCATGACCGCCGAGCTGGTGGGTCGACGGTCGCGTGCCGGATTGGTGGCCTACCTGCGCTCGCCGGTGTCGGTGACCACGCACGGGGTGTTCGGGGCGCGACCGCGGCCTCGCGACAAGCAGGTGGTGGGCCTGTGGCACGGCGAGTTCGGCAAGCAGATCGGGACGTTCGTGGGGGAGCGCCCCCGCCACTTCGACTGGGTGCCGGTCTCGAGCCCGCTGGCGCGGCAGGTGCGCAGTGCGGAGTTCGCGCTGGACCCCGCGAACATCCACGTCGTCGGGTCGCCGCGCCAGGCGCTGCTGGCCGACCCCGTCACGGTCCGCGAGCGACTGGGGCTGAGCGGGCCCCAGGTCGTCGTGGCTCCGACGTACCGGGTGTCGGTGCAGGGCATGGCACGCGCCGACGGTGACGCGGGGCGGCTCGCGGAGGAGGAGCCGTGGGCGTGGCCGGAGACGGCCGACCTGCTGGAGCGGCACGGCGCCACGCTGTGGTTGCGTCCCCACCCGGCCGCCGACCAGCAGGTGCGTGAGGGGGAGCGGGTGCGCCTGGCACGCAACGGCGACCTGGAGGAGCTCGGGATGACCTTCTACGAGCTCCTCGCTGCCGCGGACTGCCTGGTCACCGACTACTCCTCGATCTGGGTGGACCACCTGGTGCGCGACGTCCCCGTCCTCGGCTTCTGCCCCGACCTGGACTCCTACCGCGGCACCCGCGGGCTGGCGCTCGAGCCCTACGAGCAGTGGTTCCCCGGGCCCGTGGTGGCGCGTGGGGAGGACCTGGTGGCCGCCCTCGCCCGAGTCCTCGAGGGGCACGACGACCACGTCGAGCGCCGTCGTGCGACCCGTGCCCTGTTGATCCACGCGGGCGGGAGCGATCCCGTCGCCCGCACCTGGGACGCGGTCAGGCAGAGGGTCGAGCGGCGGCCTGCCGCAGCACCTCGAGCGTCTCGCGCAGGGTCCGCTCCCAGCTGAAGTCGGCGGCCCTGGCCAGTCCGCGCGTGATCAGGTCGGCGCGGAGGCCGTCGTCGTCGGGGAGCCGCTCGGCGGCGACGACGATGCTGGCCACGTCGTGGGGGTCGCAGTAGGCCGCGGCGTCGCCGCAGCGCTCGCGCAGCGCCGGGATGTCGCTGACGACCACGGGGCAGCCCCGTGCCATCGCCTCGACCGGCGGCAGGCCGGAGGCCTCGTGGAAGGAGGGGAACAGCACGAGCGACGCCGCTCGGTAGTGGGCGTCGAGCGCGGCGTCGTCGACGGCCCCCGCGACGTGCACCCGCTCGTGCGCGTCGCCCCCGAGGTCCACCGACGCGTACGCCGCGGCGCCCGCCCCCACGAAGACCGCCGACAGGTCGGGACGGGTGTCGAGCAGGTGGCGGACGGTGGCCATCACGCCGTCGACGTTTTTGCGGTGGTTGAGCGCACCGACGTAGAGCACGAAGGGGCCCGCGGGCGGTGCCGGCGACGTGGCGGTGCCGGGCGTCTCGGGCGCACGGCTGCCGTTGGCGACGGCCACGAGACGGTCGGCGGCGTCGGGGAAGTGGCCGAGCATCTGGGTGCGCTCGGCCTCGGAGACGGTGATGATGCGCTCGGCGCGCCGCATCACCTGCGGGACGAGCACCTCGTAGACGCGGCGGAAGACGGTGCTGACGGTCTCGGGGTGGTAGCGGAAGGCGAGGTCGTGGACGGTGGTGACCACGGGGGTGCGCCCGCGCAGGGTGGCCAGCGGGGCGACGTTGCCGGGGCAGAAAAGCACGTCGTGCCCCCGGGCGGCGCGCGGCAGCTCCAGCTGCTCCCAGGCGTGGCCGGACAGGCGCCCGACGTGCCGCACCGCCAGGTGCTCGAGGTCGGGGGAGGCGGCCCCGCGAGGAGCCAGCAGCGTGGCCTCGACGTCACGGGCCCAGGGCTCCCGCCGGGCGATCGCGGCGTCGAGCTCGAGGCAGAGCTCGCGGGCGTAGCGCTGCACCCCCGACAGGGGCTGGGTGAGGAAGCGTGCGTCGATCGCGATCCGCACGCTCACGCCCCGGTGAGCTGGCGGTGGACGGCTTGCGCCATGGCCTTCATCCCGGAGGGGAGCGGGTGCCAGGGCGCCGCGCCGGAGTCGGAGGCGCTCGCGCCGGCGATCCACGGGTCGACCGAGCAGACGTCATGCCCGGCACTGGCCTCGCGCAGGTCGACGAACCGGACGCCGACGTTCTCGGCGGCGGCCCGCATGCCGTCCACGACGGCATCGACGACGCGGGCCGCCCACGGCACGTCGCCGGCGGCGAACGGGAGCGCGTCGCAGGGGCCGGTGAGCGGGAAGATCGCGGGGTACCCGATCAGCACCACCTGCGCCTGGGGTGCCTCCTGGCGGATGAGCCGGATGATGCCCGCGAGCCGCGACTCCAGGCGGTCGCTCTGCCGCTCGAGGGTGTCCTCGTCGCCGGCGAGCGCGGCCTGGCAGGGCGCCCCGTCGGGGTCCTCGAGGGCCAGCTGCGGGCAGGTGGTCACCAGGCTGTTGAAGACGCTCTCGTCGTTGCCGCCGATGCTGATCGTCACCAGGTCGGTGTCGCGGGACAGCGCCTCGATCTGCGGGGCGACCATCGTCCCGTCGGGACGAGCCTGCTCCTCGGTGACGTCGAGGGTGCGGGCGCCGGAGCAGGTGACGTCGGTGAACGTCGACACCTGGAACTTCGCCGCGAGCAGCGAGGGGTAGTTGCCGTTGGACCGTCGGCACGGCACGTCGACCTGGACCGGGAGACCCGGCCCGGCGCTGTAGGAGTCGCCCATCGCGACGTAGTCCACCTCCTGCCACTGCTCGGGGGTCAGCGGCGCCTGCGGGTCCTCGACCTGCGCCGCCACCGCCTCGGCCGCGTCCTCACGGAGCATGTGCTCCAGGGTGATGGTGCCGGCGACCAGCAACGAGACCATCAGGGCGGTCATGCCGATGACGAACCAGACGCTGCGCAGCGTCTCGCGGCGCGACCGGGCGGTGACGCGTCGACGGGGCACGGGAGTCTCCAGGGGTGGCGGGGACGGGGGAGTCGCGGAGCGACGTGTCAGGTGGACAGCCAGCCAACGAGCGTGGCACCGAATGGTGACGAGCCGGCGACGAGGCGGCCGTCACGGTGCCGGAGGTCCCGTCCCCTCCCCGCGGCTGCGGTCCCACCGCCGGCCGACGTCCGGTCCAGACCGACGCCTTCCCAGGACGTTACGCTCGGGTTACAGTCCCGGTGTTCCGGTGAACTTTTCCTCCGGAGCCGCCCGATCTCCGAGATCGACTCGCCAACCACCCCCCGGGTGTGGTTGTCTTTACCCCGTCATACTTACGTCCGCTAGGTGCCCAGGCGCCACATGGGGAGTCTCAAACATGAAGAAGCTCATCGTCGCGATCCTCGCCGGGTTCATGCTGTCGTTCGCCGGCGCACCGGCCCTGGCTGCCTACGAGCCCACCGTCCCGACCGACACCAAGCCGAAGGTCAAGAAGGGCGACCCGAAGCCGGGCAAGAAGAAGCGCATCATCGTCAAGCCGCGCGCCCAGGCCGACGCCGGCGAGGTGTGCACCGGCCGCATCGTCGTGATCTACAAGGCCGGCAAGAAGGTGACCCGCCAGCGCTCGAAGCCGGTCGACAACCGCGTGGCCTTCAACGGCAAGGTGCCCGCCGGCACCAACAAGATCGTGTTCCTCTACCAGCGCGGCAAGAAGGACCCCTGCGACAAGTCGAAGTCGGTCCTCCGCTTCTGACTCGCCACTGACGCAGTCGACGGCCCCCGCCCCACGGGCGGGGGCCGTCGTGCGTCCGGACACCGACCAGCCGCCCGCCCCCCAGTCGATAAGGTCTCCGCATGTCTCGCCGCCGTGTCCTCCTGCTCTCCGCCGGCACGCTGCTGGTCATCGTCGGGGGGCTCGGGCTGCTGGTCGGCTGGCGTGCGGTGCAGGTCAACGACTCCCTGCAGCAGGCCGTCCGCGACGCCGAGGACCTGC
>JAYYWX010000157.1:0-5487 GCA_036341255.1 Actinomycetota bacterium | reverse complement strand
GGTCACAGGCCGGACTCGGAGGTGCGGACGAGGATCCGCGAGCACTCCTCGCAGCGCACGACCTCGTCGGCCGGGGCGGCCTTGATCGCGGCGAGCTCGGCGGCGTCGATGCCGAGCTGGCAGCCGCCGCAGCGGCGCTGGGTCAGGTGCGAGACGGCCAGGCCGCCCTTGGACTCGCGCAGCTTCTCGTAGAGCGCGAGCAGGTCGGCGGGCAGTCCCTCGACCGCGGGACCGCGGCGGGTGGCCAGCTCGCCGAGCTCGGCGTCGATCTCGGCGAACCGGGCGTCACGCGCCGCCGCCAGCGCAGCGAGCCGGGTGTCGGCGGCGCCGATGCGGTCGTTGACCGAGGAGAGCATTCCCTGGGCGGCCTCGAGCCGCTCCATGACCTCGAGCTCCTCGTCCTCCAACGTGGAGATGCGGCGCTCGAGCGACTCCAGCTCCCCGGTCATCCGCTCGAGGTCCTTGGGGTTGGTGATGAGGCCGGCGTCCATCCGGTCCCGGTCGCGGGTGCGGCGCGCCTTGACGGTCTCGACGTCGGCGTCGACCTTCTCCTGCTCGACGGTCAGGTCGTCGACGACGATCTTGGCGTCGCGGGCCTCGTCGACCAGGGCGGCGCGGGTGCGCTCGAGCTCGGCGATCTCGGCCAGCTCGGGCAGCGTGCGGCGCTGGTGGTGCAGCTGCTGGGCCCGGGAGTCGATCTCCTGGACGTCGAGCAGCCGGAGCTGGGCGGCGGGGTCGGCTTTCAGCGTGACTCCTGGTGTGTCGTGATGTGTCAGAGGCGGTGGGTCCACGCGTCGGTGGAGCGCGTGCTGACCCGGACCTCCACCGTATCGCCCAGGGCCCCCTCCAGCCGCCTCGCCAGCACCGGCAGCCAGGTCCACTCCGCGGCCCAGTGGGCGACGTCGACGAGGGCGGGACCCTCGTGCTCGAGGAACTCCGTCGCCGGGTGGTGGCGCAGGTCGCTGGTGACGTAGACGTCGGCGTCGGTGCCGCGCACGGTGTCGAGCAGGAAGTCGCCTGCTCCCCCGCACAGCGCCACCCGGCGTACGGGACGGTCGAGGTCGCCGGCGACCCGCACGCCGTGCGCGGTGCTCGGCAGCGCCGCAGCCACCTGCTCGGCGAAGGCGCCCAGCGTCGTGGGGGCGACGTCCCCGATCCGGCCGGTGCCCGTCCCGCCGATCCCGGGGTCGGCCAGCTCGAGCACGTCGTAGGCGGGCTCCTCGTAGGGGTGTGCGGCGAGCATGGCGCGTACGACGCCCGCGCGCCGGCTCCGCGGTAGCACGACCTCGATGCGGACCTCGTCGACGCACTCGGCCTCGCCCACCGAGCCGATCGTGGGATCGGCTCCCGGCAGCGGCCGGAAGCGTCCCTCGCCGGCGACCGTGAACGAGGCGCCGTCGTAGTCGCCGATCTCGCCGGCACCGGCGTCGGCCAGCGCCGCGCGCATCGTGTCGGCGTCCGCGGCCGGCACCATCACGCCCAGCTTGTCGACGGCCGGCAGCGGTGCCGGGAGGATCGGTCGAAGGTCGCGCAGGCCCAGGACCAGCGCCATCGCCTCGGAGACCCCACCCTCGGCCTGGTCGGCGTTCGTGTGCGCGGCGAGCAGCGCACATCCCGCACGCGCGAGCCTCAGCGAGGTGCGGCCCTTCGGTGTCTGGCTGGTGAAGCCGTGCACGCCCTTGAGGTAGAGCGGGTGATGGGTGACCACCAGGTCGGCGTCCCAGTCCGCGGCCTCCTGCGCCACGACCGGCGCGGGATCCACGGCGAGCAGGATCCGGCGTACGGACTGGTCGAGGTCGCCGTGCACGAGACCGACACGGTCCCAGCTGTCAGCGGTGGCGGGCGGGTACCACCCGTGCACGAGGTCGACGACGGATCGCAGGGTGGGCTCGGCCATGGCGGCGAGGGTAGCCGCCTAGGCTCGAGCCATGTCCGCCCCGAACCCTGCCCAGAGCTCAGTCGTGAAGATCAACGCCATCTCCGTGCCGGCGCAGGCCGGTCCCGAGCTGGAGAAGCGCTTCGCCGCCCGCGCCCACACCGTCGACGGCGCCGACGGCTTCCTGGGCTTCCAGCTGCTGCGTCCCGTCGCCGGCGACGACCGCTACTTCGTGGTCACCCACTGGCGCGACGAGGAGTCCTTCGCAGCCTGGCGCGATGGCGACGCCCGCGCGGCCCACGCGGGCCCGGCGGGTGCCGAGGGCGAGCAGCGCAAGCCGGTCTCCAGCGGTGCGGACCTGCTGGAGTTCGAGGTCGTGCTGGACGTCAAGCCGTCCTGACGGAGTGGAGCACCGCGACTCCTTCCGCCGTGGCCTGCGACTGGGGCTCCCCTTCGCGGCCGTCGGGTTCTTCCTCAGCGTCTCGTTCGGGGTGCTGGCACGGCAGGCCGGGTTCAGCGTCGCCCAGGCCAGCGTCACCGCGATGATCGTGTTCGCGGGCTCCGCACAGTTCGCCGCACTGTCCGTGGTCACCGCGGGCGGCGGCATCCCGGCAGCACTGACCGCGGGCAGCCTGATGAACGCCCGCTTCCTGGCCATGGGCATCGCCCTGGCGCCCTCGCTGCCCGGTGGCCCGTGGCGACGCGCGGCGCAGGGGCAGACCGTCGTGGACTCCTCGTGGGCGCTCGCCCACCGGGGCGACGGCACCTTCGACCGATGGCTGCTGTTCGGCACCACGGTGCCGCAGTACGCCGCGTGGACGCTCGGGTCCGTCGTCGGCGCGGTCTCGGGCGACCTGCTCGGTGACACCGAGCGGCTGGGGCTGGACGCGATCTACCCGGTCTTCTTCCTGTCGCTGCTGATCGCGGAGCTGCGCGACAGCACCTCGCGCCGGGTCGCCCTCGCCGGCGCCCTCGTCGCGCTGGCCCTCGTGCCGCTGGCGCCACCGGGCATCCCGATCCTGGCGGCCAGTGCCGTCGCGCTCGTCGGGCTCGTGCGGAGAGCCGGGTGAGGGCGGGATGACGCTGACCTACACGCAGGTCTGGTGGCTCATCCTGGGCCTCGCCGCCCTGACCGCGCTCATCAAGGCGGCCGGCCCCGTGCTCCTGGGAGGCCGGGCACTGCCGCCACCCGTGACACGGGTGATCGTCCTGATGGCCCCGACGCTCCTCAGCGCCCTGGTGGTGACCTCGGTCCTGGCCTCCGGCCGCTCGTGGTCGGCGGGCGCCCACACGGTGGGGGTCGCCGTGGCGGCGCTGATGCTGTGGAGAAGGTGCTCCCTCGTGCTGAGCGTCCTCGTGGCCGTGCTGGTCACCGCCGGGCTCCGCGCGCTGTGACTCAGAGGCGGTAGACCGCCCTCGCGTTGTCCCGGAACACCTTGCGCAGCAGGTCCGGGCCACCGGGGGCCAGCAGGTCGGCGAGCGCGCCGACCACGACGCCGTACGACGCGACGGACTTGTCCATGGGGAAGTTCGACCCGAAGACCAGCCGGTCGGGCCCGAAGACCTGCGTGGTGTGCTCGACGAGGGGGGCGACCCGCTCGGCGAGCTGCTGCCGGGTGAGCCCCTGCTCGCGGTGCCCCAGGGTCGGGAACGCCAGCCCGGAGTGCTTGGCCACCACGTTGGGGCACGAGCCGGCCAGAGCGGCCACGTCGTCGCGCCAGCGCGCCAGCAGGTCCTGCCGCTCGGCCGCCGTCCTCCCCGTGGACCGACCCATCGGCCCGCACACACCCACGGGCGGGGCGTAGTGATCCAGGACGATCGTGGTCTGCGGGTACTCCTGCGCGAGTGTCATCACCTCGGGGAGCTGGTGGGAGTAGACGTAGGCATCGAAGGTCAGGTCGCGTTCGGCGACCGCGGCGAAGCCCCGCAGGAAGGCCGTCGACGTCATCACGCCCGGCTCGTCGATCCAGTCCATCACGCCGCGGTCGGGGTGCCAGGTGGTCATGAACCGGACACCGCGGAACCGGTCGCTGGCCCGTGCGTGGGCGTCCAGCAGCGCCGCACACCCGGGGTCGCGCGGGTCCGCGGCACCCACCACGGCCGCGAGCCGCGGACGGCCCGGGGCCCCGAAGGGCAGCGTCTCCAGCCACGCGGTCTCCTCCGACTCGTCATCCGAGTGCCACCCGGCCTGCACGTGCACGGCCGCCTCCACCGGGACCCCGACCGTCTCCAGCGTCTCGGCCGTGTCGCGGGCGTAGTCCTCGGGCAGGTAGGGCCGCGCCACATGCTGGGCCGTGAGGACCAACTCCCGCTTGGCCTGCGGCAGCAGGACGGGCAGCAGCCGCTCGAAGAGGCGGGGCGCACGGCGGTAGAGCGGCGCCAGACGCGACGCCTCCCGCGGCGTGGTGAACGGGTCCCACTGGTGGATGTGGGCATCGAGGATCCCCGGGACGACCCCGCTGAGCGACTGTGACATGCGGCACCTCCTGTGCGCGCCCACCCTAGGGGCGCCGGCGACCGGTCCCTCAGCCGGCGACAGGTTCCGCAGACAGCGGGAGGCTGAAGCGGACCAGAGCCCCTCCGGACGCGGACTCCTCGAGCGCGATCCGGCCGCCGTGCTCCTCCACGATGCGGCGACACATCGCCAGTCCCAGCCCGTGGATGCCCTCCTGCTCGGTGGAGACCCCGCGCTCGAAGACCGCGTCCCGGAGCTCGAGCGGGACCCCGGGGCCGTCGTCGGCCACCAGGACCTCGCAGCGGCCGTCCTCGACGGTCGCCTCGACCGTGACCGACACCGGGCCCAGGCGCCCACGGTGCTTGCCTGCGTTCGACACCAGGTTGAGCAGCAGCTGTCGCACCGCCTGCACCGAGACGTGCACCACGGGCAGCGGCCCGACCGCCTCCAGGTGGACCACCTCGTCGTCCACCAGGGAGCCGACCCACTCCACGACCTCCGCCAGCGGCAGGTCGGCCCGGGTGGCGTGCACCCGCTGCACGGCCTCGCTGAGCAGGCCCTCGATGATCTCCTCCATCCCGTCCGCGGCGCGCAGGACGCGGTCGAGCATGGCGCGACTGTCCTCGCCCATTCCCGGGTCCTCCCGCGCGAGTCCGACGAAGCCCCGGATCGCGGTGAGCGGGCTACGCAGGTCGTGGGCCATCGCCTGACCCAACCGCCGCAGGTCGTCGCGCGAGCCCTCCAGCTGCGTCACCGTCTGGCTCCAGACCAGGCGCAGCTGCTCCTCGACCGCCATCCGCCGGGCGATCTCGACGTTGGTGCGGTCCAGCGCCTCGGTGAGCTCGGCGAACCTGTCATCTCCCAGCCGGACCGAGATCGCCACTTCGTCGGTGTACGGCGAAAGCCGTGAGCCGGTCAGGGCCAGGGCGTGCGTGCCGTGAGCGGTGCGGAAGACCAACCGGCCGGGCACGGGACCGGTGGAGCGGCGCAGGTCCGCGAGCAGCTCGGCCACGATCGGGTCGGGGGTGTCCACGAGGTCGGTCAACGACCTGCCGCGCGCGGGCCCGAGCAGCCTCTCCGCGGTGGGGGGGGGCGGGGGGCCCCGCCCCGCCGCCGCGCCCCCCAGCGGGGCCGGGGCCCCCCCCGCCCGCGGCCC
>JAYYWX010000156.1:0-24381 GCA_036341255.1 Actinomycetota bacterium | reverse complement strand
CCGACGAGGGTGGCGGAGGTGAACGGCTTGGCCATCACCTTGTCGACGCCGCCTGCCAGTGCCTGGGCGTGGTCGGGGATCGCGGTGACCATGAGCAGGGGCAGGCCGGTCAGGCCGAGCTCCCCGCGGACGGCGGCGGCGAGGCCGAGGCCGTCGAGATGGGGCATGTTCCAGTCGAGCACCACCAGGTCGGGGGTCGACTCACGGATCTTCTCCAGCGCGGCGCGCCCGTCGGCGGCCGTGTCGACCTGGTGGCCGTGCTTGCGCAGGAACATGGCCATGAGCAGTGACAGGTCGGGGTCGTCGTCGACGACGAGGATCTGCGTGGGCACGGCGCTCCTGGTGGGGGGATGGGGGACAGGGGCTCCCCCCCGTGCGTCCAGGGTGGCACAGCGCCGGTGACCGCGGGCCGGAACCGGCCGGGGCGTGACGAAGGTCCCGCCCGGGTCGGGACGGGACCTTCGTGTGTCCGGTGTCGGGTGTCCGAGCGGTGCCTCAGCGCCGCTTCAGCTGTGAGGCGGAGACGAAGACGACCCGGCCGTTGATGGAGTCGCTGTCCAGGGTGTCGGGGTCGGACACGTAGTAGCCCCCGAGTTCGAGCGTGTAGTCGCCGGGAGCGACGTCCTCCAGGAGCACCGACCCGGTCCCGTGGCTGAAGAGCAGGTCCGTGCTGGTGGACCCCACCTCGGTGCCGTCGGCGGCGACGAGCGTGGCCGTGACCTCGGCGAGGTTCGCCGCGGTGCCCGGGGTCGGGTAGACCACGGCCAGCTTCACCGCGTCGGTGCCCTTGGTCACCCTCAGCGCGTGGGTGTCGAAGAACGGCAGCGGGTCGACGGCGACCGGCAGGGCGTCGGACTGCCACTGGTCGGTGCGCGTGACCTTCCAGGCGTCCTGGCGCGCGATCCGGCGGTCGGCCCTGCGCATGGCCTTGGTGATCTTCTTCCTCAGCGCCTTGCCCGCTCGACCCTTGACCAGTGCCACGGCCCTGTCGAGGTTCACGTGCCCGTAGCCGACCTGGTGGGAGCCCAGCGTGGTGCCGTCCGGGGTCCGCACGGGGCTGGCGGTCGCCTTCATGGCCAGCTGCACCTGGGCCGGAGTGAGCCGCGGGTTGGCCTGGAGCAGGACGGCGGCCGCGCCGGCGATGTGCGGGGCGGACATCGACGTGCCGGAGGCCGAGGTGTTGCCGTGGTCGGGGCAGGGCCCGATCACGGTGCCCGTGCTGTCGCACGAGGAGGAGATGGAGACGCCGGGCGCCATGATGTCGGGCTGGGTCAGGCCGACCCGGTCGCCACGGTGGACGGTGTGCCCGTCGGCGCCGATGGCGACGGCACGGCCGTTGTCGAACTCCAGGCCGTTGGAGGAGAAGCTGCCGCGTTGGCGGGAGAGGTCGCCGGCGGCCACCGAGATCACCCACGGGGCCTGGTTGAACGGGCTGACGCTCGCCTCGGCGTCCCCGGAGCCGGAGTTGCCGGCGGAGAAGACGACCGTCACGCCCTGGTCGCTGACGGCCTTGGTGGCGATGTTGACCGGGTCCTCGGGGTCGTACTGCCGGAAGCTGTTGCCCCAGGAGTTGTTGATGACGTCGATGCCGAGCAGGTCGGGCTGGTCGAGGATGTAGTCGTAGGCGGTGACCACCGCGGTGGTGGTGATGACGGCGCCGATGGCGAAGCACGCGAGCTCGGCGTCCGGGGCCACACCCAGGTGGTCGGGGCTGCTCGTGCCGTCGGCGGCGACGATGCCCGCTACGTGGGTGCCGTGGCCCGAGCCGAGGTCGGTGTTGGAGTACGGAGTGTCGCCCATCGGGATCGGCAGCACCGGGGATGTGCCGGCGTTGGCGTACTCCGGGCTGAGCAGGATCACGTTGTGGACGATGTGGTCGGCGAGGTCCGGGTGGGTCCCGTCGCAGCCGGAGTCGATGACCCCCACCGTCACGCCCTTGCCGGTCAGCCCCCTGCTGCGCAGCTTCTTCGCCGCGGCAGACGAGGAGGACATCACGTCGGAGGAGGCGGTGTCGGCGTAGGACAGGACCTCGTCGGCCCGCACGTCCAGGCCGAGCCCCTCGGGCACGATCCGGGCCAGGGTGGCGGCCGGGCCGTGGACGACCGCCATCGGCAGAGCGTCGAGTCCGCGCACGCTGAGGCCGAGGCCGCGCAGGGCCTTCAGCTGCGAGCGGCTCGGGACGTCGGCGAAGCGGACGATGGCTCGACCGGTGGGGGAGGCGAGCGCCTCGGCGGCGCCGGCCACCGGGTTGGAGGTGGGCGCGGACTGCGGGACGGTCGCGGTCGCGGGCGCCAGGGTGGCGGCACCGGCCAGGGCGAGCGGGGCCAGGCCGGCGCTGGTGAGCGTGGCGAGGCGGCGGAGGCGGGACATCGGGGCCTTTCGGGTCGGGTTCGCCTCCTCAACGGCGCCGGGGCCCCGACGGTTACGTCTCGCCCGCCTGGCGGGCTCGGTAGGCGGCGACCGCGTTGCGGTTGCCGCAGGTGGTGGAGCAGAAGCGCTTGGACCGGTTGCGGGAGAGGTCCAGCACGATGCCGTCGCAGTCGTCGTCCTCGCAGACGCCGAGGCGGGACATCTCGTCGGTGCGGACCACGTCGACCATCGCCATCGCGGTCTCCACCGTGATCCTGGTCGCGAGCGGGGCGTCGGGCGAGCAGGCGTGGATGTGCCAGTCGTAGGGGTCGTGTCGGACCAGCTGGGGGACCGCGCCCGCCTCGGCCAGCATGTGGTTGACGATCTGCACCGCCTGCTCCCGGCTGGCGGTGAAGAGCTCGCGGAAGCGCGGCCGCAGGGCACGCACCTCCTCCAGCTCGGCCCGGGTGCGCTCGTGACGGCCGGTGTACTCGAAGCCGGTGTAGTACTCGTCGAGCGCCGCCACGGTCAGCAGGGTGTCGGGGTCACCGGCGGTGTTGGTCAGCTCGACGGCGGCCTGGAGGGACATCTCGGTGTCATGGGCGAAAACCACATTGACACGTTACTACGAACCGCCTACCGTCATGACCCATGACGACGTTGACTCATGACGCACCGGTCTCGGGCCCGGGCGCGTCCGCCTCCCGGCTCTCCGCGGGCCTGACCTTCGCCCTGGTCAGCTCGCTGTCGTTCGGGCTGTCCGGTGCGGTGGCCCGCGGGCTGCTCGACACCGGGTGGTCGCCGGGTGCCGCGACGCTCGTGCGGGTCAGTGTCGCGGCGCTGGTCGTGCTGCCCCTGGGCCTGGTCGCCCTGCGTGGCCGGTGGGCGCTGCTGCGCCGCAACGCCAGCCTGGTCGTCCTCTACGGCGTGCTGGCCGTCGCGGGTGCGCAGTTCTGCTACTTCTCGGCCGTGCAGCACATGCAGGTCGCCCCGGCTCTGCTGATCGAGTACACCGCCCCGGCGGCCGTGGTGCTGTGGCTGTGGCTGCGCCACGGGCAGCGGCCGGGTCGCATCACCCTGGCCGGCGCCGCGGTGGCGGCGGTCGGGCTGGTGCTGGTGCTCGACGTCGTCTCGGGAGCCGAGCTCAGCCTGGTCGGCGTGGCCTGGGCCCTGGGCGCGATGGTCGGCGCCACGGCGTACTTCCTGATCTCCGCCGACGAGGGCAACGGTCTGCCGCCCCTCACCCTGGCGGCGGGCGGCCTGGTCGTCGGCGCGCTGTCGCTCGCGCTGCTCGGCGTCGCGGGCCTGCTCCCGATGCGCGTGGCCACCGCCGCGGTGGCCTACGCCGGCCCCGCCGGTACGACGGTGGCCTGGTGGGTCCCGGTGCTCGTGCTCGGCCTGGTGACGGCCGGGGTCGCCTACACCTCCGGCATCGCCGCCGGCCGGCGCCTCGGGTCGCGGCTGGCGTCGTTCGTGGCGCTCACCGAGGTCCTGGCGGCGGTCGTCGCCGCCTGGCTGCTCCTCGGGGAGCTCCCGCGGGCGGTCCAGCTGCTCGGCGGCGTGCTGGTGCTGGCCGGTGTCGTCGGCGTGAAGCTGGGCGAGGGCCGCCCGGCCCGGCTCGCGGAGCGGCCCGAGCCGGTCCTGTGAGCCGGGCCTGGGACGCGCGCTAGGAGACGTCCTGGCGGCGGACGTAGACCTCGCGCAGCAGCATCAGGATGCCGGCGGCCGTGGGGATCGCGAGCAGTGCTCCGACGACGCCGAGCAGCGCCGCACCGACGAGGGCGGCGATGACGATGACCGCTCCGGGCAGGTCCACCGAGCGCGACATCACGCGTGGGTAGATCAGGTAGTTCTCGACCTGCTGGTAGATCACGTAGAAGACGATGCACGCGATGCCGGTCTGCACGTCGGTGGCGAAGCCGATGGCCGTGACGGCGATGGCGCCCAGGGTGGCGCCGATCATCGGGATCACGCCCAGCAGTGCCACCACGGTGGCCAGCGCGACGGCGTACTCGCCCAGGCCGATGACGAACAGGAACACCAGCGAGCTGATCCCCGAGACCAGGGCCACGATGAAGGCGCCGGACACGTAGCCGCCGACGCTGGCCAGGATCCGGTCGCCGAGCCGGCTGACGCGGTCGCGGCGCGAGGCCGGGGCCAGGCGGTAGAGGGCACCCTTGGTGGTCTCCATCGACGCCAGGAAGTACAGCGTCAGCACCAGCACGATGAAGGCGTTGAAGAACGCGCCGACCAGGGCCAGACCGAAACCGAGGACCCCGCCGAAGAGCCCGGAGAGGAAGTCCCCGTTGCTCACGTAGTCGCGGGCGCGGTCCAGCAGCTGGTACTCCTCGTCGAGCGCGCGCACCCGCTCGTTGCGCTGCAGCTGGTCGAACCAGCCGGGGGCGTTGTCGGTGATCGCACGGACCTGGTCGGCGATGACCGGCACGATCGCGACCACGAAGAGCGTGAGCGCGCCCAGGGCGGCCACGATGACGGCCAGGACCGCGAACCCGCGTCGCAGGCCACGTCGCTCGAGGAAGAGCACCGCGGGGTGCAGCCCCGCGGCCAGGAACAGCGACACCACGATCAGCAGCAGCGTGGAGCCGATCGCGAGGATCGTGGTGCCCAGCCACCAGGCGGTCAGCGCGCCCAGGCCTCCGAAGAAGCCGAGGTAGAACGGCGAGCGCCGGTCCAGCGGGGGCCCGGGGGTGCCGAGGTGCTCCGGGCCGCCCACGAGTCCCACGTGGGCGTCGTCCTCGGCGGCCTCCTGCTCGTGCTCCTCGACCATCGCGACGGTGTCACGGGGGTCGGGGGTGTCGCCGGGGGCGGGGGAGTCCTGCGGCCCGGCGGACCGCTGGTCCTCGGATCCGCCGGGCACGCCGGTCACGACTCGTCGTTCTCCGGTGCGTCGGCAGCGGCCTCGGGCTCGTCGTTGCCGAAGCCGGACACGATGTCGGCCAGTGACGAGAGCTGGGCGGTGATGCCGTCGCGGCGCTTCTGCAGCCGCTCGACCTCGGCGCGCACCGCGGCCAGCTCGCGCTCGGCCTCGGCGGTGCCGGTCGAGGAGATCGACTCGGCCTGCTTCTGCGCCGAGGACACGATCTGCTCGGCCTCGCGCCGAGCCCGCTGGAGCAGGGCGTCGGCCTCGGCCTGCGACTGCTCGCGGTACTGCGTGGCGGACGCGGTGGCCTGGCGGCCGCGCTCCTCGGCGGAGGCAGCGCGCTGCTCGGCCTCGGTGACCAGGCGCTGGGTCTCGGCCATCGCGCTCTCGTGGTGCTCGGAGGCCTCGCGGGCCAGGCGCTCCTTCTCCACCGCGAGGGTGCGGCGGGCCTCGGTCACCTCGCGGTCGGCCGCAGCCCGCGCCTTCTCCACCTCCCGCTGGGCGGAGGTGCGCATCTCGGTCGCCTCCTGCTGGGCGGCGAGCTTGACCTGGTCGGCCTCGCGCTTCGCGGAGGCGCGCAGGTCCTCGGCCTCGCTGCGGGCCAGCGACCGCTCCTGCTCGGCGTCGGTCAGCAACCGGGTGCGGTGCTCCTCGAGCTCCTGGAGCTGGACCATCCGCATGTCCTCGGCCTCGCGGGCGGCGTCGGCCTTGATGGCCTTGGCGTCGCGCTCGGCCTGGTTGAGAATCTCGTCGGCGTCGCGGCGCGCGGCGGCGCGCACGTCGGCGGCCTCCTCCTCGGCGAGCCGGAGCATCGCGCTGGCGCGACCGCCCAGACCGGCGTACGACGGTCGCTCCATCTCCGCGACCTCGGTGCGGACCCGCTCCAGCTCGGCCTCGAGCTCGATGACGCGCTTCTCCGACTCCGTCAGGCTCTCGGCCAGGCCGGACTTCTCGCCCAGCAGCTGGCGGACCTTCGCGTCGACGGTGGCGGTGTCGTAGCCGCCGCGGCGCACCACGGGGAAGTCGGGTGCGGCCGAGCCGGTCGCGGCCGGGGCGCCGCCCGGGCGGGCGGCGGGAGGCACGACGGGGCGCTGGGGGGCGTTGCCGGAGGCGCCGGGCTGCTGGCCTCCCCGGTTGCCTTGGTTGCCCTGGGCGACGGGGATCACCTGGGTCTTGTCGTCGGGAGAGCCCTTGCCGGTCTGGCCGGACTGCTCGTCGAAGATGGACAGGCCCTGGTCGCTCATGCGGGACAACCTACTTCCAGTCGTGGGAGGGCGACGCGTGACCCCATTGTCGAGGATCGCTCGTCCGAGTCCCACCCGTCGACACCTGAATCTTTGCCCAGATTCCGGCAATCCCCCGGGCGGGAGGGCGGCCGCGGGAGGGCCGGGAACGCCACGAGGGCCGCCGGAGCTCCGGCGACCCTCATGGGCTGCTGCTGGGTGGTGCGGGGAGCCGGCCGCGGCCGGCGGTGGATCAGACGCCGCGGAAGCGGTTGATCGCGTCGAGGTGCTTCGCGCGCTTCTCCTCGTCGCGCACGCCCAGGCCCTCCTCGGGGGCCAGGCACAGGACGCCGACCTTGCCCTGGTGCTTGTTGTGGTGCACGTCGAGGGCGGCCTGGCCGACCTCGTCGAGGGTGTAGGTCTTCGACAGGGTGGGGTGGATCTTGCCCTGGTCGATGAGGCGGTTGGCCTCGTAGGCCTCGCGGTAGTTGGCGAAGTGGCTGGAGACGATGCGCTTGAGGTTCATCCACAGGTAGCGGTTGTCGTACTCGTGCATAAAGCCGGTGGTCGAGGCGCAGGTGGTGATGGTCCCGCCCTTGCGGGTGACGTAGACGCTCGCGCCGAAGGTCTCGCGACCGGGGTGCTCGAAGACGATGTCGATGTCCTCGCCGCCGGTGAGCTCGCGGATCTTCTTGCCCAGGCGCTGCCACTCCTTGGGGTTCTGGGCGGTGTTGTCGTCGTTCCAGAACTTCCAGTTCTCCTCGGAGCGGTTGATGATCATCTCCGCACCCATGGAGCGGCAGATCTTGGCCTTCTCCTCGTTGGAGACCACGCAGATGGGGTTGGCGCCGCCGTTGAGGGCGTACTGCGTGGCGAAGCCGCCGAGGCCACCGGAGGCGCCCCAGATCAGCACGTTGTCGCCCTGCTTCATCTGGCCGGCGTTCTTGGAGACCAGCTGGCGGTAGGCGGTGGCGTTGACCAGGCCGGGGGAGGCGGCCTCCTCCCAGGTGAGGTGGGCCGGCTTGGGCAGCAGCTGGTTGGACTTGACCAGCGCGATGTGGGCCAGGCCGCCGAAGTTGGTCTCGAAGCCCCAGATGCGCTGCTGGGGGTCCATCATCGTGTCGTCGTGACCGGCGGGGTCCTCGAGCTCGACGGAGAGGCAGTGGGCCACGACCTCGGCACCGGGCTGCCACTGGGTGACGCCGGGGCCGGTCTTGAGCACGACGCCGGCGAGGTCGGAGCCGACCACGTGGTAGGGCAGGTCGTGGCGCTTGGTGAGCTCGGAGAGCCGGCCGTAGCGCTCGAGGAAGCCGAAGGTGGAGACGGGCTCGAAGATCGAGGTCCACACGGTGTTGTAGTTGATCGCCGAGGCCATGACCGCGACGAAGGCCTCGCCCGGGCCGAGCTCGGGGAGGGCGACGTCCTCGACGTGGAGGGACTTGCGGGGGTCCTTGTCGCGAGAGGCCACGCCCTCGAACATGTCGACCTCGTCCTTGTGCACCGTCACGGCGCGGTAGGACTCGGGGAGGGCGAGGCTCGCGAAGTCCTCCGAGGTCGCGTCGCCGGTCTGGCCGGCCTGGATCGCATCGAGGATGTGCTGCACGGGTGGCTCCTGGTCTGGTCGGGAGTCAGTCGGGGCGGACGCCCCGCGCGGAAGATTACTGGTGGGTAACAGTGCCGTGAAGAGCGATCTCGCGACCACCCCCTGTGACGCACCGCACGCTGGTGCGTCGGGTCAGTGCGCGGCCGCCGGGTTCGGCTCGACGATCTCCACGAGGATGCCGCCGGCGTCCTTGGGGTGCACGAAGTTGATGCGGCTGTCGGACGTGCCGCGCTTGGGGGCGTCGTACAGCATCCGCAGCCCGCGCTCGCGCAGGATCGCGGCGACCTGCTCGACGTCGGTGACGCGGTAGGCGATCTGCTGGCAACCGGGGCCGTTGCGGTCGATGAACTTCGCGATGGTCGAGGACTCCGAGAGCGGCGCGAGCAGCTGGACGCAGGAGCCGGAGTCGCCCACGGCCATCATCGCCTCGCGCACGCCCTGCTCCTCGTTGGTCTCCTCGTGGGCCAGCGTCATCCCGAAGGTGTCGCGGTAGAAGGCGATCGCCTCGTCGAGGTCCGGCACGGCCATCCCGACGTGGTCGATGGCGGTGAACAGGTGGCTGGGGATGTCGAGGGGAGTGCTCATGGCGGCATCGTCGTACGCCGGACGTTGCAGCCACAACGCACCCGCCCAGGTTGTGACATGTGCCTCACGGTCGGCGGGACGGACGCCCCTCGCCGCGGAGGTGACTCGTGGGTAGCCTGACCGGGTCCTGGCCCGGCGCCCGCGGCCCTCGTCCCGCGCCGGCCCACCCAGCACTGGAGGAGAACCCCATGTCCGGAACCGTCATCGTCGCCGGGGCGCGCACCCCGATCGGCCGCCTGCTCGGCGGGCTCAAGAGCTTCTCGGCCGCCGACCTCGGCGGGATCGCCATCAAGGGCGCGCTGGAGAAGGCGGGCGTCACCGGCGAGCAGGTCGACTACCTGATCATGGGCCAGGTCATCCTCGCCGGCGCCGGCCAGAACCCCGCCCGCGCCGCCGGCCTCGCCGGTGGGCTGCCGGCCTCGGTGCCCTCCATCACCGTCAACAAGGTGTGCCTGTCGGGTCTCAACGCCATCGCCACCGCGGACCAGATGATCCGCGCCGGCGAGGCCGACATCATCGTCGCGGGCGGCATGGAGTCGATGACCAACGCCCCGCACCTGCTGCCGAAGTCCCGCGAGGGCTTCAAGTACGGCGACACCGCGCTGGTCGACTCGATGGCCTACGACGCGCTGTTCGACCAGGCGACCCAGCAGGCCATGGGCGGGCTGACCGAGGCGTGCAACGCCGCGACCGACAAGTTCACCCGCGAGGAGCAGGACGCCTTCGCCGCGGCCTCGCACCAGAAGGCCGCCGAGGCCTGGAAGAACGGTGTCTTCGACGAGGAGGTCGTCCCCGTCTCGATCCCGCAGCGCAAGGGCGACCCGGTCGTCGTCTCCTCCGACGAGGGCGTGCGCGGCGACACCACCGCCGAGAGCCTCGGCGGCCTGCGCCCGGCCTTCGCCAAGGACGGCACCATCACCGCCGGCACCTCCTCGCAGATCTCCGACGGCGCCTGCGCCGTCGTCGTCATGAGCAAGGCCAAGGCCGAGGAGCTCGGCCTGGAGTGGCTGGCCGAGATCGGCGCGCACGGCATGGTCGCCGGCCCCGACTCGACCCTGCAGCTGCAGCCGGCCAACGCCACCGCGAAGGCCTGCGCGAAGGAGGGCATCGAGCCCTCGTCGCTGGACCTCGTGGAGTTCAACGAGGCCTTCGCCGCGGTCGGGATCGCCTCCGCGCGGGCCCTCGGCCTGCCCGACGAGAAGGTCAACGTCAACGGTGGCGCCATCGCCCTCGGCCACCCGGTCGGCATGTCCGGCGCCCGCGTGGTGCTCCACCTCGCGCTCGAGCTCAAGCGCCGCGGCGGCGGCACCGGTGCGGCCGCGCTGTGCGGTGGCGGTGGCCAGGGCGACGCCCTGATCGTGCGTGTCCCGTCGAACTGACCCCGCGGCGGTCCCGGACCTGGTCGAGCGCGCCCGCGCCGGCCAGGCCCGGGCCGTCGCCCGGCTCGTCTCGCTCGTCGAGGACGAGTCGCCCCTGCTCCGGCCGGTGATGGCGGCGCTCGCGCCGCACACCGGCCGTGCGCATGTGGTGGGCCTGACCGGCGCCCCCGGCGTCGGGAAGTCGACGTCGACCAACGCCCTTATCGGGGCTCTGCGGGCGGCCGGCCGCTCGGTCGGCGTGCTGGCGGTCGACCCGTCCTCGCCCTTCTCCGGCGGCGCGCTGCTCGGTGACCGGATCCGGATGCAGGAGCACGCTGCGGACGACGGGGTCTACATCCGCTCGATGGCCTCCCGGGGACACCTGGGCGGGCTGTCGTTCACCACGCCGCAGGCCGTGCGGGTGCTCGACGCCGCCGGCTTCGACGTCGTGCTGGTCGAGACCGTCGGCGTCGGCCAGAGCGAGGTCGAGGTCGCCGGCCTGGCCGACACGACGATGATCCTGCTCGCCCCCGGCATGGGGGACGGCATCCAGGCGGCCAAGGCCGGCATCCTCGAGGTCGGCGACCTCTACGTCGTGAACAAGGCCGACCGCGACGGGGCCGACCGGCTGCGGCGCGACCTGCGCTCCGGGCTGGCGCTCACCGAGCGGGCCGCCGACGCCTGGCAGCCCCCGATCCTCGCGACCGTCGCCCAGACCGGCCAGGGCGTCGACGACGTCGTGGAGGGTCTGGAGGCCCACCGCGCCTGGCTGGAAGAGACCGGTCAGCTCGCCGTGCGCCGCGCGCGGCGCGCGCGTGCCGAGGTCGAGGCCGTGGCCGTAGCAGCGCTGCGTGCGCGCTGGGAGCTGGGCGACCACTCCGCGCTGGACCGACTGGCCGAGGCCGTCGCCGCCGGGGAGCAGGACCCGTACGCCGCGGCCGACTCGCTCCTGGGGGAGTGAGCCGCCGGGCTCTGCTGGAATGGGGCACGTGGACCTGAGCACCCTGCTGGCCGGCCTGCCGGAGGGCCCCCGTGTCGTGGCGACCGGCAACCATGCCACCCCGTGGACGCTTCTCGGGCTGGTGGACCAGTCGCTGGCGTCGTACCGGCTGTGGGTGCTGAACGCCCAGCGCGGGGTGCCCGACCGCGACGGCGTCACCTACGAGACGCCGTTCGTCGGGCCGGGCATGCGGCGCAGCCCACGGCTGCGCTACACGCCCGCGCGGCTCTCGCTGGTGCCCCGGCTGTTCACCACGACGCAGCCGCCCGACCTCGTGCTGCTGCACACCACCCGGCCCCGTGACGGCAGGGTGTCGCTGGGCACCGAGGTCAACGTGCTGCCCGCCGCGATCGAGGCCGCCCGGGCGCGGGGCGGTCGGGTGGTGGCGCAGGTCAGCGACCGCGTGCCCTGGACGTACGGCGACGCGGAGCTCGACCTGGCGTCGATCGACCTGCTCGTGGAGGCCGAGGAGCCCGAGGTCCCGGCGCCCTCCGGTGCGGGCGGGGTCGACGCCGAGGCCGCCTCCATCGGCACGCAGGTGGCGGCCCGGGTCGGTGACGGGGCGACCCTGCAGGCCGGCATCGGCGCGGTGCCGGACGCGGCGCTGCGCGGGCTGACCGGTCGACGTGGGCTGCGGGTGTGGACCGAGATGTTCTCCGACTCGGTGCTGGCGCTGGAGCGGGCGGGAGCGCTGGACCCCGACGTGCCGGTGCGCGCATCGTTCCTCTTCGGCTCCCCGGAGCTGCTGGCCTGGGTCGACCGCAACCCGAGGGTGCAGATGATCCGCACCGAGACGGCCAACGACCCGGGGCTGATCGCGCGCAATCCGGGCATGACCAGCATCAACACCGCGCTGCAGGTCGACCTGTTCGGCCAGGCCAACGCGTCGCGGATCAACGCCCGGATCCACTCCGGCTTCGGCGGGCAGACCGACTTCATCGTCGGGGCCCTGCACAGCCGCGGCGGGCAGGCGCTGATGGCGCTCCGCTCGTGGCACCCCAAGGCCGACTGCTCCACGATCGTCCCGATGGTCGACGAGCCGGTCACCTCCTTCCAGGTCACGGCCGTACTCACCGAGCAGGGGTCCGCCGAGCTCGCCGGTCACGACGAGCGCACCCAGGCCCGGCACCTGATCGAGCACGCGGCCCACCCACGGGTGCGCGAGGAGCTGTGGGAGGAGGCGGTGGCGCTCGGGCTCGCGTGAGCCCGGCGAGCCCGGCCGTCCCGCGGCGCAGGCCCCCACCGGCCGGGCGGGTGCCGGTTTCCTAGGATTGGCCCCATGACGCAGCAGCCGTTCTCCCGCCCCGGTGCCATCGACCTCTCGGCGCTGAAGAAGCCGGCCCCGGCAGCGCCGTCCTCCGGCGGCCAGGCCTCGTCCGCGGGCGGCGGTGGCGGCTCGGCGTACTCCCTCACCGTCACCGAGGAGAACTTCCAGCAGGTCATCGAGTCCTCGATGACCGCTCCGGTTCTCCTGGCGTTCTACTCCGCGAGCCGGCTGCCCGAGAGCGAGCAGATGGCGCGGGACCTGGCCTCCGCCGTGGACGCCCACGAGGGCCGCTTCCTCGCCGCGCTGGTCGACGTGGACGCCACCCCCGCGATCGCGCAGGCCGTGCAGCTGCAGTCGATCCCCTACCTGATGGCCGTGCTCGACGGTCGTCCCCAGCCGATCGCCCAGGACGTGCTCGGACCCGAGGAGATCAGCGGTCTGCTCGACCAGCTGGCCCAGCAGCTCACCGCCGGCGGCGTCACGGGCCGGCACCAGCCGCGTGCGGCGGCACCCGCGACCGAGGAGGGCGAGGAGCCCGGGCTCGACCCGCGCTACGCCCCCGCCCAGGACGCGCTGGCCGAGGGCGACATCGACCGCGCGGTCGAGGAGTACCAGAAGCTGGTCTCGGCCAACCCGGCCGACGCCGAGGCGGTCGCCGGCCTGGCGATGGCCAAGGTCCTCCAGCGCACCCAGGGCGTGGACCTGCAGGCGGCCCGCGCCGCCGCGGCCGCGGACCCCGACGACATCGACGCCCAGACGCTGTGCGCCGACCTCGACATGCTGGGTGGCCACGTCGAGGACGCCTTCGTCCGGCTCGTGGAGCTCGTGCGGCGTACGTCGGACAAGGAGCGCGAGCGGGCCCGCGACCACCTGCTGGGCCTCTTCGCCGCCGTCGGCAACGACGACCCGCGGGTGCTCAACGGCCGGCGGGCCCTCGCGTCCGCGCTCTTCTGAGTCCGTGCGCGGGCCGGGCTACCTCCTGCGCGGCCTCGGGCTCTGGCGCACCCGTCCGGGGTTGATGCTGCTCGGGATGGTGCCGGCGCTGCTGGTGCTGCTGCTGGTCCTCGGCGGGTTGGTGGTGCTCCTGCTGCAGGTCGGCGATCTCGTCGCCTGGGCGACGCCGTTCGCCGCCGACTGGGGGAGCGGTCCGCGCGCGCTCGTGCGGGTGGCACTGGCCCTGCTCGTGGTCGTGGGCTTCCTCGTGGTCGCGTCGATGACCTTCACCGCGCTCGCGCTCACGCTGGGCGACCCGTTCTACGCGCGTATCTGGGCGGAGACCGAGCAGATGCTGGGGGGTGACGTTCCCGACGCCGGCCCGGGTTTCTGGCGCTCGGCCGTGGACGGGCTCGTGCTCGCCGGGAGCGGCCTGCTGCTGGGCGTCGGGGTGCTCGTGCTGGGCCTGCTGCCGGTGGTCGGGACCGTGGTCGGGCTCGTCCTCGGCGTCGCGGTCTCGGGGCGCCTGCTCGCCGCCGAGCTCGTCTCGCGCGCCCTGGAGGCCCGCGGGATGGACCGGGCGACCCGCGCGGAGGTGCTGCGTCGCGACCGGGGGGCGGTGCTCGGCTTCGGTGTCGCCACCCAGCTGTGCTTCCTGGTGCCCCTCGGCGCGGTCGCCGTCATGCCTGCCGCGGTCGCCGGCGCCACGATGCTCGCCCGCGACCTGCTCGACCGTTCGCCTCGTGTGGTCCAGCGCGGGCCATAGCCCGCGCTGAGCCTCACGAGCCGTCACTCGGTCAGGGCGGCCAGCACCGCCTGCAGCGCCGGTGAGGCGGCCATCGAGCGGCGGTGGACCGCGACGACCTCGCGGGTGGGGACGGGGTCGACGGCGAGGACGGTGGTGAGCGGCGGTTCGATCGGCCCGCGGCCCAGCCGGGGGACCAGGGCGATCCCGAGTCCGGCGCGCACGAGTGCGAGGTGGGAGGCGTACTCGAGGGACTCGTGCGCGATCCGCGGGCTGCGGCCGGTGCCGACGTACATCCGGTGCAGCCACTGGCGGCAGATGGTGCCGTCCGGGGTGGCGATCCACCCTTCGGCCACCAGGTCGGCGGGGGTGACGCGCTCTCGCTCGGCCAGCGCGTGGTCCTCCCGGACCACGACGTCCGCGACGTCGCGGGCCACCACCGTGCGCTCGAGGTGGTCGGGGACGTGCAGCGGCACGTCGCCCCACGAGTGCACGACCCCGATGTCGAGCCGACCGGCGGCCACGATCTCCACGGTGTCCCAGGGCTCGGTCTCGGTCAGGGAGAAGGTCAGGTCGGGGTGTCGCCCGCGCAGCTCGCCCAGCCGGGGTGCGACGAGCCCGCGCATGGCCGTGGAGAAGGCGGCCAGCCGCACGTGCCCGGTGACGTCGCCGGTGAGCCGGTGCAGGCCGCTCTCGAGCCGCTCGAGGTCGGTGAGGAGACGACCGCCCTCGTCGACCAGGTGCTGCCCGGCGCCGGTGAGGATCACACCGCGCCCGACGCGCTCGAGCAGCGCCACGCCGGTCTGCCGCTCCAGCCGCTTGACCTGCTGGCTGACGGCGCTGGGCGTGAAGCCCAGCGAGGTGGCAGCGGCGCTGACCGAGCCGTGCTCGGCGACGGCACGGAGGGCGGAGAGGGCATCGAGGTCGAGCACGGCGCCATCGTTGCAGATCGTGCAGCAGTCCTTCACGGTCTCCGGCACGAATGATCGCTGGTGCTGCACGATCGCGTGTCGCAGGCTGGGCACGTGAGCCGCCGAGACAACGCCCTGGCCGCCCTGGTGGCGACCCTGTGGGGACTGAACTTCCTGGCCATCGACCTCGGGATGGGCGACGTGCCCCCGTTGGTGTTCCTGGCGCTGCGCTTCCTCGCCGTGGTGCTCCCGGCGGTCTTCCTGGTGCCGCGGCCGCAGGCGTCGTGGCGGGTGCTGGCAGCGGTCGGGCTGTTCATGTCGGCGGGCCAGTTCGGCTTCCTGTACGTCGCCATGGGGGTCGGTCTGCCGCCCGGCATCGCCGCGCTGGTGCTGCAGGCGCAGGTCGTCTTCACCATCGTGATCGCCGCGGGCGTCCTGCGGGAACGCCCCACCGCGGGGCAGGGGGTCGGTGTCGCCCTCGGCGTGCTCGGCCTGCTCGTCGTGGCGCTCGGGCGAGGTGGCGACGTGCCGCTGGTGGGGCTGGGCCTGTGCCTGATGGGCGCGCTGTCCTGGGGCATCGGCAACGTGGTCTCCCGCGCCGCGAAGGTGCCGGGCGGACTGTCCCTGACGGTGTGGTCGGGCCTGGTGGTCCCGGTCCCCGTGATGGGCCTCGCCCTGGTGGTCGACGGCCCGACCGCCGTCCTCGAGGGGCTCGCCGCCGTGGACGGGGCGGCGGTGCTCGCCACGCTCTACACCGCCGGGGTCGCATCGCTGCTGGGCTACGGCATCTTCAACACCCTGCTGGCCCGCAACCCCTCGGCCGCGGTGGTCCCGTGGGTCCTGCTGGCACCTGTCGTCGCGATGACCGCGGCCTGGGCCCTGCTCGGCGACGTGCCGACCGTCGGCGAGGCCGGCGGCGGGCTCCTGCTCGTGGTGGGCGTGCTGGTCGCGCTGCGCACGCCCCGGCCACGAGGATCAGCGGCCGCTCTCGGTGTAGGCCGACCCCTCGCCGGCGAGCGTCGCGAGTGCCGCGCGGACCCGACGGGCGGTGAAGTCGGCGCAGAGCTCGTCGACCTCGTCGAGGGCGCAGAAGCGCGCTGACCGGATCTCGCGGGCCTGCTTGACCACCCGGTCCAGGATCGCGGGCGCGTGCTCGCCGCCGTCGAAGACCAGGCAGAGGGCGTCGTCCCAGCCGCCCCAGGGCGGCAGCCAGTCGGTCAGGAGCAGGCGACCGGCCGGGATCTGCAGCGCCAGCTCCTCCTCGACCTCGCGGGCCACCGCGACCAGCGGCGACTCACCGACCTCCACCACGCCGCCGGGGAGGTCCCAGTCGGTCTTGTAGGTCAGCTGGCACAGCAGCACCCGCTGGTCGGTGTCGCGCACCAGCATCTGGCTGATGGCGCGCTTGCGGGGCAGGAAGGAGTTGAGCAGCGCCCGGAAGGAGCCGGGCTCGTCGACCGGACGGTCGGTCGCCAACCGTGCGTAGACGATGCGGTCCACCGGCGTACCGTCCACCGTGACGCCGCGCATCACGCCCTCGCGCTGCATGCCGGCCCAGGTGGCGATCCGCTGGCCCTCGGTGTCGTCGGGGTCGACGTGGGCCTCGACCCGGGCGTGGGTGACCAGCGCCCGCGCCAGCTCGCGGCGCACGTTGTCGATCGGCTCGCCGGGCGGCCACACCAGGCGGGCCACCCCGTCGGCGACGGTGCTGCGCGTCGTCGTCGGCTGCTCGGTCATGCGGCCACCCTAGAGGGCGACCGGTGGTCTCGACGCCCGCTCGTCGCTGGCGCTCCTCGCTGCTCGACCACCGTCAGCGGGCGGCCCTGAACCACACGGTGCCCAGCGGCGGGAGGCTCACGTCGGCGTGCGCCGCGTGGCCGTGGTGCTCGCCCTCGACCGCGGTCACGGCACCGAAGTTGCCCACGCCGGAGCCGGTGTAGGCCTCGGCGTCGGTGTTGAGCACCTCGGTCCACTCGCCGGCCGACGGGAAGCCGACCCGCACGCCGTGGTGCGGCACCGCGGAGAAGTTCGCCACGCACACGACGTCGGGGTGCCCCGGGGCCCGGCGCACGAAGGAGAAGACGTTGCGGCCAGCGTCGTTGGCGTCGATCCAGGCGAAGCCGTCGGGGGAGTGGTCCTGCGCCCACAGGGCTCCGGACTCGCCGTAGACCCGGTTGAGGTCGCGCACGAGCCGGTGCACCCCGGCGTGCTCGGGGTGGTCGAGCAGCCACCAGTCGAGCTCGCGGGACTCCGCCCACTCCGACTCCTGACCGAGCTCGGCTCCCATGAAGAGCAGCTGCTTGCCGGGGTGGCCCCACATGAAGGCGAGGTAGGCGCGCAGGTTGGCCAGCTGCTGCCACCGGTCGCCGGGCATCTTGCGCAGCAGCGAGCCCTTGCCGTGGACGACCTCGTCATGGCTGATCGGGAGCACGAAGTTCTCCGACCAGGCGTAGACCAGGGAGAAGGTCATCTCGCCGTGGTGGTACGCGCGGTGCACGGGCTCGTGGGCCATGTAGGTCAGCGAGTCGTGCATCCAGCCCATGTTCCACTTGAAGCCGAAGCCCAGGCCGTCGGCGTCGGTCGGCTTGGTGACGCCGGGCCAGGAGGTGGACTCCTCGGCGATCGTCACCACGCCGGGGACCCGGCGGTAGACGGTGGCGTTCATCTCCTGGAGGAACTGCACGGCCTCGAGGTTCTCCCGGCCGCCGTACTTGTTCGGCGACCACTCGCCGTCCTTGCGGGAGTAGTCGAGGTAGAGCATCGAGGCGACGCCGTCGACGCGCAGGCCGTCGACGTGGAACTCCTCGCACCAGTAGATCGCGTTGGCGAAGAGGAAGTTGCGCACCTCGGCGCGGCCGAAGTTGAAGATGTGGCTGCCCCACTCCTGGTGCCAGCCGCGCTGGGGGTTGGGGTCCTCGTAGAGCGGGGTGCCGTCGAAGCGGGCCAGCGCCCACTCGTCGGTCGCGAAGTGGCCCGGCACCCAGTCCAGGATGACGCCGATGCCGGCCTGGTGCAGGCGGTCGACGAGCAGCCGGAAGCCGTCGGGGTCGCCGAAGCGGCTGTCGGGCGCGAAGTACGACGTCACGTGGTAGCCCCAGGAGCCGCCGAAGGGGTGCTGCATCACCGGCATCAGCTCGACGTGGGTGAAGCCGAGGTCCTGCACGTAGGCGACCAGGTCGGTGGCCAGCTGGTCCCACGACCAGGTGCTGCCGTCGTAGTTGCGGCGCCACGACGCGAGGTGCAGCTCGTAGACGCTCATCGGGGCGCTGACCGCCGGGGTGTCGGCGCGGGTGCTCATCCACTCCTCGTCGCCCCAGGTGTAGTCGGAGGCGAAGACCTTCGAGGCGGTGCTCGCGGGCGGCTCGGCCCACTGCGCCAGCGGGTCGGCCTTCTCGCGCCAGTGGCCGTCCTGGCCCAGGATCGCGAACTTGTACGCCGTCCCCGACCCCACGCCGGGCACGAACAGCTCCCACACACCGGAGGTCCCGAGCTGCCGCATCGGGTGGGCGCGGCCGTCCCAGGAGTTGGCGTCGCAGGTCAGCCGGACCCCGCGGGCAGACGGCGCACACACCGCGAAGGAGGTGCCGTCGATCGACCGACCGTCCGCGCCCTCGTAGGTGCGGACGTGGGCGCCCAGGACGGTCCACAGCTGCTCGTGGCGTCCCTCGTTGACCAGGTGCAGGTCGACCTCGCCGAGGGTGGGCAGGAAGCGGTAGGGGTCCTCGAGCACCAGCGGCTGGCTGTCGTAGGCGACCGCCAGGCGGTAGTCGGGGACCTCGGCGGTCGGGAGCACACCGACCCACACGCCCTCGTGCTCGTGGGTCAGCGCGACCTCCCCGAACTCACCGGTCACGCTGACCCGGGAGGCCAGCGGTCGCAGGACGCGGACCGTGACTGCGCCGTCGTGCGGGTGCGGACCCAGGACGGCGTGCGGGTGGCCGTGCTCGCCGCGGACGAGCTGGTCGAGCTCCTCGACGGGCACCGGACGGGGGGCGGGGGTGCTGGGGGTGGTCATGCGGCTCCGATCTCGGCGACGGCCTGCAGCGGGATCTCCACCCAGGTCGGCCGGTTGCGGGTCTCGTAGACGGTCTCGTAGACGGCCTTGTCTGCGACGTAGGCCTCCACGAGCGTGCGCTGCTCGGGAGTGATGTCGCCGCCGGCGTACGCGACGAGGAAGTGGTTCTTGGCGCGGTTGGCCCACTCCTGTGCCTTGGCGGCGCGGGCCTCGGCGCCGTCGGGGTCGTCCTCGGCCCAGGTGCGCTCGACGACCCGCGGTGCGTAGTCGAAGGAGCGCAGCATGCCGGCGACGTCGCGCCAGGGGCAGTCGGGCAGCAGGCGCTCGGCCAGCGGCTTGGCGGGCTCGCCCTCGAAGTCGACGATCTTCCAGCCGAGCGAGGTGCGCAGGGTCTGGCCCAGGTGCAGGTCGCCGTGGACGCGGTGGACCGTGACCTCGCCGAGCGCGGCGACCCGGTCGAAGAGCTGCTCGAGGGCCTCGCGGTGCGGCGCGAGGGTCGGCGCCGCCGCCACCGCGGGCGGGAGCCGGTCGCCCATCCGCTCGGCGATCTCACGGGCGGGCACGCTCTCCTCCCCGAAGTGCTCGACGAGCAGGTCGTGCACGGCGCGCAGCGTCAGCCCGAGCCGGGTGGCCTCGCCGGCGAAGTCGCCGCCCGCGGCCGAGGCATGCAGCTCGGGGTCGGAGAAGAGGTTGCGGACGCTGGCCAGCGCGAGGTCCCAGCCGTCGGAGGCCGTGCGGAGGAACTGCTGGAGCATCGCGAGCTGGACGACCTCGCCGGACTCCGGGTCGTCGGCGTCCACGGAGTCGGGGTCGACCCAGTCGACCCAGCCGTAGAGGTGCGCCACGTCAGGCGACTCCGCGCGGCTGAGGACCTCGTGGACCTGGACGTCCGGGTTGACCCCGGCCGTCACCTTGCGGAACACCTTGAGCAGCGCGTCCTCGCCGAAGGCCACCGAGGAGTTGGACTGCTCACCGGAGAAGAGTGTCGAATGCGCGGTCAGGTCGAGCTCGTGACCGGGCAGCCGGTGGAAGGCCAGCGAGCTGTCGTGGTCGATCAGGTTGCCGCCCGGCTCGGAGGCCGCAGCGTGGAAGGCGTGCTGCCAGCGGGCCATCGCCTCGCGGTCGTGCAGGGCGTCGTAGGCGTGCACCCACCCGAGGCCCGGCTCCTCCCACCACCCGACGAAGGCATGGTCGAGGCGGGACTCGGTCTCGGCGTAGAGCGACAGCGGCACCTGGTAGCGCTCGACCTCGTCGTCGGCGCCGGCCGGCACGTCGGAGTAGGTCAGCTCGACCAGGTGCAGCGCCACGCGGGGCTCGACGCCCCCCGGATCACCGGGGTCGCCGGGGACCTCCCCGATGCGGCGTACGCCGGTGACGGTGAAGGGACGGCCCTTGCCGCCGAACCAGCGGGTGCGGACGAGGTAGTCGGCCAGGACCTGGCGGTCCAGGTGGTCGGCAGCGAGGGCGAGACGGGGGTTCTCCTGGGAGGTCACAGCAGCTGGTCCTCCTCGAGGTGCTCGGGCGCGGTCAGCCGGAACCAGTAGAAGCCGTAGCCGGCCAGGGTGAGCAGGTAGGGCAGCTCGCCGACCGTCGGGAACGGCACGTTGCCGAGCAGCTCGACGGGGCGCCGACCCTCGAAGCGGCGCAGGTCGAGCTCGACGGGCTGGGGGAACCGGGAGAGGTTGTTGACGCAGAGGATGACGTCCTCCTCGCCGGTCTCCGGGTCGGTCCACTCGCGCACGTAGGACAGCACGCAGGAGTTGGAGCCGCCGAGGTCGTGGAACTCCCCGAGGCCGAAGGCCGGGTGGTGGCGGCGGGCCGCGAGCATCCGGCGGGTCCAGTGCAGCAGCGAGGAGGGGTTCTCCATCTGCGCCTCGACGTTCACAGACTCGTAGCCGTAGATCGCGTCCTGCACCACGGGCAGGTCCAGGCGACCGGGGTTGGCCGAGGAGAAGCCGGCGTTGCGGTCGCCGGTCCACTGCATCGGGGTGCGGACGCCGTCACGGTCACCGAGCCAGATGTTGTCGCCCATCCCGATCTCGTCGCCGTAGTAGAGGACCGGGGAGCCGGGCAGCGAGAGCAGCAGCGCGTTGAACAGCTCGATCTGGTTGGTGTCGTTGTCCAACAGCGGCGCCAGTCGCCGGCGGATGCCGATGTTGGCCTTCATCCGCGGATCCTTGGCGTACTCCTGCCACATGTAGTCGCGGTCCTCGTCGGTGACCATCTCCAGGGTCAGCTCGTCGTGGTTGCGCAGGAAGATGCCCCACTGGCAGTTGTCGGGGATGCGCGGGGTCTGCTCGAGGATCTCCGAGATCGGGTAGCGCGACTCGCGGCGCACCGCCATGAAGATGCGCGGCATCACCGGGAAGTGGAAGGCCATGTGGCACTCGTCGCCGCCGGACTCGAAGTCGCCGAAGTACTCCACGACGTCCTGGGGCCACTGGTTGGCCTCGCACAGCAGCACCCGGCCGGGGTACTCCTCGTCGACGACCCGGCGGACCTTCTTGAGCATCTCGTGGGTCTCGGGGAGGTTCTCGCCGTTGGTCCCGGGACGCTCGTAGAGGTAGGGCACCGCGTCGAGGCGGAAGCCGTCCAGGCCCATGTCGAGCCAGAACCTCAGCGCGTCGATCATCGCGTCGTGGACGGCGGGGTTGTCGAAGTTGAGGTCGGGCTGGTGGTGGAAGAAGCGGTGCCAGTAGTACTGCTGGCGCACCGGGTCCCACGTCCAGTTCGACGGCTCGGTGTCGACGAAGATGATGCGGGCTTCCTGGTAGAGCTCGTCGGTGTCGGACCACACGTAGAAGTCGCCGTAGGGGCCGTCGGGGTCGCTGCGGCTGGCCTGGAACCACGGGTGCTGGTCGCTGGTGTGGTTCATGACGAAGTCGATGATCACGCGGATGCCGCGGGCGTGCGCCTCGTCGAGGAAGGTCTGGAAGTCCTCGATGGTGCCGACGGCCGGGAGGACCCCGTTGTAGTCGGCGACGTCGTACCCGCCGTCGCGCAGCGGCGAGGGGAAGAACGGCGGCACCCACAGGCAGTCGACGCCGAGCCACTCGAGGTAGTCGAGCTTCTCGATCAGGCCGGCGAAGTCGCCGGTGCCGTCGGCGTTGGAATCGCGGAAGGAGCGGACCAGCACCTCGTAGAAGACCGCGGTCTTGAACCAGTCCGGCTGGGGGCGGCTGGCCTCCTCGACGTCGACCCCCGAGGCGGTCCGCTCGTGGACGGGGACGTGCTCGCTCATGCGCCCCTCCTGACCGTCAGCACGTGGGCCGGCTCGTGGTGGGGGTCCAGGCGCACGTAGTTGTGCTGGCCCCAGGACCAGTCCTGGTGGGTGATCTCGTCGTGCACGACGAAACGCTCGCCCCAGTCCATGCCCAGGGCGGGCAGGTCGAGGTGGACGGTGGTCTCCCGGGTCGCGTGCGGGTCGAGGTTGATGACCACCACGACGGTGTCGCTGTCGGGGTCGCCCACGACCGCCTGCTTGGCGAAGACCAGGATGTTCTCGTCGTCGCTGGAGTGGATGGTCAGGTTGCGCAGCAGCCGGAGCGAGCGGTGCTCGCGGCGCAGCTCGTTGAGCCGGGTGAGGTACGGCGTGAGGGTGCGCCCCTCGGCCTCGGCGGCGTCCCAGTCGCGGATGCGGATCTGGTACTTCTCGGAGTCGAGGTACTCCTCGGAGCCCGGCTTGACGGCCACGTGCTCGAACAGCTCGTAGCCGGCGTACACGCCCCAGCTCGGTGAGCTGGTCGCCGCCAGCGCCGCCCGGACCTTGAAGGCGGCAGGTCCGCCGTACTGCAGGTAGGCGTGCAGGATGTCGGGGGTGTTGACGAAGAAGTTCGGCCGCATCAGGTGGTCGGACTCCGTCGAGAGCTCGCGGAGGTACTCCTCGATCTCCCACTTCGCGGTGCGCCAGGTGAAGTAGGTGTAGCTCTGGTGGAAGCCGACCGCGCCCAGGCCGTGCATCATCGCCGGGCGGGTGAAGGCCTCGGACAGGAACAGCACGTCGGGGTCGGTGCGCCGCACCTCGCGCAACAGCCACTCCCAGAACGCGACCGGCTTGGTGTGCGGGTTGTCGACGCGGAAGATCCGCACCCCGTGGGACATCCACAGCTTGACCACGCGCAGCACCTCGCGGCAGATGCCGGTCGGGTCGTTGTCGAAGTTGAGCGGGTAGATGTCCTGGTACTTCTTGGGCGGGTTCTCGGCGTAGGCGATCGAGCCGTCCGCGCGAGTCGTGAAGAACTGCGGGTGCGTGGTGACCCAGGGGTGGTCGGGCGCGGCCTGGAGCGCCAGGTCCAGCGCGACCTCGAGCCCGAGCTCGCCGGCGCGGGCCACGAAGGCGTCGAAGTCGTCCATCGTCCCGAGGTCGGGGTGGATCGCGTCGTGCCCGCCGTCCTTGGACCCGATGGCCCAGGGCGAGCCGGTGTCGTCGGGGCCCGGGGTGAGGGTGTTGTTGGGGCCCTTGCGGTTGACCTCGCCGATCGGGTGGATCGGGGGCAGGTAGATCACGTCGAACCCGGCGGCGGCCACGGCGTCGAGCCGCTTCGCGGCGCTGCGGAAGGTGCCGGAGGTGACCTTCCCTGTCGTGGGGTCCTTGGTGGCGCCCTCGCTGCGGGGGAAGAACTCGTACCAGCTGCCGAAGAGGGCGCGCTCGCGGTCGGCGTACGCCGGGTAGGGGCCCTCGACGGTGACCAGCTCGCGCAGCGGGTGCTCGAGCAGGACCTGCGTCAGCTCGGGGTCGCGCAGGGCGGCGAGCCGGGCCGCTGCCGGGCGCTCGATGTCCTGGGCCGCCAGGACCGCGCCCTCGAGGACCTCGCGGGCCTTCGTGTCCGCGGGGTCCAGGGACGCGAGGACGCGCTCGAAGAGCAGCCGGCCCTCGAGGAACATCAGCTCCACGTCGACGCCGGCGGGGATCTTGATGCCCGCGTCGTGCTGCCAGGTCGCCAGCGGGTCCGACCACGCCTGCACCTCGAAGGTCCACGCACCCTCGAGGTCGGGGGTCACCCACGCCTCGTGCATGTCGGGCACGTCGGCGTGCTTGACCATCCGCACCGGTGCTCGACGGGCCCCGGACGGGTCGGTCAGCACCACCTCGGCGGAGAGCTTGTCGTGCCCTTCCCGGAAGACCGTCGCGGAGACCTTGAAGGGCTCGCCGACGGTCGCCTTCGCGGGCTGCCGACCGAGGTCCACCAGCGGCATCACGTTCATGACGGGGATGCGTCCGACCATGCCCACTAGCCATGCGGGTGGGCCCCCCTCACGCAAACACCCACCCGGTGGTGGTCGAGGACGGCCGAGCCGGCGCGGCCGTGCGGGACGCCGCGCCCGCCCGGCGGGGGGGGGGGGGGGGGGGGGGGGGGGGGGGGGGGGGGGGGGGGGGGGGGGACCTGGTGGTGGTGGGTTTCTGCCGTTCTAGGATTTTCTGGTCTGTACAGGTGCTGAGATGAACAGAAGTGCTGCCATTTAGCCGTTCAATGCGGCGGGGAACCCTGTATGGAGGCAGGCCAGAGTAGT
>JAYYWX010000155.1:0-16800 GCA_036341255.1 Actinomycetota bacterium | reverse complement strand
TCCCTCGCCGAGCCGGCGCATCCTTCCGTGCAGTGCGCGCGGAAAGATGCGCCGGCTCGCCCGCTCCCACTCTTTGATCGATCCAAGATCCGCTAGGGTGGCACCGTGCGTAGAGCCAAGATCGTCTGCACGCTGGGGCCGGCAACGGCGTCGCCCCGGCGCATCCGAGAGCTCGTGTACGCCGGGATGGACGTCGCCCGGCTGAACATGAGCCACGGCAGCCACGAGGACCACGCGGAGTCCTACCGCCTGGTCCGCGAGGCCTCCGACGCCAGCGGCCACGGGGTCGGCATCTTCGCCGACCTCCAGGGCCCCAAGATCCGGCTGGAGACCTTCGCCGAGGGCTCGGCCCACCTGCGACGCGGCCAGGAGTGGGTGATCACCACCCGCGACGTGCCCGGCGACGCCGAGGCCTGCGGCACGACCTACAAGGGCCTGCCCGGTGACGTCTCGGTCGGTGACCCGATCCTCATCGACGACGGCAAGATCCGGCTCCGCGTGCTCGAGGTCGGCGACACCGACGTCCGCTGCGAGGTGCTGGTCGGGGGGCGGGTCAGCAACAACAAGGGCATCAACCTGCCGGGTGTCGCCGTCTCCGTCCCGGCGCTGTCGGCCAAGGACGAGGCGGACCTGCGCTTCGCGCTGTCGCTGAGCGTCGACTTCGTCGCGCTGTCCTTCGTGCGCGACGCGAAGGACGCCGAGGACGTGCGCCGCATCATGCGCGAGGTGGGCGTCCTCGTGCCGGTCATCGCCAAGATCGAGAAGCCCCAGGCCATCGACAACCTCGACGAGGTCATCGCCGCCTTCGACGGCTTCATGGTCGCGCGTGGCGACCTCGGCGTGGAGTGCCCGCTCGAGGAGGTCCCGTTCCTCCAGAAGCAGGTCATCCGCAAGGCGCGCCTCAACGCCAAACCCGTCATCGTCGCCACCCAGATGCTGGAGTCGATGATCGGCAACCCGCAGCCGACGCGTGCCGAGGCCTCCGACGTCGCGAACGCGGTGCTCGACGGCGCCGACGCGGTGATGCTCTCGGGCGAGACGAGCGTGGGGGAGTACCCCGTCCACACGGTCGAGACGATGGCCAGGATCATCTCCGCCACCGAGCTGCACGCGCTCGAGAGCGCGCACGAGACCGGGCTGGACGCCATCGACTGGGATCCGCACACCAAGTCCGGCGTGATCGCCAAGGCGGCGGCCGAGGTCGCGGAGAGGGTGCACGCCAAGTACGTCGTCGCGTTCACCCAGTCCGGGGACTCCGCTCGTCGGATGTCGCGGCTGCGCGGCCCGGTGCCCCTGCTCGCCTTCACCCCCGAGGACAAGGTCCGCTCGCAGCTGTCGCTGTCGTGGGGGATCGAGACCTTCAAGACCACCGAGGTCGAGCACACCGACGAGATGGTGCGCCAGGTCGACGAGCAGCTGCTCCAGATCGGCCGGGTCCAGGAGGGCGACCTCGTGGTCATCATCGCCGGCGCCCCGCCGGGCATCCCCGGCTCCACGAACGCGCTGCGCATCCACAAGATGGGCGACGCGATCAATGGCGTCGCGCCGGCGTACCGACGACCCTGAACCGCGGGTGCCCCGGGTGGGATTCGAACCCACACTGGACGGTGTTTGAGACCGCTTCCTCTGCCGTTGGGATACCGGGGCGTGTGCGCCCGAACGGTACCCGAGCGGTGAGTGGCCCCGCGGAGGTGGCCTACCCTGTCGGCGTGACCCAGCCCGCTGCACCGGCACCCCGCACCGTCGTCATCGCCGAGGACGAGGTGCTCATCCGCATGGACCTCGCCGAGATGCTGGGGGAGGAGGGCTACGACGTCGTCGGCCAGGCCGGAGACGGTGCCCGGGCCATCGAGCTGGCCGAGGAGCTGCGCCCCGACCTGGTCATCCTCGACGTGAAGATGCCCGTCCTCGACGGGATCTCGGCGGCCGAGTCGATCGCCGGGCAGCGGATCGCGCCCGTCATCGTGCTCACCGCCTTCTCCCAGCGCGAGCTGGTCGAGCGGGCCCGCGACGCCGGGGCGATGGCCTACCTCGTGAAGCCGTTCTCGAAGTCCGACCTCGTGCCCGCGATCGAGATGGCCGTGAGCAGGTTCGCCGAGCTGGCGGCCGTCGAGTCGGAGGTCGCGGACCTCAAGGAGCGCCTGGAGACCCGCAAGGTCGTCGACCGCGCCAAGGGGGTGCTTCAGGAGCAGCTGAGCCTCACCGAGCCGGAGGCTTTCCGGTGGATCCAGAAGACCGCGATGGACCTCCGACTGTCCATGAAGCAGGTCGCCGAGGGCGTCATCTCGCACGGTCCGGGCATCGCCGGCAGCGCGGACTAGCGGTTCAGCACCCCTCTCGGTAAAGCCGCACGTAACGATCCGGGCACGAGCGCGACCCGATCGCGGCGCCTTCCGCCGGACGCCCGCGGGAGCGGCTCGCTGCGTGTAGCGTTCGCTGGCGGTGGCCGAAACCTCGGGGACACGTGCCACCACTAGCGTCCCTGACGCAGTGCGACACAGACGTCGAGAGGCATGGAGGACCGAGAGCCCAATGAGACCCACGACCAGGTCGGGAGTGTCCGCCGTCTGGCGCATCGCGACCATGCTGCTGCTCGCACTGGGCTTGGCCACGCTGCTCGGCGGCGGACCCGCCGTCGCGGCGGAGGGCGACCAGTTCAAGATCGCCGGCAACGTCCAGAACAAGGGCGAGGCCATCGAGGGCGTCTCCATCACCGTCGACGGTCCCGGTGGCCCGCAGACGGTGGAGACCGGTCCCCGTGGCCAGTGGCAGGTGAGCGTCCCGGAGTCCGCGGAGTACACCGTCACCCTCGACGTCGACACGCTCCCCGAGGGCATCACGCTCGACGACCCCGAGGACGACACGCCGGAGACCAAGGAGGTCACGCCGAACGTCCCGTTCGCGCCGAAGGCGGTCAACTTCTTCATCGGTGAGGGCGATCGGGAGTCCACCGCCTTCGCCTCCCAGCTCGTCCAGCGACTGGTCCAGGGCATCAACTTCGGCCTGATGCTGGGGCTCGCCTCGGTGGGCCTCTCGCTGGTCTTCGGCACCACCGGCATCTCCAACTTCGCCCACGGTGAGATGGTCACCTTCGGGGCCGTGATCGCCCTGTGGCTCGGGGGCACGGCCTTCATCGGTGCCTCGCTGTGGATCGCGCTGCCGCTGGCGGTGCTGCTCAGCGCCCTCCTGGGCCTGGCCATGGACGCCGTGATCTGGCGGCCGCTGCGGCACCGTTCGGTCGGCGTGGTCCAGCTGATGATCGTGAGCATCGGGCTCTCCCTCGCCATCCGCTACGTCTTCCAGTACTTCATCGGCGGTGGCACCGAGCAGCTGCCCGGCTCGACGGCGCAGAAGATCGACATCATCGGCCCGATCCGGATGACCAAGGTCGACATCGTCTCCATGGTCATCGCGATCGTCGTGATCGTCGCCTTCGCGCTGTGGCTGACCTACTCCCGGCTCGGCAAGGCCACCCGTGCGATCTCCGACAACCCGGGTCTCGCCTCGGCCTCGGGCATCGACGTCGACTTCGTCGTCCGGGTCGTGTGGATCCTCGCCTCGGCGCTCGCCGGTCTCGCCGGCGTGCTCTACGCCTACTACCGGCCGGGCATCAAGTGGGACATGGGCACCCAGGTGCTGCTGCTGATGTTCGCGGCCGTGACGCTCGGTGGCCTGGGCACCGCCTTCGGCGCCCTGATCGGCGCGCTGATCATCGGCATCATCGTCGAGACCTCGAGCCTGTTCATCCCGGCCGACCTGCGGTTCGCATCCGCCCTGGCCATCCTCATCATCATCCTGCTGGTCCGGCCCCAGGGCATCCTCGGTCGGCGCGAGAGAATCGGATAGGAGCCCGCCATGGACTGGGGTCAGATCTTCAACCAATCGGCTTCGTCGATCATCTCGACGACGACGATCGCCTACGCCCTCGCAGCACTCGGTCTGGGTGTCCACTTCGGACAGGCCGGCCTGCTCAACATGGGTGTCGCCGGCTTCATGGCCGTCGGTGCCTACGGCTACGCGATCTCCATCCTCACCTTCGGCTTCCCGTGGTGGCTGGCCGCGATCGTCGCGCTGCTCGCCGCGGTCGTCTTCGCGATGATCCTCGGCGTCCCGACGCTGCGACTGCGCGGTGACTACCTCGCGATCGTCACCATCGCGGCGGCCGAGGTGCTGCGCCTGCTGCTGCTCACCGTGGCCTTCGAGGAGGTCACCGGCTCCGCCGACGGCCTGTACGGCTACTCCGGTGACTTCCAGGCCGCGAACCCGATCCCCGACGGGGAGTACGGCTTCGGCCCGTGGCAGTTCAACCAGAACGAGCTGTGGCCGATCGTCATCGGCATCATCCTGCTGGCGCTCGCCGTCCTGCTCGTCTGGGCCATGATGCGCAGCCCGTGGGGCCGCGTCCTGCGCGGCATCCGCGAGGACGAGGACGCGGTGCGTGCCCTGGGCAAGAACGTCTTCGCCTACAAGATGCAGGCCCTGATCATCGGCGGCGTGATCATCGCCGCCGGCGGCATCGTCTACACCCTGGGGTCCAACGCCAGCCCCGGCGTCTACGTCACCTCGCTGACCTTCTTCGTCTACACGATCGTGCTGCTCGGCGGCGCGGCGACGGTGTTCGGTCCGGTGCTCGGCGCGGTGATCTTCTGGGTGCTGCAGTTCTTCCTCAGCAACCTGATGCCGGCCCTCGTGGACGCCGGCGTGCTGCCCTTCATGACCGCCAACCAGGCAGGAATGGTGAGGTTCATCCTCGTCGGCGTGGGCCTGATGCTGCTGGTGATCTTCATGCCCCAGGGCATCCTGGGCAACAAGAAGGAGATGACCTTTGTCAAGTGACGCCTCGTCCCAGTCCGGACCGCCGACGCTGGTCCCGCGGGAGAAGACGACCGGCCTCCACGTCGGTGAGGCCACCCCTGGCTGCAAGAAGGTCGACCCGATCATCGTCGCCGACAACGTGCGCCGCTCCTTCGGTGGCGTGCACGCCGTCGACGTGGACCACGTCGAGATCCCTCGGGGCGCGATCACCGCGCTCATCGGTCCCAACGGTGCCGGCAAGACGACCTTCTTCAACCTGCTGACCGGCTTCGACACCCCCGACGAGGGCAAGTGGTCGTTCAACGACCGCTCGCTGGCGGGCGTGCCGGCCTTCAAGGTCGCCCGGCGCGGCCTGGTGCGCACCTTCCAGCTCACCAAGGCGCTGGGCCTGCTCACCGTCCTGGAGAACATGAAGCTCGGGGCCACCGAGCAGCGTGGTGAGCGGTTCTTCACCAGCCTCTTCCCCGCGGTCTGGCGCAGCCAGGACAAGGAGATCGAGGAGCGTGCGCGCGAGCTGCTGGTGCGCTTCAAGCTCGACGCGAAGGTCGACGACTACGCCGCCAGCCTCTCCGGTGGTCAGCGCAAGCTCCTCGAGATGGCCCGTGCGCTGATGTCGAACCCCACCCTGGTGATGCTCGACGAGCCGATGGCCGGTGTGAACCCGGCCCTGACGCAGTCGCTGCTCGACCACATCCTCGACCTGAAGGAGCAGGGGATGACCGTGCTCTTCGTCGAGCACGACATGCACATGGTCCGCCACATCGCCGACTGGGTCGTCGTGATGGCCGAGGGCAAGATCGTGGCCGAGGGCGACCCGAGCACCGTGATGTCCGACCCCGCCGTCATCGACGCCTACCTCGGTGCCCACCAGGACGTCGACCTCGGTGTCGTCACCGGTCGCGTGGCCGGGGACGGCAGCGACGCCGACGCCTCGCGGCACATGATCGAGGAGGAGTCCCACGACGAGCTGGAGCGCGAGGAGAAGAAGCGATGAGTGCCGCCGCCACCGAGACCCGGACGCCGGTCGTCTTCGTCGACGACGTCCACGCGGGCTACCTGCCCGGGGTCAACATCCTCAACGGGTGCTCCCTGACCGCCCACCAGGGCGAGCTGATCGGCATCATCGGCCCCAACGGCGCCGGCAAGTCGACGCTGCTGAAGGCCATCTTCGGGATGGTCCAGGTCCGCGAGGGCACCATCTCCCTCGACGGCCAGGACATCACCGGCCTGAAGGCCAACAAGCTCGTGGCCAAGGGCGTCGGGTTCATCCCGCAGACCAACAACGTGTTCCCCTCGCTCACGATCGAGGAGAACCTGCAGATGGGGCTCTACCAGAACCCCAAGGTCTACTCCGAGCGCCTGGAGTTCGTGACCGGCATCTTCGCCGAGCTGGGCAAGCGGCTCAAGCAGCGTGCCGGCTCGCTGTCCGGCGGTGAGCGCCAGATGGTGGCGATGGGGCGCGCGCTGATGATGGACCCCAAGGTCCTGCTGCTCGACGAGCCGTCCGCGGGTCTCTCGCCGGTGCGCCAGGACGAGGCGTTCATCCGTGTCTCCGACATCAACAAGGCCGGCGTCACCTGCATCATGGTCGAGCAGAACGCCCGGCGCTGCCTGCAGATCTGCGACCGTGGCTACGTCCTGGACCTCGGCACGGACGCCCACACCGGCACCGGCCGTGACCTCCTCGACGACCCCAAGGTCACCGAGCTGTACCTCGGCACGCTGGGCAAGTAGCACCCCGCTGCCCTCGGGCAGCCACGTCCGTACGACGCACAGGGCCCCGGGAACCGCACAGGTTCCCGGGGCCCTGTGCTGTGCGGGGCTCCCTGAGCCCGGACTGCCCCGGCTCGGTGCCATTCGGTGCCCGGCTGGCCGCCTGCCCGGCGATCCGGCTGTCCAGCGGTCCGGCGCGGCCCTGGTGGCTGAGGTCCAGCGCTCGTGTCCTGGGGCGGCTGAGGCGCTCGTGCGGCCTGCGGCGGCGCTCGACCGGAGCCAGCCCGCTCCAGGGGCGTCCCGCAGGCGGACTGACGAGACGGGCTGGCGAGACGGGCTGGCGAGACGGGCTGGGCATGCAACAGGGCCCGGGTTCCTCGAAGGAACCCGGGCCCTGCGCTGTCAGGTCAGCGACCCCTGGTCAGCCCGTGTAGGCGCCGTAGGTGTTGTCGTCGCCGTACTGGTAGATGCCGATCGTGGCGTCCTGCGGGTCGCCCACCTCGTCGAAGGTGATCGGACCGGAGATGCCGTCGTAGTCGGCGGTGCCACCGTTCTGGATGATCTCGGCGCAGTCGGCGAAGGTGGTGCACTTCTCGCCGTCGCCGGTGCCACCGGAGACCTCCTGCAGCTTGCCGGCGATGTCCGCGGGGTCCGAGGAACCAGCGGCCAGGGCGGCCAGCGCGATCAGGTTGACCGCGTCGAAGGACTCAGCGGCGTAGCTGAACTCGTCGAGGCCCTTCGGGAACTGGCCCGACTCCTTGGCGTAGGCGTTCAGGTCGTCGGTGAAGGCCTTCAGCGAGTCGATCGACAGGCCGGGCAGGGTGCCCTTGGCGCCGGTCAGCGAGCCCTTCGGGAACTGCTTGCCGAAGTTCGACAGGTTGCCGTCCACGAAGTAGAGGTCCTCGGCCGGGAACTCACCGAAGAGGCTCGGCAGGATGGTGGCGACCTCCTCGAAGGTGATCAGGGCGATGGCGTCCGGGTTGGCCGCCAGCACCGCGCTCACCTGCGAGTCGAAGGAGGTGTCACCGGTGTTGTAGGTCTCCATGGCGACGACCTCGCCACCGGCGCCCTCGAAGGCCTCGGTGACGTACTTGGCCAGGCCGGTGCCGTAGGAGTCGTTGAGCACGATCATGCCCAGCGTCGCGGCGCCGTCGGCGGCGATCAGGTTGCCGAGCACGTCGCCCTGCAGCACGTCGGAGGGGGCGGTGCGCCAGTACAGGCCGTCGTCCTCGTAGCTGGTGAACGCGTCGGAGGTGTTGGCCGGCGAGAACTGGATGACGCCGGCGTCGACGACCTGGTCGATGAACTGCAGCGAGGTGCCGGACGAGGCCGCACCGATGATGGCCGAGACGTCCTCGCCGAGCAGGCGCGGGATCTCCGACTCGTAGGCCTTGTTGTCGGTGTCGCCGGAGTCGCCGTAGACGATCTCCAGGTTCAGACCGGTGTCGGCCTCCTCGATCAGCGACGCGGCGTAGCCGACGCCCGCCTCCTCCGGGGGGCCGAGGAACGCGAGGTTGCCCGTCTGGGGCAGCGCGGTCCCGATCTTCAGGTCGATGTTCGACGTGGTCGGGGTGTCGTCCCCGGCGTCGGTGTCGGTGTCGCTGCTGCTGTCCTCGCTACCGCACGCAGCCAGCACCAGCATCGTCGCCGAGGCGACGGCGGCGAGGCGCATCGTGTGGGTCATCCGCTTCATGGGGTCTCCGGATCTGTCGCTTCTGTCTCCCTGCCCGGAAGGCGGGCATTGCAGGCACCATAGTGAAGTGAGGGACCTCGCGGGGGTCCTTGTCGGACCGAGGCACGGATGTGCCCGAAACGTAACAATTCGGCTGCAGCCGCCGGAGATGCCTCAGGGGGTGTGCGTCAGCGCAGCGCGGCGACCACGGAGACGAGCACCGGTGCGACGACGAGTGCGGGGAGCAGGTCGGCCACCGCGATCTCGCGCAGGCGCAGCAGGCGCATGGCCACGCCGACCAGGAGGACGCCGCCGGTGGCGGTGACGGCCGCGAGGTGCGCCTCGGGGAGGACGTCGCCGAGGACGACGCCCAGCACCGTGAGGGAGCCCTGGACGGTCAGCACCGTCACGATGCTCGCAGCGACTCCCCAGCCGAACGCCGCCGCGAAGGCGATGGCGGCGAAGCCGTCCAGGGCCGACTTCAGCAGCAGCTGGTCGGCCCCGTTGCCGAGTCCGTCGTTGAGCGCTCCCAGGATCGTGAGCGGGCCGGTGCAGAAGACCAGCGACGCGATGACGAAGCCCTCGACGAAGCGGGCGCGGTCCGCCGAGCCGCTGCTGCCCACGAGCCGCGCCTGCAGCCAGCCGCCCAGGCGTTCGACGCCTGTCTCCAGGCCCAGGAGGGACCCGGCGATCCCTCCGACCAGCACGGCTCCGAGCACGATCAGCAGGGGAGCCGCGTCGCCGACCTCGGCGGCGAGGGCGGGGGAGAGGACCGCCATCGCCGACGTCGCCGCGATCAGCAGCGTCACCAGGCCGAGGCCGTCGGTGACCAGGTCGCGGGTCCGTACCGGCAGCCGGTTGCCGAGCAGCACTCCGAGGCTGCAGCCCAGGAGCACGGTCACGACGTTGACCAGGGTGCCGGTGCCGATGAACAGAGCTGCCTCCGAGAGGGATGGTGGGGCCGCGGGCCCCGCAAGGTAAAGACCGGTCTGGGCCGCTGTTGCCGCCGGCCGTGCCGAGCGTAATCTTCTCTGGCCCACCCCCCGACGCGACCCCAGGCAGGTGCACCGTGAGCCGTCACTCCGTGGTGCTGCGTCCCGCCCGGGTGGAGGACTCGCTCTTCCTGGCGGTGCTGTGGTCCGACGCGCTGCGTCGCGGTGACCGCCAGGAGCAGGTCGCCGACGTCGAGCTGCTCGTGAAGGACTCGCTGGTCTCCGCCGAGCAGCGGCTCCTGGTCGCCGAGGTCGACGGGGCACCTGCCGGGGCGGTGCTGCTCAAGGTCACCACGCTCACGCCGCTCAACCTCGAGCCCGTGGTCCAGGCGGTGTCGCCGCACGTGCTGCCGGAGTTCCGGCGCCTGGGCGTGGGGAGGCTGCTGGTCGAGTCGGCGGCGGCGTACGCCGAGGAGCTCGGCGTCGCGCACGTGGCGACCGGGGCGGCGGCCGGTTCCCGGGACGCCAACCGGTTCATGGCACGACTGGGCCTGGGCCCGCATGCCGTGCTGCGCGTGGCCCCGGCGCACCTGGTGCGGTCCAAGGCCGAGGCCCAGCGCCCGCCCGCCGAACGCCACCGCGACCGGGCACGTGCCCAGCTGCTCGCGGCGCGGCGCTCGCTGCGACGTCAGCAGGCCGACCAGCAGGCCTGAGCCGGCTGGCGCGGCCCTACAGGCCGACCTTCTCCTTGGGGATCAGCGCGCAGGTGATCCGGCAGGTGCACACCCGCTTGCCACGCTTGTCGGAGACGACGATCTCGTAGGTCACCTGGCTGCGGCCCAGGTAGGCCGGCGTCGCAACAGCCGTCACGAGGCCCGAGGTGGCGGCCCGGTGGTGGGTGGCGTTGATGTCGACACCGACCGGCACCTTGTCGGGCATGCCGTGCAGACCCGCGCCGATGGACCCCAGGGACTCGGCCAGGGCCACCGACGCGCCGCCGTGGAGCAGTCCGTAGGGCTGGGTGTTCCCCTCGACGGGCATGGTCGCCACGATCCGCTCCGGCGACAGCTCGAGCAGCGTCACGCCGAGCTTGTCGTTGAGCCCGCCCATGCCGTGGGGCATGGACGCGAGGTAGTCGTCCACGGAGATGCTCTGGTCCGTCATGGCCCTCAACCTAGCCACCACCGCCCACCCGGGATGTCGGTGGCCACGGATAGTCTCGGCGGGTGCCCGAGACGAACGCCCGCCCCCGGCTCCTGCTGCTCGACGGCCACTCGCTGGCCTACCGCGCGTTCTTCGCGCTCCCGGTGGAGAACTTCTCCACCACGACGGGTCAGCACACCAACGCCGTCTACGGCTTCACCTCGATGCTCATCAACGTGCTGCGCGACGAGCAGCCGACGCACGTCGCGGTCGCCTTCGACGTCTCGCGGCAGACCTTCCGCATGCAGGAGTACTCCGAGTACAAGGCGAAGCGGAACAAGACCCCCGGTGAGTTCTCCAGCCAGCTGCCGCTGATCGAGGAGGTCCTCGACGCGCTCAACATCCCCTTCCTGAAGAAGGACGGCTTCGAGGCCGACGACATCATCGCCACGCTGGTGACCCAGGCGCTGGCCGAGCCCGACATGGAGGTGCTGATCCTCACCGGTGACCGCGACTCCCTGCAGCTGGTCACCGACCGCTCGACCGTGCTCTACCCCATGCGGGGGGTCTCCGACCTCGCGCGGATGACGCCCGAGGCGGTCGAGGCGAAGTACGCCGTCCCGCCCCACCAGTACCCGGAGCTGGCCGCCATCGTCGGAGAGACCTCCGACAACCTCCCCGGCGTCCCCGGCGTCGGACAGGGGTTCGCGGCCAAGTGGCTCAAGACCTACGGCGACCTCGACGGGGTGATCGACAACGCCGACAAGATCACCGGCAAGAAGGGCGAGGCGCTGCGCGAGCACCTCGGCGACGTCATGCGCAACCGGCGCCTCAACGCCCTGGTGCGTGACCTCGACCTCGAGCTGCACCCGCGCGACCTCGCGCTGCGTCCCTGGGACCGCCAGGCGGTGCACACGCTCTTCGACGGACTGGAGTTCCGGGTGCTCCGGGACCGTCTCTTCGAGACGCTGAGCTCGGAGGAGGACGTCGTCGACGACTCCGGTTTCGAGCTGGCCGGGACGTGCCTGGGTGCCGACGAGGTCGGCCCCTGGCTGGCCGAGCACGCGGCCGGCGAGGCCGCCACGGGCGTGGCCGTGCAGGGCCAGTGGCGCGCTGGCACGGGCGAGGTGTGGTCCCTGGCACTGGCCGCGGCGGACGGCACGGCTGCCTGGTTCGACGCCGCCGAGGTGACCCCGGCCGACGACGCCGCGGTCGCCGCCTGGTTGGCCGACGCCGCGCGGCCCAAGGTCCTGCACGACGCGAAGGGCCCGATGCTGGCGCTCGCGGCCCGCGGATGGCCGCTGGCCGGCCTGCAGAGCGACACCGCGATCGCGGCGTACCTCGTGCGTCCTGACCAGCGCTCCTACGACCTCGCCGACCTGACGCTGCGCTACCTCAAGCGCGAGCTGAAGCAGGGAGAGGCCGACGACGGACAGCTCAGCCTCGACACCCTCGGGGACGAGGGCGACAGCGCCGCCGCCGACACCGCGATGCTGCACGCCCGCGCCGTGCTCGACCTCGCCGAGGCGCTCGACACCGCGGTCGAGGAGCACGGCGGCACCGAGCTGATGGCGCAGATCGAGCTCCCGCTGGTGCACCTCCTGGCGCGCATGGAGACCCTCGGCATCGCCGTGGACTCCGAGCACCTGGGGTCGCTGGAGCAGCACTTCTCCGCCGAGGTGCGCGCCGCGGCGGAGGAGGCCTACGCCGTCATCGGCAAGGAGATCAACCTCGGCTCGCCCAAGCAGCTGCAGGTGGTGCTCTTCGACGAGCTCGACATGCCCAAGACCAAGCGCACGAAGACCGGCTACACCACCGACGCCGACGCGTTGCAGGCGTTGTACGTCAAGACCGAGCACCCCTTCCTGCTGCACCTGCTGCGCCACCGCGACGTGATCCGGCTGCGGCAGACCATCGAGGGGCTGCTGAAGACCGTGGCGGCCGACGGGCGCATCCACACCACGTTCAACCAGACGATCGCCGCGACGGGCCGGCTCTCCAGCACCGACCCCAACCTGCAGAACATCCCGATCCGCACCGAGGAGGGGCGTCGCATCCGCGAGGCCTTCGTCGTGGGTGAGGGCTACGAGTCGTTGATGACAGCCGACTACAGCCAGATCGAGATGCGGATCATGGCGCACCTGTCCGAGGACGCCCTGCTCATCGAGGCGTTCCGCTCAGGCCAGGACTTCCACTCCATCACCGCGGCGAGGGTCTTCGACGTTGCGGCCGAGGACGTCTCCACCGAGCAGCGCGCCAAGATCAAGGCGATGAACTACGGGCTGGCCTACGGCCTGTCCGCGTTCGGTCTCGGGCAGCAGCTGGGCATCGAGCCGGGCGAGGCGCGCGGCCTGATGGACGAGTACTTCGAGACCTTCGGCGGGGTGCGCGACTACCTCGGCGGGGTGGTCGACGAGGCGCGTCGCACCGGGTTCACCGAGACCCTGCGCGGTCGCCGGCGCTACCTCCCCGACCTGACCAGCGACAACCGCCAGCGTCGCGAGATGGCCGAGCGGATGGCGCTCAACGCACCGATCCAGGGGTCGGCGGCCGACCTGATCAAGGTCGCCATGCTCGACCTCGAGGAGGGCATCGCCACGGCGGGGTTGCGCTCACGGATGCTGCTGCAGGTCCACGACGAGCTCGTGCTCGAGGTGGCGGCGGGGGAACGGGACCAGCTCGAGCAGCTGGTGCGTCAGCACATGGGCGCCGCCGCCGACCTGCTCGTGCCCCTCGACGTGTCCGTCGGGACCGGCCGCTCGTGGCACGAGGCCGCGCACTAGCGAGGAGTCAGGCCTCGGGCTGCGCGGGCACGGGCTCCTTGAGCCGCCACAGGCTGATGCCCAGCAGGGCGGCGAACAGGGCCGCGTCGATGCACACCACGACCGCGACCAGGGTGCCCAGCTCCTCGACCGTGCTCGCCAGCACGACCATCGCGATCACGGCCATCCACACCAGGTACGTCGTCTTGGTGCCCCGCCGGGCCAGCACCGAGTAGACGAGCAGCTGCAGCATCGCCAGCAGCGTGCCGAGGACGGCGAAGACCCACAGTCGCGACTCGACGTCGGAGTACTCCCCGCCGCCCACGAAGACCATGGCCAAGCCGCTGAGCAGCCACGCGCCGAGGGTGCAGACCACACCGAGCAGGCCGACCACGAAGAGGCTGCGCAGCAGGGCTCGACGTCGCTGAGCCGGGGTGGACATCGCCGGGAACGCCACGACCACGACGAACTGCGGCAGGAACAGCACCGCCTTGGTGAGGATCAGCCCAGCGGCGTACAGGCCGGCGTCGTGGTCGTCGAGGACGTTGCGAGCGACCACGATGTCGAGGTTGGAGAGCACGAAGAAGGCCAGCAGCGCCAGCGACGCGCTGCCGGTCTCGGTGACGATCCGGCGCGCCGTGTGCTGGTCGCTGTGCCGGTCGCCGTCGCGCACGTGCAACCCCGGGCGGCGCAGCGCGAGCCAGCCGACCAGCGCCGGGGCGAACATCGCGATCATCACGCCGAACATGGCTGCGGACTCGGTGGGGGAGACGACGATGCAGGCGGTGCCGACGACCACGCGGCCCAGGCCCATGGCGAGGTAGATCCCGGCGAGCGAGAACCACCGGCGCTCGCCCTGGAGCACACCCGCCTGACCACCCATGATGGTCAGCGGCACCGCGGACACGGCCAGGAAGAGGGCCGGGACCACGGAGTCCAGGCGCAGCACCTGGTGCACCACCGGCGCGAGCGCCATCATCAGCAGGCCGAGTCCGAGGGCCGCGCGGTAGGTGACGCGCAGGACCATGCGCTCGATCTGGCCGACGTGCTCCGGCTCGGCCGAGATGCGTCGGGCGCCGGTGGCCTGCAGACCGAGCTGGAGGACGGCGACGACCATCAGCAGCGCCATGAGCGAGGCGACCGCGCCGTACTCGGTCGGGCCGAGGAGACGCGCCGAGATCATCTGGAAGGCGTACGTCGCGACGTTCATGACCGCCATGGCCACGGCGATGCCGGCGCTGCTGCGAAGCAGCGCCTTCAGGTCGGGCAGCCGTCGGCGACCCTCCTGGTTCCCTGAGGCCCCCGAGGCCTGCTCAGTCGTGGTCGTCACCCTGTGAGACTAGGTGAGGTCGTGGCCGCCCGGGGAAGTGTCGGCCAACGCCCGCGAAAAGGTGGGCGAAGCCCCGACGTGCTTTGCTCCTCGTGTGGCGACCCCGGATCCGCGTGCGACCTGGCAGCGTGCGCTGGTCGCCGGGTGGTCCCTCCTACTCGCGGGGCTCGTGCTCGGCCCGGCGCTCGGCCCCGGCTACGTCCTGTCCTTCGACATGGTGTGGGTGCGCGACCTGGCGGTGCGCGCGGACGTCCTGGGGCTCGGCAGCGGGCTTCCCCGGGCGGTGCCCAGCGACGCCTGGGTGGCGGTGCTCGACGAGGTCGTCCCCGGGATGCTGCTGCAGAAGCTGGTGCTGCTCGGGATGCTGGTCGGCGGCGCGCTGGGCATCGACCGGGTCCTGACCGGTCTCGGTGTGGTGTCCCGGCTCGCTGCGGTCACGCTGTGGGGCTGGAATCCGTTCGTCGTCGAGCGGCTGGTGCTGGGCCACTGGCCGGTCCTGCTCGGGTACGCCGCACTCCCATGGGTCCTGCTGGGCGCGAACCGCTGGCGGGCGACCGGCCGGGCCCCGTGGTGGCTGTTGCTCGCCGTGCTGCTCGGCAGCCTCAGCGTCAGCGCGGGCCTGGCCACGTCGCTGGTGCTGCTGTCCGGGCTGTTGCTCGGGACCGGTGAGCGCCGGCTGTGGGCCCGGGGGGCGCTCCTCGCGCTGGCAGCGCAGGCCCCGTGGCTGGTCTCCGGCCTGCTGCACGTCCGGGACGCCGTGAGCGACCCCGCCGCTGCGCGCCTCTTCGCCCTGTCCGGGGAGGGTCCGTTGCCCGGTCCGCTCGCGGCGCTGACCCTGGGCGGGGTCTGGAACGCGGAGGTGGTGCCGGTCAGTCGCACCGGTCCCGCGGCGCTCGCCGCCCTGCTGGTCCTGGTGCCGCTGCTCGTCCTCGGCGTCCGGCGGGTCCGCCGGCACTCGGTCGTGATCGCGGTCCCGTGGGCGCCGCTCGTCCTGCTGTGGGCGGTCGGGTGGCTGCTGGCGGTGCTCACGTGGGCCGCTCCCGGTCCGTTCGGGCTGCTGGCCGGCGTCGTACCGGGTGGGGGAGTGCTGCGCGACGGCTCGCGCCTCCTCGTGCTGTGCGTCCCCCTGCTGGTCGCGCTCGTCGCGGTCGCTGTCGACGGCGCCTGGCGGCGGACCCGCGACCGCTGGGCGGCGCCGGCGCGCGTCTCCTTGGCGGTCGTCGTGGTGGTGTGGCCGGTCACGGTCCTGCCCGACGGTGCGTGGGGAGCCGGGGGGCGGTTGGCCGCGGTCGACTACCCGGTGTCCTACGCCGACGCCCGCGCCGCGCTCGGCGAGGAGGTGGGCGACGTCCTGGTGCTGCCGCTCTCGAGCTATCGGCAGCCCGACTGGAACGACGGGCACAAGGTCCTCGACCCGCTGGGCAGGGTGCTGCTCCCAGTGCCCGTCGCCTCCGACGAGCTGGTGGTCGACGACGTCGTCATCGAGGGCGAGGACCGGCGCGTGCGACGCGTCCGGGACGCGCTCGGCCTCCCCAGCCCGCAAGCGCGGGCCGGTGCCCTCGGCTCCCTGGGAGTCGGGGCGGTCGCCACCGACCTGACCGCCTCCGGGCCGGCGCCGGACGTGGCGGGGGAGACGCTCCTCGACGACGGGCGCCTTCGGGTCGTGCGGCTGGACGACGTCGACGAGACGACCTCGCCGACCTCCTGGCAGGTGGCGATGGGCCTCGCCTGGGCGGCGCACCTGGTGGTCCTGCTCACCGCCCTCGTCGGTGGCGTCCGTTGCGCTCGTCAACGTTTGCGTCGGATTTTGTCCGGATAGGGCGTGAGACTGCTAACGTTTTCCTACCTTTGAGGGAGGGTGGAGAAGTGGGAAGCATTATTGGCACCGTCGCGGCGATGATCGTCGGCGGAGCGGTGGCCACCGTCACGGTGGTCGGCGTCGTCTCGTCGCAGACGAGCCCGCAGGGGGATTCCCCGGCGAACGTCAACGCACCCGTCGTGGTCTACGGCTCGACCAACTAGAGCCAGCCGCACGCACCACGTGAAGGCCGGCAGCCCTCGGGCTGTCGGCCTTTCGGTGTGTGCCCGCGCGGTCCCCTTGCGCTGGTCGAGGTGCGAGGAGCGCTGTCCCGTCCGCCGGTCGAGGAGGCGCGCCAGCGCCGTCTCGAGACCCCGTACGCCGACAAGCAACCTGCTCCATGGGGCGACTGGAGGGTTCCTCGTGAACCCCCTTCACGGCACGCCCTCCGGTCCTCGTGGTGCTCGGTGGTCGGCGGGGGTGGGCGCCTGGACGTTCGCGCGGCAGCAGGCCCTTCATTTATCGAAGAGCAGGGTTGCCGTCACCTTCGATTGCGGTACTTGGTTGCGCGCCCCTCGCATGCCTTGCGGCACGACGGGGTGCTCGCTCGGGTTGCGGCTGGATCGTCCTCCACA